>RZZN01000207.1 GCA_009929855.1 Gammaproteobacteria bacterium
AACGCCCAGTCGCTTCGAGGTCAATGTGTACGGAAAAAATGCCCCTAACCGGCTGTTTCTTTTTGTATTTACTTCTCCCCTGAAATCCGGGAGAGCCCCGTGCCGGTCCTTTTGTCGCTGCGTCTCAGGTGGTTATCACAATGCGACGCAAACACAAATCAAAATAGAGTCATGGAAAGATTCTAGAGCGGACCATATACTTTCCGAAATAACCAGCACAAGCATTCGCTAACCCTAACGAGCCAGCCAGGATGTCGAACGAGCAGCTTGCAGATCTAACCCAGCCACAGCGCGACCGGCTCGCGTTCGTGGAGCTGCGCGTGCGCTTCATCGGGGAGATCCGCCGCCAGGATTTGGTCACGCGGTTTGGCATCCAGTCTGCCGCCGCATCCAGGGATCTGGCGCTGTACAAGAAACAGGCCCCCGGCAACATCGACTACGACCCCAAGGCCAAGTCCTACGTCCTGGGGCCAAGCTTCCAGCCGGTCTTCGACTTTCCCCCGGAGCGGGTGCTGTCGTGGCTGACCCAGGGTTTTGGTGACGGTGAGCCGATGCGGCTCAAGGCCCCGTTTGCCAATACCCTGCTGGTCAGCGAGCGCGCCACCCGGCTCACCCATCCGGATCTGGACATCCTCGCGAGCGTGACCCGGGCAATCCATCAGGAATGCCCGCTGGACATCGAGTACCACTCCATCTCCAGTGGCCGCACCGAGCGAGAGATCCTGCCCTTTGCCTTGATCGACACTGGCCTGCGCTGGCACGTCCGCGCGTTCGACCGGCAGTCGCGGGAGTTTCGGGATTTCGTCATCACCCGGATCAAGCGCCCCCGCGTGCTCAAGGGCCAGCCGGTGGCGGCCCATGAGCTGAGCGATCAAGACATCCAGTGGACCCGGATCGTCGAGCTGGAGCTGGTGCCGCACCCGGATCAACCCCGGCCGGAGATCACCGAGATGGACTACGGCATGCGCGAGGGTGTGCTGCGCATGAAGCTGCGCGCCGCCACGGCCGGGTACGTCCTGCGCCAGTGGAGTGTGGACTGCTCTCCTGACCATCGCCTCCGCGGCCCTGAGTACCGACTATGGTTGAAAGACCACCTCGCCATCTACGGTGTGCGCAATGCCCTGCTGGCGCCGGGATATGCAGCGCCAGAAAACTCTGGCGCAGGAGCAGCTTATGACTGATCAACAGCTGCCGCTGGCTGAACGAGCCGCGTCGGGGGCAACTAGCCAAGAGACATGAAATGAAGCCATCCGACCGATCTACCCTGCTGCATATGAGACTGCTCGTGGGCTTCCTCGGCGAGCGGGCGCAGTGCGCCTGGTGGCCGACGGCGTTCTACGAGGCATCCAGCCGTCTCTTCCTGGATCCGGTTTTTTGCAAGACGTCTCGTCTTGCTCAGTACCACGGTGTGCTGGAGGCCGCTAGACGTGTGCACGACGAGCATCTGAGCCTGGGCAGTTACCACCTGTTCCGGTTACCCGAGGAGGTCGAGCAAGACCTGCACACGAGCATCCAAAGCAGCCTGGGGGATGATCTGGCCAGCCAAGCGCCACAAAGTCGAGAGACTGCGCTCGAAGCCTTGAAGCGGATGGCCGCCTCAGGCGGTACAGCCAGCGTGGGGCCCACGGCGATCGGCAGCATCAAGGATCTTGATTCCACCGACACACTGCAGGCCATCGCAGCGGCCTATCGATTGGCGTTCACACAGGACGTCAAAACCTATCCCTATCTGGTGCCCTAGAGTCCATGAAGAGCGCCGTGGGTGACAAAGCGCCCTACACGAGCCGACTCGGAGCAGGACTCGGCTTGGTCAATGAGACTAAAACACTGCTCGATCTGTGGTCTCCCGGCATGTCGGCAAATCGGTTGCATCAGGTCGCATTGGAGTCGGGCCGATTCCCGACTGTGACCGCACGCCGACTCCGCAACATCGTTGTCGAGTGCTTTGCTCCACGTTACCTGGTGTCAGGTGGCGCCCCGGCCGCACATCTGCAGCGCCTTTCCGCAACCATGTCCACGGCTGATCTGACGCAACTCATGCTCGTGTTTACCAGTCGAGCAAATCCAATACTTGGCGACTTCATCCGTCAGGTCTATTGGAGTCGGTACGCTGGGGGATACACGCAACTGACCAATGACGATGCTCGGATGTTTGTTGAGCGCGTCATCGACGATGGGTTGACGACCAAACGCTGGTCAGAATCAATGGTTCAGAACGTATCGGGCTACCTGACCGGATGCTGCGCCGACTACGGAATGCTCGAGCGCGGCCGGCGGACCAGCCGCCGCATCCTGCCGTTTCGTATCTCTCCATCCGTGGCTGCCTATGTGGCCCACGAGCTGCACTTTTCCGGCGTCGGCGACAACGCTCTGCTGACCCACGAAGACTGGCAGCTGTTTGGACTGGCGCGCGAAGACGTGCTGGATGAAATCAAACGACTCTCGCTGAAGGGCTTGCTCATCGTCCAGGCCGCCGGCGAGGTGATCCGCATCAGCTGGAAACAACCAGACATGGAGGCGCTCTGCGATGTCCTCACTCAAAGCTGATTTCGACGAGTTGCGCGAGCGCATCCGGCAAGGGCGGGAGCTCGGTCATGCGAGCTTCGAGCCGATCTATTAAGTCGTTGACATAAAATTTTCGGCATCAGTGACGGCAGGACTCGTTTGCGGTCAGTTGTCGGTTCGTACCGTCATCGAGAGTCGTGAAATGCCCCT
>RZZN01000208.1 GCA_009929855.1 Gammaproteobacteria bacterium
ATCACGCTCAAAGAGCAGGAAATGCCGCATCAGGCGTTCATGTACCCGGCGCAGTCCGTGGTGTGATGTGTTTCTCTATCACGACAAGAGCAAGATTCCTGGCGATAAGGTCAAAAGCGCGATCTTTCGTGCCGACATGGCGCCGATTCCGGAAACGCTCGAAATCGATCTGCGCATGGATCACACGAATCGGCATTTTCTCAAGGAGGGCCTGGACATTTATATCGGCGGGGGCAATGTGTATCGCATTGCGCTTGCCGAGCTGACGCGTCGCAATGCCGAGCAGGCGCGGCGCCTGCTTGAGTCGATGCACCTCACCTGCGTACTGCGGGATTTACACAAGCTGACGTTCGTGAGAGATCGCGCGGTGTATCTCGAAGACACATCGTTGACAGAGATTTACCGTGCATGCGGCGCAACGATGATGCGGCCCATTCAAAACGATATCCGCGTTCCGATTTTTCACTGCATCATCGGGGATACCCCGACGTTCGGCATTGCCAAGCTCTTTCAGGAGCACGGGGGCGTGCTGCGCATGGATCGGCGCGATCGGCTTGAGTTCATCCGCCTTGAGGAGATTTTCAAACAAAAGCCATCCCTGGTGGTGCCGCCGAACGTCACCGAAGAAATCAAATCCGGTTTCATCGAACGCCATGAAATCCCGTGGTTTTTGAGCATCGGCGAGGATAACGAGTTTATCCTCGGCGACAACAGCAAGCCCCGCCACGCGCGCTATCAGCACCACGCCACTGAGGATGTGGTACGCAACATGACGCGCGTGCTGGTGCAGGCCAAGCGCCTGCGCATCGATATCGCCCCGACGTTGCGCGCCGGAGATGCCGTTGAAGTCACTGGGGTTGATACGTATGCGATACTGACCTGCGCAAACGTGTATACCACGGGAACGTCCGGAGACAACATCGAGCAGTACACGCGCGTTTGGCTCGGATCGCTGACGTCGCGATCACGCGCATTGCCGATACCGATTTGAACTCCCTGTGGTGATGACATGAGCGTGAAGCGCGGCAACGATTACGGCAACTACGGCGGGCGTTGGCCTGCCATCGTGCGCGAGTACGATGCCGACTCGCGCACATGTCGTATCGAGATCCCCGGCATTACCGACGGGGCCGACCCGCTGCCGCGCGCGGAAATCGAGTTTCCCATCGGCGATAAAAGCCGCGCCTTCGCAAAGGGCGGTGTTCTGACCGAGATCGAAATTCTCCCCGGAGATCCCGTCTGGATCGCGTTTATCGGCGGCGATCCGCGGTATCCGCTGATTACCGGATACCGCAACGCGAGGCAACGCAACGACAAGGGTTGGCGTCGCTGGCATCATCAAAATGTCGGCGTCTATGCCGATTTTGAAATCGAGCTGCGAATCATTTTCTCCTCCAACGTCGACGAGACGGTGGTTCGCTTAACGCAGCGCGATATCACGGCAAAAGCACCGGAATCGATCAAGCTGACCGCCGGGCGAATCGACCTGAACTAACTGCCGATGCCGTCTATCGCTCATCTCGGAGATCCCCTCACGCACGGCGGCACGGTGATCGAGGGCTCGCCGGATGTTTTTGCAGATGAGCGTGCCGTGGCCCGCGTCGGAGACAAGGCCATGTGCGCCGAACACGGGATTGTGCAGATCGCGACGGGCGCACAAACGGTCTATGCCAACGGACGCCTGGTTGCAATCGACGGCTCGGTGTGCTCGTGCGGTGCGTTGGTGCGCGCGTCCGGCACCGTTTACGTCGAGGACTAGACCGAATCATCGCGGAAAACAGCCGCTAACGATTGCGCACTCCGCAGCACAATGATGCCTACGTTCCAGCGCAGGCGTCGTCATGTCCAGCATATTGTTTCCTTTTGAGTCGCTCGCCCAACCGGCGACCCTGAACGCGATCAAAAAAGCGTTCGAGAAATACCAGAGCACCCCTCTGACGGTCGAGGCCGTGACCGGCACCAAGCGCACCTCCGGGATCAGCTATCGCGAGATCGCAGTCGCTTTTCAGGACTCTCAATCCCTGACGCTTCGCATCAAGCAGCCCGGCGACATTTATCAGGTGCTGCTCAACGGCAAATTGCTGCCGATCGTCAACCAACTCGATCACCCGCGCGCCGTGCGGGAGATTGTCGACGCGATGGATGCCAAGCGGGCGTCGTTTCAAAAGGCACTGGCCCGGCGTGCGGTCAAGCTCCCTCCTGCGATTAAAACCGCAGCACCGAAAATGCTCGCGACGCTCACGCAGCGTCGCGACGACTTGATTGTGATCCGCGACGGCTTGAGCACGCAGCTCGCCGAATTGACCGCGCAATCCGCCTAACAGGAACCCATCATGACCCGCCACTATCTTTGGAATGCCGATGCCGAACTGCTCACCAAGCCGATCCCCGCGGTTTTGATGGATCTGCGCCGTGAGGACGGCGACAACGATCTATTGATGGACGCGCTGGGTATGTCCGACATCATGGAGGGCGTTGAGTGTGTCGCGCTCGACGGCGTGGTGACGCAGTATCAGAAGATCGAGCGCATTGCCGGGCAGATGGAGCGGGTGATGCTGCGGGCGTCCGGCGACGTGAAGCCGATCGCGCATCAAGTCTCGGACCCGTTCATTCAATTGGCGGTTTTGCATGTCGCGGTTATTTTTGAGCTGTCGGACGGACAGACAATATCGGTGTTCTTTCACAACCCGGACACCACGCCGAAAAAGATC
>RZZN01000033.1 GCA_009929855.1 Gammaproteobacteria bacterium
GCATGGACCCGCTCACCCATCATGCCGAGGTCAACAGCTATCTGGCCCGCTGCCGACTCGATGGCACCTTCGAGATCGTCGAGAGCTTCGGGCGCCTGCCCCCCGAGATCCCCGAGCGCTATCGCTCAGGCTCCGGCTCCGGCGCTGGCGCTGGCCTCGGACCAGGCGCACTCGGGGTCGCCAAGCCAATCCCCGCCCTGTCGTTGCGCGAGTTGCCGAAACCCGGCAGCACCAGCAGCGTGCAGGATCTCTTCCGACGGATTCTCGACAACACCGATGTGGCGGTGATCGCGACCGATGCCGAGGGTGTCATCCTGCAGGCCAATCTGGGCGCCTGCCGGATGTTCGGCTATGCGCCCGATGAATTCCAGGGCCTGAGCGTGCATCTGCTGGTGCCGCCCAATCAGCGTCAACACCATGCCGCGTCCCTGCGTGCGTTCGAGCATGGCGAGGCGCTGGAAATCCCCATGGGTAATCGTGGCGCGGTGTCTGGCTATCGCCGCGATGGCACCCTGTTTCCCGCCGAGGCCTCGATCAGCAAATTTCGCGATGCCGATCAGACGGTGCTGGTCGCCACCCTGCGCGACATCACCGCCAAGCAGCGCGCCGAGCAAGAGCTGATCTGGCGCGCGACCCATGATCCGCTCACCCGGCTGCCCAATCGCGCACTGATCCGCGAGCGACTCGACAATGCACTGCGCCGCTCGAAGCGCACCGGTCAGGCGGTTGCGCTACTGTGCATCGATCTGGATCATTTCAAGCTGATCAACGACAGCTGTGGTCATGGTGCCGGCGATCGCCTGCTGGTGCGGGTGGCCAATGTCCTGCTCGAGCAGGTCCGCGCCGGCGACACGGTCGGGCGGCTCGGCGGCGATGAATTCGTCGTGGTGTGCGAGCAGGTCGAGCGCACCACGGCCATCGAGCATCTGGCCGAGCGCATCAATGACGCGCTGCGCATTCCCATGGACTTCGATGGCCGCGCGCTGACCTGCACGGCCAGCATTGGGCTGGCGCTCGGCGAGGGTGCGACCAGCAGTGTCGAGGAGATGCTGCGCAATGCCGATATTGCCATGTATGTCAGCAAGGAGCAGGGGCGCGATACCTGGCGCGGCTTCTCCGCCGAGCTCACCGAGCAGGCGCGCCAGCGACTGGATATCGTCAATGGGCTGCGCCAGGCGATCGAGCGCGATGAGCTGCATCTCATGTTCCAACCGATCGTTGCCACCCACGGCGGGCGGATTCAAGGTGTCGAGACGCTGCTGCGCTGGCAGTCACCGCAAGGGCCGATCTCCCCGGCGGTCTTCGTCCCCATCGCCGAGCAGTCCGGCGCCATCCTGCCGATCGGGCGCTGGGTGTTCGAGCAGGCGTGCGCGGTCCAGGCCCGGCTCCAGGCGCGCTGCGGGCGCGATACCCCCTATCTGTCCGTCAATCTCTCCACGGTACAGCTCAATGACGAGCGCATCGTCAGCGAGTTCGCGGACATCATGGCGCGCAGCGGTGCCGACCCGACCAGGCTGGTGCTGGAGCTGACCGAGACCTCGCTGTTCGCGGACGTCGAGAAGAACTTGCGCATCCTGCGCGCCTTGGCCGATCTGGGACTGCGGGTGGCGGTCGATGATTTTGGCACTGGCTATTCCTCGCTGCTGCAACTGCTGCGGTTGCCGGTGTCCATCATCAAGATCGATCGCGAGTTCATCGACGGCATCGACAAGCAGGTCGACACGCGCTTGATCGTCAGCGCCATCGTCAAGATGGGCAAGGCGCTGAACATGGCTCTGGTGGCCGAGGGGGTCGAGACCGAGGCGCAGCTCTTCGAGCTGCAAGCACTGCAATGCCATGCGGTGCAAGGGTTCCATCTCTATCGGCCGATGGATGAGGCGGCGCTGCTGCGGGTGTTGGCGGATGACCCATCCCAGCGCAGCATCCCCGATGCCCAAATCTATTATGTGATCTATGTCAGCCGAGCGCGCGAGGCCATGAGCGAGGAGACACTCAAGGCTGTACTCGAGACCTCGCGCCGGAACAATCGCGCGATCGGCGTGACCGGGTTCCTGATCTATCAGGACGGATATTTCATGCAGATGCTCGAGGGGCGGCAGGAACTGGTGGATCCGCTGATGGCGCGGATCGCTCGCGATCCGCGCCATGAGGATCCCTGCGTGATCATCCGCGGTCAGGCCACACGGCGTCTGTTCACCGACTGGTCGATGGGCTTTTGGAACATGGACGCGCCGCTCGCCACCGACGTCGACTTCATGAGCTGGCAGAAACGCACCATCTCACTGCTGGAGGCCAGCCAGGACGCGCGCTTCTGCTTCGCCTTATTCGAGGCGCTGAGTCGGGCCGAGCCTTGAGCCGCGAGCGTTGCGCCGCGGGCCTCAGGCGCGCGCCTCCAGTCGGTCCAGCGCCTAGGCGCCCCCTGGTTGGGTGCCGGGTCCGCCGACCCCAGTCGTGAGGTCGAAGCCTTGATCGCCAAGCGCACGAATGGCGAGGATGCACTGGTCGAGCTCAAGCAGAGTTTGGTGGATGGGCATCATTGACGCTGCCGTGACTGGGTCGCCGAGCATGGCGAGCTCGGCGATCCAGGTAGGCTCGAGCAGAGGCATCAGCGACTCAGCACCCCGGCCGATAGCGCAGATCCAAGGTATAGGGATGCTCGCCGGCGGGTTCGGCAGGTGGCGGGTCGATCGGTCCTGGGGTGTGACCCATGGTGCGGAAGCGGCTGATGCGTCGGCTCTCGGCCTCGTAGGCGTTGACCGGGAAGGTCTCGTAGCTGCGTCCGCCGGGATGGGCGACATAGTAGGTGCAACCGCCGAGACTGCGCTGATTCCAGAGATCGACGATCTCGAAGATCAGCGGGTTGTGCGCGGGGATGGTCGGATGGAGTCCGGATGGCGGGCTCCAGGCCTTGAAGCGGATGCCGGCGACGAATTCGCCGCGTCGCCCGGTCGGGCGCAGTGGCACGCGTCGGCCATTGCAGGCGAGCACGTGACGCTCGTCGACCATGCCATTGACCAGCACCTGCATGCGCTCGACCGAGCTGTCGACGAACCGCGCGGTGCCCAGTGCCGTGACCTCCTCGCCCAGGACGTGCCAGGGCTCGATGGCGGCGCGCAACTCCACGTCGATCCCGTTGTCGGTCACGAGATTGCCGTAATGCGGGAAGCGGAACTCGAAGAATGGCTCGAACCAGGCGGGGTCGAAGGCGTAGCCGGCCCGCTGCAGATCGCAGAGCACGTCGGCGAAGTCCTGCCGGACGAAATGTGGCAGCAGGAAGCGGTCGTGCAACTCGGTGCCCCAGCGCACTGGCTTGCGTCGATAGGGCGACTGCCAGAAGCGCGCCACCAGGGTGCGCAGGAGCAGCATCTGCGCCAGGCTCATGCGCGGGTGCGGGGGCATCTCGAAGGCGCGGAATTCCACCAGCCCTTGCCGTCCGGCGGCACTGTCGGGCGAGTAGAGTTTGTCGATGCAGAACTCGGTGCGGTGGGTGTTGCCGGTCACGTCGGTCAGCAGGTTTCTGAGCACCCGGTCGACCACCCAGGGCTGCGGCACCTCGCCCGGCGGCATCTGCTGGAAGGCGATGTCGAGCTCGTAGAGCTGATCGTCACGCGCCTCGTCCACGCGCGGGGCCTGGCTGGTGGGACCGATGAACATCCCCGAGAAGAGATAGGAGAGGCTCGGATGGTGTTGCCAGTAGGTGATGAGACTCTGCACCAGATCGGGCTTGCGCAGCAAGGGGCTGTCACTCGGCGTCGGGCCGCCGAGTGTGACATGGTTGCCGCCGCCGGTGCCGGTGTGGCGCCCGTCGAGCATGAACTTCTCGGTGCCGAGCCGGGCGAGACGCGCCTCCTCGTAAAGGATGTGGGTGTCGCTGACCATCTGGTCCCAGCTCTCGGCCGGATGGATGTTGACCTCGATGACGCCTGGGTCGGGGGTCACCGCGAGCTTGCGCAGTCGGTGGTCGCGCGGCGGCTCGTAGCCCTCGAAGATGATCGGCATCTGGAGCTCGGTGGCGGTATCCTCGATGCACATCACCAGATCCAGCCAATGCTCCAGATGGGTCAGGGGCGGCATGAAGCAGTAGAGCCGACCCTCGCGCGCCTCGATGCAGAGCGCGGTGCGGATCAGGTCGGGGTGCGCATCGTCTCGCAGGGCGACCTGTGGATGGATCGACTGATGTGATTCATCGACCGGGGTCAGGCGTCCGTAGCGGGCCGCGAGATCGTGCGGATGCTGGCCCTGCTCGCGGATGCTCTGGGGGGCTTGGGCTGGCTCGAGCAGTCGGCTGTAGCGCCGCGCGACCTCGTCGTAGGGCGAGCGCAACGGCTCGACCGGCTCGAATGGATTGCGCTCGGGCAGCGGCTCGAGCGCGCTCTCGGGCAGATAGGGCAGGGCATCGAGCGGCAGTCTGAAACCCATCGGTGAGTCACCCGGAATCAGGAAGAGGGTGCCATCGCGGAAGGTCCAGCGACCGCTCGTCCAGCCGCCCATGGTGCCAAGGCCCCACCAGCGCAACGGCAGCACATAGCCGGCGATGCGATTCAGTCCCTGTTGGAAGAGGCGGGTGAGACGCTTGCGCTCGATCGGGTCTTTCAGCTTGTTGTCGAGCGGGTCGACGTTGCTCGGCAGACGCGCCTCCTTCCAGAGATAGTAGAAGACATCCTCATAGGCCTCCGAGGCCGCGAGCGGATCGACCCCGAGCGTGCGCGCGAGTGTGCGCACGAAGGTCTCGGCCTCGGCCGGGCCATAACCGTAGCTCAGATGCTCCTGTCCGAAGAGTGCGGGATCGCGCCACACCGGCTCGCCGTCCTTGCGCCAGTAGCAGGCCAGCGCCCAGCGCGGCAACTGTTCTCCCGGATACCATTTGCCCTGGCCGATGTGCAGCAGTCCGCCGGGGGCGAAGCGTTGCCTCAGCCGACCGAGCAGGTCCTCGGCCAGGCCTTTCTTGGTCGGTCCGAGCGCGGCGATCGTCCATTCGGCCCCATCCATGTCGTCGATCGAGACGAAGGTCGGCTCCCCGCCCATGGTCAAACGCACGTCGTGCGCGATGAGCTCGGCGTCGACCTGATGGCCGAGCCGCTCGATCGCCTGCCACTGACTCTCGGTGTAGGGCTTGGTGACACGCGGATCCTCGTGGATGCGCTCGATGTGGTTATGGAAATAGAGCTCGACCTCGCACACGTCGGTCATGCCAGTGATCGGCGCGGCGCTGCGCGGGGAGGGCGAGCAGGCGAGCGGGATGTGGCCCTCCCCGGCGAAGAGTCCGGAGGTGGGATCGAGCCCGATCCAGCCCGCGCCGGGGACATAGACCTCGGCCCAGGCGTGCAGGTCGGTGAAGTCTTGCTCGGGGCCGGAGGGACCGTCGAGCGATTTCACATCCGCCGTGAGCTGGATCAGGTAACCCGAGACGAAGCGCGCGGCCAAGCCGAGATGGCGCAGGATCTGCACCAGCAGCCAGCCCGTGTCGCGACAGGAGCCGATACGCCGGCTGAGGGTCTCCTCGCAGGTCTGGACACCCGGCTCCATGCGGATCGTGTAGCCGATGTATTCCTGGAGATCGCGATTGAGGTCGACGAGGAAATAAACGGTCTCGCGGCGGGTCCGATCCACCCGTGACAGCCATTTCCGCAACAAGGGGCCATCCTCGGTGACCTCCAGATAGGGCGCGAGCTCCTGACGCAGCTCGGGCGAGTAGCTGAATGGATAATGGTAGGCGTCTTCCTCCAGGAAGAAGTCGAATGGGTTGATCGTGACCATCTCAGCGATCAGGTCGACCTCGACCGTGAGTGTTCGGGCCTTCTCAGGGAACACGAGACGCGCAAGATAGCTGCCGAACGGATCCTGTTGCCAATTGATGAAGTGCTCGGCGGGCGTGATCTTGAGCGAATAGGAGCGGATCGGGGTGCGGCAATGAGGTGCCGGGCGGAGCCGCACGAGATGCGGAGCGAGCTTGACCGGTCGATCGAAGCGGTATTGGGTCTTGTGATTCAGTGCGACGAGGATCGACATCGTGCGGGTTTCCTGTCTGTTTTGGATGTGCTAGGCCGGTCGGTCGCGGTGTCACGGCGCGGCGCCTCCGCGGCGCGGACGCGGGCATCGCGCGCGGGGACGCGCCTCGTGCGGCAAGGCTCGGTTCGAGAGAATATCCAGCAATAGTTGCGCCAACAATCCAGGATGAGCGGACCTGCCGCTCGCCATCCGATCCAGCGTGCGTCCGGCTTGCATTGTGCCCAGCATGAGGGACACTGAAGAGAGCCGCCAAAGGAGCCCAGGGTTCGCGGAGGTCAAGATGCAGAGCACGCTCGATCCCGATGTGACGCGCCGCGCGCCGGCGCCGAGCGCTGGCTGAGCCATGGGCTTTCATCCCGCCGTCAGACCGCTGTTGCAGCCGGTGCGCGCGGCCACCCTATTGCACCATCTGGGGCTGCTCGCGCTGATCCTCGCGGCGCTCATCACGGTGCCCCTGGTCTTCGCCGCGCTGGCCGGGGACTGGTTGCTCGCGCAACGTCTGCTGCTCGGCGCGTTGCTGCCGGCGCTGGGATTGGGTCTGGGCGCGTGGATTCGCCCCCACGCGCGTGCGCTGCAAGCAAACGAGGCGCTGGTGATCACCGCGCTGACCTTCGTCCTGGCCGCCGCACTCTTGACCTGGCCACTGATGGCGGAGGATCTGAGCCTGGTGGATGCCTGGTTCGAGTCGGTGTCCGGGGTCACCACCACTGGCTTGAGCCTGGTGGCGCGGCCCGAGTCGAAGAGCGCGACCTTCCTCTTCACCCGCGCCTGGATCCAGTGGATCGGTGGCTTGGGGATCGTCGTGCTGTCGCTCGCCCTGGCCCTCGGGCGGACCGAGGACTTGCGCCGTCTGGCCGATGCCGCGGCGGACGAGGACAGCCTGGCCCATGGCACGCGGATCCATGCGCGGCGGGTCTTCGTCGTCTATGTGCTCTTGACCATCGGTGGATTCCTACTGGTCCTCGCGACGGGTCTGGCGCCCTTCGCGGCCGTCATCCATACCCTGGCGGCGGTCTCGACCGGCGGTTTCGCGGCCGTCTCGGACAGTCTGGCCGGGTTCTCTCGCCCCACCCAGCTGGCGCTCCTGACGGTCTGTCTGGCAGGCGCGCTGCCCCTGTTCATCTATCATCAGGCCTGGCGGCAAGGGCCGCGGCGCCTCTGGTCAGACCCGGAGGCGCGCGCACTCTTCGTCGCGCTGCTCCTGGTGGCCCTCTTGCTCTGGTGGCTGGGCGGGCTGTCGCCCTGGGACGCGCTCATCCAGGCGGTCTCGGCTCAGACCACCACGGGGTTTGCCACGCTCGATCTGGCCGCGGCGACGCCGGCCGCGAAGGGGGTCTTGATCATTGCGATGGCGGTTGGCGGCGGGGTCGGATCGACCGCCGGGGGGATCAAACTGTTGCGTCTCTTGATCCTGATTCGCATGATCCAGCTCCTGGTGCTGCGCGCCCAGCTGCCGCGTCATGCCGTGGTCCAGCCGGCGCTCGGTGGACGTGTGTTGGACGGGGCCCAGATCGAGCATGCGCTGGTGCTGATCCTGCTCTACGTCGTCCTGGTCATCGGCGCCTGGCTGGCCTTTCTGGTCGCCGGCCATCCGGCGCTCGACGCGCTCTTCGAGGTGGTCTCGGCGGCGTCGACGGTCGGGCTCTCGACCGGCATCACCGGGCCCGAGCTGGAGCCTGGGCTCAAGCTCGTCTTGACGCTGGTCATGTTGGCTGGGCGTTTGGAGATCATCGCCTTGCTGGTGGTACTCTTCCCAGGCACCTGGCGCAAGCCTTGATCTGAATCCGCGCCGCCCGTGCCGGGGGGCGCTCGCGCGGACTTTGGCGCGCGGTCCGCCGTGCTCGAATGACCCTTGAACAAGCCTGCGAGCGGAGGTCGAGCGATGCGTTTCGTCTTCATCGGGAGCGCCACACTGGCCATCCTCACCAGTCGGATGTTGGTCGAGCGGGGCAACGAGGTCGTCATCATCGAGCGTGACGCGGCGACCATCGAGCGACTGCGCGACGAGCTCGATGTGGGCTTCATCCAAGGCGATGGGACACGCCCGGCGATCCTGCGCGAGGCCGACCCCGAAGCGACCGATCTGCTCTTCTGTCTGACCCGTGACGATCAGTCCAACATCATCGCCAGTCTGGTCGCGCGCTCGCTGGGCTATCGGCGGGTGATCACCAAGATCGAGGATCCAGACCTGGAGCATATCTGCGCCGAGCTTGGTTTGGCCGATTCGCTGGTGCCGATCCACATGCTCGGACGCTATCTGGCGGACATGGCCGAGGGTCAGGACATCATCGCCGTCTCAGACATGCTGCGAGGCGACACCCGGCTCTTTGCCTTCCGAGTCGCGCCCGCCGATGCCGTGCCGCTGCAAGAGCTGGCGATTCCGGATACGGCCTGGGTGCTCTGTGTCTACCGTCATGGCGAGGAGCTGCTGTTCGCCGATCCGCGGCTGCCCTTGGAGGTCGACGACGAGGTCTTCCTACTGACCCGACTGCGCGGATTGAAGGCCCTCAGGCAGCGCTTCGGCTGAGTCCCTCGCCCCTTGATTGTGCACTGCTTCGAGCTCGGGCCGATCCGGTGCGTTGGGCTGCGCCGCATTGGTGCATGGGGTGAGGTGTGTGCGACCGACCCGGTGCTTCAGACTGGCCGGGCCGCGGGTGTGATGCCGGGCTCGCCCGGAGGAGCGGATCGGCAGGTCCACCCCGACGCTGCCGCCCCCTTGTGCGCATCGATCGAGTGACGCGGTCCTGTTCCTGCCTCGCCTGGGCGAGTCGCGCCCGGCATGCGCCGCCCCGGTTTGGCGGGTCGATCCAGGCAACGCCCGAGCATTGGCGCGTTTCTTGAAGCGGTTCACGGCACATGAGGGTCTGTCGTGAGGGATCTTAGAGATGTTTAGACAGTTTCAAGCCGGCGGTCATGGGTTCAGCCAGACACCAGTCGCGGTCCAGGCGATGGCCTATCACGAGTTCTATCAGGATGATTTCAGGCCACGCGATCACTATCGCCCGATGTGGGATCACATCCAGACCACAGGTCAGCAGATCCTCGACGCCAAGTCGCGCGATGCTCATCTGACCCTGCATACCGATGGGGTTACCTTCACGCTCGACTCGAGCGAGCACGACGGCATCGAGCGCGTCTGGCCGTTCGATATCCTACCGCGCATCATCACCGCCGCCGAGTGGGCGCCGATCGAGGCCGGTCTCAAGCAGCGCATCCGCGCCTTGAATCGCTTTCTCAAGGATGTCTATCACGGTCAGCGCATCCTCAAGGATGGCGTGGTGCCCCCCGAGCTGATCTATCACGGCAAGGATTTCAGGCGCCAGATCATGGATATCGACCCGCCGCACGACATCTACACCCATATCAGCGGGATCGATCTGATCCGCGACGAGTCGGGTCAGTATCTGGTGCTCGAGGACAATCTGCGCACCCCTTCGGGGGTCTCCTACATGATCGAGAACCGCATCGTGGAGCGGCGCATCCTGCCCGAATTCTTCGCGCGGTATCGGGTGCGGCGGGTCGAGCACTATCCCGCCTTGCTGCTGCAGGCGCTGCGTCATCTCTCGCCGCGTGGCGCCGAGGAGGCCACCATCGTGGTCTTGACGCCGGGCATCTACAACTCGGCCTATTTCGAGCACACCTTTCTTGCCAAGGAGATGGGCGTGGAGCTGGCCGAGGGCCGCGACCTGGTCTGCAAGAACGACAAGGTGTATCTCAAGACCACGCAGGGGCTGCGCCAGGTCGATGTCATCTACCGCCGGGTCGATGACGATTTCCTCGACCCACTGATCTTCCGCGCCGATTCCGAGCTGGGGATCGCTGGTGTCATCTCGGCCTGGCGGGCCGGCAACGTGGCCCTGGCCAATGCCCCGGGCAGTGGCATCGCCGACGACAAGGCCGTCTATGCCTATGTCCCCGACATCATCCGCTACTATCTCGGCGAGGAGCCGATCCTGCCCAACGTCCCGACCTATCAAATGACCGATCATCAGGATCGCAGCTATGTGCTCGACAACATGGAGCGGATGGTCGTCAAGGCGGTGGCCGAGTCGGGTGGCCACGGGATGCTCATGGGCCCTTCATCGACCACCGCGCAGCGTGCCGAATTCGCCCGCCGGATCGAGGAGAACCCGCGCAACTATATCGCCCAGCCGGTGGTCCAGCTCTCGCGTCATATCTGCTATCTCGATGGCGAGCTGGAGTCGCGTCATCTGGACCTGCGTCCATTCATCGTCCATGGGCGCGACATCGAGGTGGTGCCGGGCGGCTTGACGCGGGTCGCCATGACCAAGGGGTCGCTGGTCGTGAATTCATCGCAAGGCGGTGGCAGCAAGGACACCTGGGTCCTGGCGGAATGATGCTGAGCCGCATCGCCGAGTCACTCTATTGGATGACCCGCCATCTGGAGCGCGTGGACAACACCGCGCGCGTGTTGGACATCAATGTCATCCATATGCTGGAGGCCGACGAGGGCGCGACCGAGGAGACGCAGTGGCGCCCATTGCTCGCGATCGTCGGTGCCGAGGAGCTCTATGAGCAGCTGCATCCAGACGGTCGCGTGACCGTGCAGCGGGTCATCCAGCTGCTCACCCAGGACCGCGACAATCCGGGCTCGATCCACAGCAGTCTCAAGCTGGCACGCGAGAATGCCCGGGTCGTGCGCGATCGCATCTCGAATGAGATGTGGGAGGCCCTGAACGAGTTCTGGCTCGCCGTCGACGATCATCTCAAGACGACTCTGCCGCCCTGGCGCGCGGCCGAATTCTATGCATTCGTCCACCGCCAGGTGGCCACCTTCTTCGGCTTGTCACAGAGCACCATGATGCGCGGCCAGGCCTACGGCTTCATGGCATTGGGCAGCTTGCAGGAGCGTGCCGACATGACGGCACGCATCCTGGACGTGCGCTATCACTTGCTGTTGCCGGATCCGGGTCTGGTGGGCTCGCCGCTGGATTATTACCAATGGGGCGCCTTGCTCAAGTCGCTCTCCGGGTTCGAGGCCTATCGGCGCCGCTATCAGGGTGGGATCCGGCCGATCGATGTGATCGAGCTGGTGCTGCTCGAGCCGGCGTTTCCGCGCTCGCTCCGCTATTGCCTCGACGGGATGGAGTGCGCGCTGGCACGCGTCGGCGACCGGGTACTCGGCGCGGTGCCCGAGACGCTCGGGATCTTGCGTGCCCAGCTGCTCGACGTGACCCCGCAAGACATCCTCAATCGCGGTCTGCATGAATATCTGGATGAGTTTCTCGCCGTGCTGGCCGACTTGGGCACGGCCTTGCAGGCGGACTATTTCGAGGCCCATCTCGGGGACGTCGATTGAGCGCACCGACTGATTGAGCCGACCCTAGGGGTCAACCGAGCGCCCCGAGCGAGCACGATCGAGTCGAGCTGGCCGCCGCCAGCCGCCATCGCGGACCCACATCGCCAGGCTGAGCGCCAGGGTCGAGCCGGCGTGGGGCCAGACTCAGATCTCCAGGCGCGATGCGCGGGTCAGCTCGGCGAAGCGCACGCCACGCAGCCCACCGATCTCCAGGCTGAGCCGCTCGATCTCGGCGGGCAGGCCGCGCATGATGATCGTCTCCAGACAGTTGTGGTGATCCATGTGGACATGGGTCGTCGCGATCACGTGAACGAATTGGCGGTGCTGGATGTCGAGGATCTGTTGGTTGAGCTCACGCTGGTGATGATCGTAGACGATGGTGAGCACCCCCGCGACCTCCTGGTCGCCACGCTCCCAGGTCTCCTCGACCATGCGCTCGCGGATCAGGTCGCGCATCAGCTCGGAGCGCGAGGCATAGCCTTTGCCTACCACGCGGCGGTCGAGCTCCTCCAGCAGCGGGCGCGGCAGCGAGACGCTGAATCGGATGGTCTCCTCGGTTGGCGTGCTCATGCGCGGCCGAGATCGATCGCGGTGAAATCCTCCACCACCGGATGCTCGCCGAATGATCCAGCGATCCCCTCGCGACGCAGCGCCGTGGTCGCCAGTCCAGCCGCGCGCGCCGCGTCGAGCTCCTCGCGCACATCCGACAAGAAGAGGATCTCGCTCGGGGGACGGCCGATCGCCGTGGCGATGGCGCGATAGGCGTCGGGCTCGCGCTTGGCGCCGATGCGGGTGTCGAAGAAACCGCTGAACAATGGGGTCAGATCACCATGCGCGGTGTGCCCGAACAGCAGTCGTTGCGCATGCACCGAGCCGGAGGAATAGACATAGAGCTGGATCCCGGCGGCATGCCAGTCGCGCAGACAGCGCGCGGCGTCCGGGTAGATGTGTCCGGCGAAATCGCCGCGGGCGTAACCCTCCTCCCAGATCAGACCCTGCAAGGCCTTGAGTGGCGTGATCTTGCGATCGGTGGCGATCCACTCGAGCAGTTGTGCGATCAGCGCCTCCTCGTCGTCGATCCCAGCGGCCGCGAGGCGTGCATCGGCGAGCAGCCGAGCCACCTCCGGGTCGTTGCGGTGGGTCCGGACGAAGTCCGGCAGGTGCGCCGCCGCATGGGGGAAGAGCACGTCCTTGACGAAGGAAAGGCTCGAGGTCGTGCCCTCGATATCGGTCAGGATACTGGTGATCATCGCTCATCGAGGCGCGGAAAACGCGCGGCAATGTCGCTGTCCGTGAAGTTGGCCACCCAGCCCTCTGGATTGGTGAACAGACGGATCGCGGTGAAGCTTGGGCGCGGTCCCATGTCGAACCAGTGGGTCGTGCCATCGGGGACGCTGATCAGATCACCTTGCTCGCAGAGCACCGAATAGACCCGACCCTTGGTGTGCAGATAGAAGAGACCACGACCCTCGACGAAGAAGCGCACCTCGAATTCGCGATGGGTGTGCTCATCAAGAAACTTGGCCCTCAGTGCCTTGCGATCCGGGTGATCCGGGGTCATGCGCAAGACATCGACCGAGCGGAAGCCATGATCGCTCATCAAGCGATCGATATCGGCTCGATAGGCGGCGATCACGTCCTCCGCGCCAGCCTCGGGCGGCAGTACCCGATCCGCCCGCCAGCGCTCGAAGTTGACCCCGATGGCCCCCAGCTCGCGGCGGATATCGGCAAAGTCGGTATGGATCGCCGTCGGGATGGGGTGATCCTCGGGGTGGATGCGAAGCTCGCTCATCCTGTCATCCTCCTCGTCAAGGTCTCGCATTCGAGCAGGAACTCGAATGCCTCGATATGGCGACGTGCGTCCATGACGCTCGCGCCCCAGGTATAGAGCCCATGGCCCGCGATCAAATAGCCGGGCAGACTGGGATCGGCGCGCAGTGCCTGCTCGACCCGCCCGGCCAGTCGCCCGATCTCCTGATCGTTGGCGAACACCGGCAGGGCGAGCCGGGTGGCATGGGTCGCGACCCCGGGCCAGGCCTTCATGACCTCGTAGTCGGCCAGTTCCAGGGTGTCGCCGACCAGGCGCGACAAGACCGTGGCATGGACCGAATGAGTGTGCAAGACCGCCCCGATGGACGGATCGCGCCGATAGAGCATCAGATGCAGCTCGGTCTCCGCCGATGGCCGCAGGCCCTCGCTCAAGACGCGACCATCCAGGTCAACCACCATGATCCCGCTGGCATCGAGCTCGCCCTTGTGGCGACCCGACACCGTGATGGCGACGTGCCGATCATCGAGCCGCGCGGACAGATTCCCGGAGGTTGCCGGCAGCCAACCGCGCGAGAAGCAGAAGCGTCCGACCTCGGCGAGCTCGTCGCTCCGGCGTTGCAAGAGCGTGGGATTGATCATGGGATCCCTGCCAAAAAAAACCAGACTCTAAGCCACAAACGACCACTGGTCCACCCATGGACCCCGGGGCTTGCTCGATGTCTCCAGCCCCCAGAGGAGTCGGGGCGTCCGCGCCCCGAGTGAGTGCTGGGGCGCTGCTCCCGTGACTGAATGCTCATGAGGATGTCACGCGGGTCTGAGGGTCCCGCAAGAATCCGACCGGCCACATCAAGCGCCGACTCAAGACAACCGAGTCGTCCCCGCGGCGTCGTCATGCGCCCCACATCGCGGGGCCAGCGCGAGCGTCTGTCAGGCCCGCTCATCGCCGAAGAGTGCGCCGTCGGGCATCCCGAGCAGGGGCAGCAGCGGCCGCGGACGTGATTCGATGTGGCGAAGGGGTGACTGGCTGGTGCATTATAGATTGCCCACAGGCTCGAACATTCACGAATCGTTTCATGGTGTCGCGCATGAGGTGATGGTCCGCGCGATCGTCACCGAGGCTGCTCGGCTGGCTCGTCTGGTGTGCTGGATCACCGGGTCGAGCGCGCGAGCATCCGATGCCCCATGCGCTCAGCGGGCGTGGAGAGCAATTCCAGTTTTCATGGTTCCGTGAGCTGGTGCCGCAATGCATCGGCTCATCGGTGCCCGTCAGAAACATCAGGCCGACGCGCCGATCCTCGGACGGCTCGCGCGGCACCGGAGGTAGTCATCATGACGGCAGGTCTTGACGAAAAGCTCGAGCCGATCTTCCAGGACGTCTTGCGTCGCAACCCAGGCGAGACCGAGTTCCACCAAGCGGTTCGAGAGGTCCTGGAGACCTTGGGGCCGGTCCTGGTCAAGTACCCTGAATTCGCTGAGCAGAAGATCATCCAGCGCATCTGCGAGCCGGAGCGCCAGATCATCTTTCGGGTGCCTTGGCACGACGATCAGGGGCGGGTGCAGATCAACCGCGGCTTCCGCGTCCAGTTCAACAGCGCGCTCGGTCCATTCAAGGGCGGTCTGCGCTTCCACCCCTCGGTCTATCTGGGCATCATCAAGTTCCTGGGTTTCGAGCAGATCTTCAAGAACGCGCTCACCGGCATGCCGATCGGCGGTGGCAAGGGCGGTAGCGACTTCGATCCCAAGGGCAAGTCAGACGGCGAGATCATGCGCTTCTGTCAGAGCTTCATGACCGAGCTCTACCGCTACATCGGCGAGCATACCGATGTGCCGGCAGGTGACATCGGGGTCGGCGGGCGCGAGATCGGCTTCCTCTTCGGTCAGTACAAGCGCATCACCGACCGCTACGAGTCAGGCGTGCTGACCGGCAAGGGTCTCAACTGGGGTGGCAGCCGTGCCCGCACCGAGGCGACCGGCTACGGGACCATCTTCTTCCTCAACGAGATGCTCAAGGTGCGTGGTGATGGGCTCGAGGGCAAGACCTGTCTGGTCTCCGGCTCGGGCAACGTGGCCATCTACGCGATCGAGAAGGCCCAATCGTTCGGCGCCAAGGTCATCGCCTGCTCGGACTCCAATGGTGTGGTGGTCGATCACGACGGTATCGATCTTGCCCTGCTCAAGCAGATCAAGGAGGTCGAGCGTCGCCGCATCAGCAGCTATGTGCAAGAGAAGACGAGCGCGACCTATCTGGAGGATGGCTGCATCTGGTCGATTCCTTGCCAGGTGGCGCTGCCTTGCGCGACCCAGAACGAGCTGACCGGAAAGGATGCCGAGACCCTGGTGAAGCAGGGCTGTATCGCGGTGGCCGAGGGCGCCAACATGCCGACCACGCCCGAGGGGATCCGGGTCTTCCAGGAGGCCGGCATCGCCTATGGTCCAGGCAAGGCCGCCAATGCCGGCGGGGTGGCAACCAGTGCGCTGGAGATGCAGCAGAACGCCAGCCGCGACTCCTGGACCTTCGACTATACCGAGCAGCGTCTGCAGGAGATCATGGTCAACATCCATCGGACCTGCCATGAGACCAGCGAGGAGTTCGGTGTCAAGGGCAACTATGTGGTCGGTGCCAATATCGCCGGTTTCATCAAGGTCGCCCGCGCGATGACGGCAATGGGCTTGATCTGACCGAGGTCACATCCAACGCCCCTGTCACCCAGGCCCCGCCCCCACACGAGGGCGCGGGGCCGACTGCCGAGCGCCCTTGTCACTCTGCCTGCGTCTGCGTCTCTGTCTCTGTCTCTGTCTCTGTCTCTGTCTCCGCCTCCGCCTCCGCCTCCGCTCCCTGTCCCTTGAACCCGACCGATGGTTCACCGCCCTCGACCGGCTCCGACTCGACCAAACCCAGCTTGATCCGGATCTGCTCGAGGACCGCCTGATCCTGCGAATCGAGCGGTAGGCCATCGCGCTGCATCGACTCGAAGACCTCGACCATCTCGGTCAGCTGCTCTCTGACGACGCGCTTGCGACCTTGCGCCGCCGCGACCGCACCGAGCTTGTAGTGCGAGACCGCCAGGTCGCGTCGCCATTGCGCATTGCTCGGATCGCTGGCGGCCAGGCGCGCGGCGATCTCCCAGCCGGCGGTGAAGGCACGTTTCGCCTCGCTCGGTTGGCCGCGGCTCAAGGCCAGCTCGCCGATCTTGTCGTGGGCGATCGAGAGGTCGCGCAGCCAGAGTGGATTGGATGGATCCAGTTCGAGCAGGCGTTGGCTGATCGCCAGACTCTCGGCATAGTCCTCGGCGGCCTCGCTCGCACGCCCGTGGGCGATGGCGGTGTCGGCGCGCCGCTCCAGTGCGAGCGCGAGATCGCGTCGACGCGCGGGCACGTCGGGGTGCGTCGAGATCAGCGCGTGGCGGATGGCAACCTCCTCGTCGGCGGATTGGGCGGCCTCATCGAGACGGCCAAGCTCGCGGGTGAGCTCAACCAGCCGTTGCAGCGTGTCGGCCAGTGCATCCACCGCGCGCGGATCATCCGCTTGGGTCGCGACCAAGTGGCGGGCCTGGCCGAGCGCGGCTCGCAGCTCGGTCTCGGCGGCGTGCGGATCGCCGCGCGCGCTGGCCTGGTCGCTCAGCTCCAGTTGCGATGCGAGCGCTTGCAGCAGTGTCTCGGGCGAGTCGGGCGCCGGGCTGGGCACCGGGTCGCTGACAGCAGCGGGCGCTTGCGGGACGGCGGTCGGCACCGGCGGGTGCGTTGCAAGCGGCTCGGGCGTGGGCGTGGGTGGCACGCTCGCCAGGGGTGGCGCACGCGGCGCGCTGGACTCGGCCGGGATGGTTGCCGGGGGCTCGCTCGGCGCGCTGGCCTCGGCGGTGCGCGGGTCGGGTGCGGGCTCTCGACCCAGCCAGCCAGTCATGAGCAGGCCGAGCGAGCCGAGCACGATGAGGAGCGCGACGAGGCCGATCAGGCGTGCGGAGGCGCGGCGTCGGATCCAGGCGCGCGCGCCGATCCAGAGACCTGACAGAGGCTTGGTCAGCGTGCCGATGATGCGAGAGAAGGGGCGGGATGGATGGGTCATGTCATGGGCTGATGCAGGCTGGCGATGAGGCCGCCTTGGTTCATGGCGTGGCGCGCGCGGCGGCGCGCGCCTGATCGGCCTCGGGCACGGCGTAGCACAAGAGCCGCTGGCTCAGCACGTCGGCGACGACTCGCAAGCCGAGACCGCGCGTATCGACCAGCTTGACGGCGGCGGCCACGGCTGGCGTGGGTGGATCCTCCAGGTCGAGCGACAGAAGGCGCGCCGCGGGCACGTTGCTCAGCCAGGCGGGGTGATAGGTCGAGACGCTGCGGTGTGGGAAGAGCGCGACATAGGCGATCTGCGATTCGACCAGATCCTGAAAGAAGTGCGAGCCGAACGAGAGATCAGGGATCATGTCCTCGCCCAGCTCGGCGACCTCGACGATGACCGCGATCCGGCTGATGTCGGCGAATCGGATCGGGACCCCCAGCTCGGGCGTGCTGGTGCCCCAGCGGCCGGGACCGATGAGGAGCGTCGGGCAGTCGTCGCGGTCACTGATGCGCCGGTTGAGCTGACCGACCAGGCGCGCGACGGCGAATTTCTCGCTCTGGGTGAGCGCGCTGTAGCGCGGGCCATCCACCTGGATGACGCGCGCGATGGGCTGATCGATGTTGCCACCCATGAAGTGACCATCGGTGGCGAAATAGAGCCGGTGCGGCGGCACCTCGCCCGGCATCTCGACCCGCTGATTGAGCCCCAGGGTCTGCAGCGGACGACACTGGACCAAGCTGAAGGATGGAATCCCCTCGGGGTCGAGATGGAGTGTGAGCTCGACATCCACCGGATAATCGTAGGCCGTCTCGAGGGTCTGCAAGAGTCGTCGCATGAGCGCGACGAAGGGGGTGCGCTGCAGGAGCGGGTTGAAGGTGAGACGCCAGACCGGCTCATCGCTGCCGCGCTCGCGCGCGCGCTCGGTCGCCTCGCGGTCGAGCTCCCCGCACCATTGCAGCGGCAGCGCGGCATCCTGAGTGAGATGGCGCAGGGCGAGGGTCTTGAGTCGGTTCTCCGAGATGTCGAGCAGATCGACGTCATGCTGAGAGAAGCGAATCGCGTCCTCGCGGTCGCGAAAGGGACGCTTCATGGGCTGATCGAGCGCCACCACGCAGGCATGATCGCCTTCGATGCGGTCGACCGCGCGGGTGCCCAGACCCATGACCAGGCGCACCATGCCGGCGCTCGGGTCCATGCTCTCGTCCCAGACGAAGGTGTTGCGCGAGACCCCCACCGCGGCACCGTCCGGGAAGTAGTAGCGGCCATGGTAGCGTCCGCAGACGCGCTGCAGCAGCAAGGCCATCGGCTCTTCCAGATCGGCCAGGCCACGCTGGAGTCGATAGGTCAGCGCATCCTCGCTCATGGTGCTGGCGAAGACCTGGCAGATCGCCTCTTGGAGCTGTGCGAGCCGCTGCTCGGGCGAGCCTTGATTGACCAGGAACAGGCTGTCGTACTTGCCGGCGAAGGCGTTGCCGAAGCCGTCCTCCAACAGGCTGCTGGAGCGGACCAGGATGGGATACTGGCCGAAATAGTCGAGCATCCGCTCCAGCTCGAGCCGAACCTCCTCTGGCAGCTCGCCACTGAGCATGTCCTCGCCGAGCGTGCGCGCCTCGCTGAAATAGCCCTCGGCGGTGCGCTGACGCATGATCCGTGACCACCAGCCGTTGTGCACCAGGAAGGAGTAATAGACATCCGAGCCGAGGAAGAAAGAGTCCAGTGGCTCCAGATGGCGATGCCAGAGCTCGGGATCATCGCTGTGCAGGATCTTGCGCGCGAGCAGCATGCCGACCGCCTTGCCGCCGATGTAGCCGCTGCCGATCATGCGCGCGCGGATGGCGATGAGGTCCTTGAGGGTCAGATAGCGGCGGGCGAGGGCGATGATCCGCTCATCGCGACTGATCAGGACATGATAGAGCTGTTCGAGCACCTCGCGGTGACGCGCATCTTCCGGGGCATGACCCAGGACCGCCGCGGCATCGAGGAAGAGCCGATCCCAATAGTCGAGCTGACGCTGGGCCGTCTCGCCCTTGCGCTGCTCCAGATGGGCATGCAGACGGGTCGCGTCGCTGCTGTCGATGACCGGGGTGAAGCTCTCGCCGCGGTGCACGTGCGGTAGGAACATGGTCGGCGACTGGCGTTGCCAAACCTTGACCGGCTGCACGTAGCTCTCGCCATTGGTGCGCCGCACGTCGATCATGACCTGCGTCGTCTCACGGATGCGCGCCATGGTGGTGTAACAATGGCTGCGCGAGTGGATCCCGAAATAGGCGACCGTGTCCAGCTCGTAGAGATAGGGACAGATTACCCGGAAGAGGTTGCCGACCATGAGGTCGGTGGCCCAGGCGGCGAGCAGGTCGGAGAGACAATCGAAGACATAGAAGGCGCCCCGTCCGTAGTCCGTGATCAGTTGATAGACATGGCGGGTGAAGGTCTCGAAGCCGCGCAGTGCGTCGATCGAGACGATCTTCACGTGCGGATCGGGGGCGACCAGCGGCGGATGCTGGCCAAAGCGTAGATAGACGATCGAGCGCTCGCATTCGACCGCCTGAGCGACGAAGGCATCGACGAAGCCGCGGTAATCCTCGACGTCGTCGATGCGCCACACCACATTGTCGCCGATGCGCAGCCCGTCGAGCACGGCATCGAGTCCGGCGAGTCCGGTGGAGACCCGCTCCGCGGTGGCCGCGTCGGCCAGGATGTCAGGCGCGGTGGGTGTGCCGCCGGGTGGGGCAGGTTGCTCGGACGGCACGTCTTCTCGATGGATCCTCATCAGCGGGTCCCGGCGCGGGCGCGCACTTGAATGGCTCACTCTGGCCGCACGGCTCGGATGGACCGCGCGTCCTGTTCGCTCAGCTCACGGTGACCTGATCGCGCGCCATCAGGATGACCTGATCGGCGATGATCAGACGCTCGGCGTGCGAGTTGCCGCCGGTGACCACGAAGCGGCCGTCCACGGTGATCGTCGGCACGGCATCGATGCGGAACCGCTGCACCAGCGTATCGGCGCGCTTGAGCTGGGTCTCGACCGCGAACGAGTTGAACAACGACTTGAATTCATCCGGGTCCACGCCCCGGCTGGCGACCCAGTCGAGGATGTCCTTTTCGGTGAAGAGCTTGACACGCTCGCGATGCAGGGCGGTGAAGATGTCTTGATCCAGTCGCTCGAGATCGCCGCTGTACTCCAACGCATGGAAGAGTCTGGCCAGATTGGCCATGGCCACGCGACCGAAGGTGACCGGGACCCGCTTGAAGGTGACATCCGGGGGCAAGGCGGCGGCCCAGGGCTTGATGAGTGGGTTGAGATCGCCGCAGTGCGGACAGGAGTACGAAAAGAACTCGAGCACCTCGATCTTTCCGGCCTCCCCGCGCGGTTGCGGTGGCGAGATCGCGCGCCAATCGCGCCCTTCGATCAGGTTCGCGACCGCCGGCTGCCAGGGTAGGAGTGCGACGCCGATCGCGCCGAGCAGGGTTTGGTTGAAACCACGACGGGTGAGGGTCATGAGGGTCTCCAGTCGAAAAAAGGGAACGCACGCTCGATAACCTGAAGAATATCGAGTCGATCGAGCGACATGCAAGCCGGTGGGCGGCGTGCGCGCATGCTCCGGGTCAAGCCTGTTGGACGCCCGTGGTGGCGTCTCGTTCCGCCCCTGGTCGCGCCTCCGACCGCGGCGATCGCCAGGGTGGGCGATGATGCTTGATCGAGATCAAGGCCCCGTGGGGTCCAGATCACCAGACTCATGTCCCTGCGGTGACTACCCAGAACAGTCGATCCGGACCAAGGGCCGGGCCTCGACCCTGATCCATCCCTGTCAACGAATAAGGGGCATATTGTGTTTTGTAATCAATGCGAGCAGACCTTCCGTCAATCCGCCTGTGTCAACTCACCCGGCACCTGCGGCAAGGATGAGGATGTCCAGTCGCTCCAGGAAACACTCCTCTACGGACTCAAGGGCATGGCCGCCTACGCCCATCACGCGCGGCGCCTTGGCAAGCATGACGAGACGGTCTCCACCTTCATCGAGGAGGCCCTGTTCGCGACCATGACCAATGTCAATTTCGACCTGCAGACACTGCTTGGCTATTGTCTGAAATGCGGCGAGATGAATCTGCGCGTCATGCAGCTGCTCGATGAGGGACATATCGAATGCTTCGGCAAGCCGGCTCCCACCCAGGTCTTCGAGGGCACCCGCGCCGGCCCCGGCATCCTGGTCACCGGCCATGACCTGCTCGATCTCTGGCACCTGCTGCAACAGGTCGAGGGCACCGACGTCAAGGTCTACACCCACGGCGAGATGCTGCCGGCGCACATGTACGAGCGTTTCCGTACCCATCCCAACCTGGCCGGTCACTACGGCGGTGCCTGGCAGGATCAGAAGAAGGAGTTCGCGGCCTTCCCAGGCCCGGTCGTCGGCACCACCAACTGCGTGCTGATCCCGCCGGACAGCTACAAGGGGCGTCTGTTCACCACCAACGCCGTGGCCGTCCCTGGTGGACAGCATCTGCAGCCGGGTGACTTCCAGCCAGTCATCGCCGCCGCGCTGGCGGGCGAGCCCTGTGTCGAGAATCCGGTCGGCGAGTCCACCGTGGGTTTCCACCGCACCGTCCTGCTCGAGCAGGCCGCGACCATCGTCGATGCGGTCAAGGCCGGCAAGATCAGTCGCTTCTTCGTGATCGGCGGCTGCGATGGCGCCGAGAAGGGCCGCAACTATTTCACCGACTATGCCCTGGCGACTCCGCCCGATTCATTCATCCTGACGCTCGGCTGTGGCAAGTTCCGCATCCGCGATCATGACTACGGAACCCATCTGGGTCTGCCACGCTTGATGGACATGGGTCAATGCAACGATGCCTACGGCGCCATCGCGGTTGCCGTCGCACTGGCCGAGGCGTTCGAGTGCGGAGTCAACGATCTGCCATTGAGCCTGGTGATCAGCTGGTTCGAGCAAAAGGCGGTCGCGGTGCTGTTGACACTCCTACATCTCGGGGTCAAGGGCATTACACTGGGGCCACAACCGCCGGCCTTCATCAGCCCCAATGTCTTCAAGATCCTGCAGGAGACCTACGACCTGCGCTTGACCGGAAAGGACGCCGCGGCCGATCTGCGGGTGGCGCTGGCGGCTTGATGGCGCCGACGCTCGGACGCGCACTGCGCTGGCACGCGCTCGCGGCGACGCCACTGGCGTCGCCGCGAGCGCGGCCGCTTCCGCAGACCGACCCGACGTCCGATCTGGATATAATCGAGCCACTCATCGTAAGATCAGGGGCTCGCTCAGTTGCTCACCTCCGAACGCTTGGCCGCCGTGCGCCAGCACCTCATCGCGACCGCCAGCCTGGGCGGCGCCTCGACCCTGCTCGGCACCGGCGGTCTGTCCTGCGCGCGCGCGAGTCTGGTGGCTCGGCCCCTGGAGCTGGCGGCATGATGGAGTCGGCGCTCAGACGGTCACCGCTCTTCCAAGCGCTCGACGCGACTCAATTGGCGCGCGTCATGGAGCGCGCGACGCAGGTGCGGCTCGCCGAGGGACAGATGCTGTTTCGGCAGGGTGATCCGGTGGGTCGATTCTATCTGGTGCGCACCGGGCGGATGCGTCTCTTCCGTTTGGCCGCCGACGGCGCCGAGAAGGTGATCGAGCTGATCGGTCCAGGCGAGACCTTCGCCGAGGCACTGATGTTCATGGGCACCGGGCGCTATCCAGTATGTGCCGCGGCGCTGAGCCCGAGCGACTTGATCGGCATCGACGCGGACGACTTCGCCGCCATGCTCCGCGATGCGCCACAGACCAGTTTCGCGTTGCTCGGCATGCTCAGCCGTCGTCTCCATGAACGGATCGCCGAGATCGACAATCTGACCCTCCACAGTGCCGCGGTGCGGGTCGCGCGGTGGCTCTTGCGGCAGCTGCCGGAGGGCGCGAGCGAGCTGACGCTGACGGTGCGCAAGGTGGTGATCGCCTCCAGGTTGTCGATCACCGCCGAGACCTGGTCGCGGATCATGCGTCGTCTGATGGATGAGGGTGTGCTCGTGGTGGATGAGCATCGCATCCGAGTGCTCGACCAGGAGCGTCTGCGTCGGCTCGCGGATGACGAATGAGCCGTTGGTGCAGTCTCGGATCCGCTGCATCGAACAAGGTCCAGGCGCACGCGCTCTGAACCGGTGGTGACGCGGGAGTCGGCACGCATGGACAGGGCTGCGCGGCCAGCATAGAGTGGATCAGGAACGAACGATCGAGGAGACTCATCATGCAGGTCACATTGGTCCATGTCCAAGTCAAGCCCGAGCGGATCGATGATTTCATCGCCGCGACCCGTGCCAATCACGAGGGCTCGGTGCGGGAGCCGGGCAATCGGCGCTTCGACGTGCTGCAGGATCCGGCGGATCTGGGGCACTTCATCCTGTACGAGGCCTATGTGAGTGCCGCGGACGCGGCCGCGCACAAGACGACCGCGCATTATGCCCAGTGGCGCGACAGCGTCGCCGAGATGATGGCCGCGCCGCGCCAAGGCGTTCCCATGGTCGGTCTGCTGCCGGAGGTTTGAGTTGATCGCGCCCTTCCTCATCGGTCGGTTGCCGCGGATCGAGTTTGGCCCGGGTGCTCTCGACCGACTGCCCGGGATCGCCGCTGGTTACGGCAAGACCCTACTGATCGTCACCGGCGGTCGCTCATTGCGCGCCACCCCGCACTGGGAGCGATTGCTCAGCGCGCTGCGCGCGGCCGCTCTGACCAGTGAGACGGTCGCCATCAGTGGCGAGCCCTCGCCTGATGAGGTCGATGCCATCGTGCGAGATGCGCGCGCGCGCGGCTACGATCTGGTGATCGGGATCGGCGGCGGCAGCGTGCTGGACGCGGCGAAGGCGATCGCGGGTCTGCTCAAGCCTGGCAACAGTGTCATGGACCATCTGGAGGGTGTCGGTCCGGAGCGGCCTTATCGCGGGCCAGCCACCCCCTTCATCGCAGTCCCGACGACGGCCGGAACCGGCTCCGAGGCGACCAAGAATGCCGTGCTCACCCGTCAGGGGGCGGATGGGTTCAAGAAGTCCTTCCGCGACGAGTCATTGGTCGCCGAGTACGCCATCATCGACCCGGACCTCTTGGCGAGCTGTCCGCCCGCGCTGATCGCCGCCAATGGGATGGATGCCTTCACCCAGCTGCTGGAGTCCTTTGTCTCGGCGCGCGCCAATCCGATCACCGATGCCTTGGCGCTGCGTGGTCTCGAGGCGGTGCGCGACGGTCTCCTGGACTGGTATCTGGTTGGCGAGGAGGCGGCCGCCGGACGCGAGCGCATGGCCCTCGCCGCGCTGCTCTCGGGCATCTGTCTGGCGTGGGCCGGACTCGGCTCGGTGCACGGATTGGCCCAGCCACTGGGGTCCTTCTTTCCCATCCCCCATGGGGTGGTCTGTGGCACCCTGGTCGGGGCGGCGACACGGGTCAATCTGGAGGCACTGAGGGCTCGTCAGCCCGAGCACCCGGCGCTCGTCAAGTATGCCCAGGTCGGTCGTCTGCTCGGTGCCGACCCGCGCGCCGACATGGACGCCGCCCACGTGCACCTGCTGCAGACCCTGGATGATTGGACCCAGCGTCTCGCCTTGCCCCGGCTCGATCAGCTGGGTGTCACACCCGCGGATCTCGAGCGCATCGTCGCCAATTCGCGCGGATCCAGCATGAAGACCAATCCGCTCGTGCTGACCGACGCCGAGGTGGAGCGGATCCTGCGCCTGCGCCTGCGCCTGCGCGAGGCGGCGGATCCGTCCTGATCGTCCCGGCGCCGCCAGCGCTGCGCGCCCGTCCACGCGCGAGCCAGGTGGCTGTCGGCGAGTCCGCGACGGCGCTCAGCGGCTGGGATCGAGGAGGACCTTGATCGCCGTGCCGTCGCCGGCTCGCGCGAAGGCCTCGGCGACCCGCGAGAGCGGCAGCCGATCGCTGATCAGACGCTCCAGCGGCAGGTCTTCGACCGTGCGCATCATGGTCAGTGCATCGGCGAAGCGACCGCAGCGCGAGCCGATCAGGGTCTGTTCATTGATCACCAAGGGGGTCAGGTCGATCTCGCCTGGCCGCGCCAGGGTGGACTTGAGGACGATGGTCCCGCGCGCTCGGCAGAGACGCATGGCGTCGGCCAGGCCGCCGGGCGATCCGCTGGCCTCGACCACCAGATCGGCCGTCCCGGTCGGGAGCTCGGATGAGCTCAGGCAGGTCCGGATATCACGCCAGGCGGCCGTGGCCAGCTTGGCGGGGTGATGGCCGATGAGGGTCAGATCGCGACACCGCGTGGCCAGAGCCCAAGCGCAGAGGATGCCGAGACGCCCGTCGCCGAGCACCATCACCCGCTCCGCGCCGCTCAATGGGACCTGCTCCAGGATTTCGCAGGCCGCGGCCAGCGGCTCGGTGAGGACCGCCTGCTCGTCGCTCAGCGCGGCCGGGACCTCCAACAGGTTCGCGATCGGCAAGAGACAGTATTCGGCCATGCAGCCATCGAGACGATTGATCCCTAGCGTGGTGCGCTCGGGGCAGTGTCGGCCGAGTCCCCGATCGCACCAGTGACAGTGTCCGCAGGCGGCATTGATCTCGCCGACCACCCGTCGCCCGATCCAGTCGGGATCCGCGCATGACTCCACCCGGCCGACGAATTCATGCCCCGGGATCCCTCGAAATCCCTTGTAACCCTTGGTAATCTCAAGGTCGGTCTTGCAGATTCCGGCCAGACCGACCCGGATCAGCGCCCAGCCGGGGCGCGGATTCGGTTTGGCATGATCCCTGACGAAGCGCAGTGACTGGCCGTCGAGAACGGCAGCTTGCATGGTTGTCATCCTCTTCTCCTTGGGTTGGGTCGGGCTGACGCCCGATCCTGGTGGCCGCACGCGGTGGATGAAGGTCGATCAAGATGATACGAATCGGCGTGGACCTGGGTGGGACCAAGATCGAGATCATCGCGCTGGGCGCCGATGGTCAGGAGTTGCTGCGCCGACGCGTGCCCACGCCACAGGGCGACTACGCGGCCACGGTGGCGAGGGTCGCCGCGCTGGTGCGGGACGCGGAGCGCGCGCTCGGGATGCCGAAGGTCTGTGTCGGGGTTGGGACACCGGGCTCGCTCTCGCGTCTCACGGGGACCCTGCGCAACTCGAACTCGACCTGTCTGAATGGTCGAGCCCTGCAATCCGACCTCGAGCAGGCACTCGCCCGGCCGATTCGGATGGCCAACGACGCCAACTGTTTCGCCATCTCCGAGGCGCTCGATGGTGCTGGCGCCGGGGCCTGCGTCGTCTTCGGCGTCATCCTCGGCACCGGGGTCGGCGGTGGTCTAGTGGTCCGCGGCCAGCTCTGGAGCGGGGCCAACGGTATCGCCGGCGAGTGGGGGCACTCACCCTTGCCGCGCACCGACATCCATGACCTGCCCTTGCCGCCATGCTATTGCGGGCGCGCCGGCTGTGTCGAGACCTATCTGTCCGGACCCGGGTTGGCCGCCGATCATGCGCGTCATCATGGCGGGCGACTCGACGCGCTGGCGATCGCGCGGGGCGCGGCGTCCGGGGACGCGGCCTGCGAGTCCAGTCTGCGCCGCTACGAGGCACGGCTCGCGCGCTCCTTGGCGGTCGTCATCAATCTGCTGGATCCGGATGTGATCGTGCTCGGCGGCGGACTCTCGAAGCTCGCACGGCTCTATGAGAGCATCCCACGACTCTGGGGTGCGCACATCTTCTCCGATCAGGTCGTCACCCGGCTCGTCCCCGCCCGTCATGGCGATTCGTCCGGGGTCCGCGGCGCGGCCTGGCTGTGGGCCGGGGTCGGCGTTTCCGACCTCCACGCGGGTGTGTCGCCGCGCCCTGACGAGTCGAGCTCGACCGCGCAGGCTCGAGGCTTTGACAGCGCGCGTCCAAGGTGTGAAAGTGGAACGTCCACGGCCATCACGGCTGGGATGGACTGATGCCAAGGAGACTCTCAATGAATCCCGCAATGAATCCCGTGAGGCGACCGATGCGCGGCATCGGTGATCAGGTGTCGCGACTGGCACTGATCGGCGGCGTGTTGGCATCGCTCCTGGTCGCCGGGCTTGGTCCGGCCGTGGCTGGACCCGCCGTCGAGCCGCAAGGCGACGGTGAGCAGCACCTCTGGTACGACGGCGCGGTGCCGCGTGTCTTCACCCTGGTCGAGGATGAGCTGGGCGTTTGGCTGGCGCCGGGCGTCGATGAGCTGTCCGAGTCACGTGTGGCCAGATCACTCACCGAGCAGCTGCCGAATTCGACACTGCTGGACGTCGAAGGACGGATCGCGCGGCTGCGCCTCGCGAGTCCATTGCGCGCAAGCAATCTGATCGAGTCGCTTGGCGCGCGCCAGCTCGACGGCTCCTCTGGATGGGTGGACAGGGTCTTTCGCGCCGGCGCGCACCCGGATGCGCCGCGTTATCTCTTGACCGGCGAGATGATCGTCCATTTCGAGGCGCCGACCGATATGGCCGCGGCACGTGTCTGGTCCGACACGATGGGTGTGACGCTGCGTCGTGCGCTCGGGCTCGATCAGGCCTATCTGTTCAGCTGTCCGGCCGGACCAGCCTGTCTGGAGTTGACCCGCGTGGTCCGTGATGACCCGACGGTGCGCTACGCCTATCCCAACTGGATCCGTCCCAGGGTCCAACGCAACGATCCGCTCTATCCCGATCAGTGGCACCTGAACAACACCGGCCAAGGCAGTGGCACCGTGGGCGCGGATGCTCGCTTGGAGGCCGCCTGGTCCGCGGGGTTCGACGGCGCGGGTGTCACCATCGCGATCGTCGACGATGGCCTGGAGATCAATCATGAGGATCTGCAACCCAATGTCGTCGCCGGGAGTTGGGACTATATCGGCAACGATTCCAATCCGACGCACACCAATTCCTGGGAGGGGCATGGCAGCGCCTGCGCCGGTGTCGCCGCGGGGCGTGGCTTCAATTCGCTGGGTGTGCGCGGTGCCGCCCATGCCGCCAACCTGGTCGGTTACCGACTGCTCGGCGCGGGGACCGATGCCAACGAGGCCGATGCACTGCTGCGAGATGACGCACCGGTGGCCATCTCCAGCAATTCCTGGGGTCCACCCGACACGGGTCAGGCCTTGGTGGCCCCAGGCCCGCTGACTCAGGCGGCCTTGGCGAGCGCCACCAGCTCGGGACGAGACGGCAAGGGCACGGTCTTCGTGTGGGCGGGCGGCAACGGCTTGGAAAATCGCGATAACGCCAACTACGATGGCTATGCCAATTCGCGCCACACCATCGCGGTGGCCGCCTCCACCAATCAGGGGGTCCAGTCCTACTATTCAGAGCCCGGGGCCAACATTCTGGTCAATGCGCCATCCAATGGTGGCACGCGCGGGATCACGACCACCGATCGCAGCGGCTCAGCCGGGTACAGCTCCACCAACTATACGTCCAGCTTCGGTGGGACCTCATCGGCCGCGCCTCTGGTGGCTGGAGTCGTCGCCTTGGTCCTCCAGGCCAACCCCGAGCTGACCTGGCGCGATGTCAAGCATCTACTCGCCAAGACGGCGACCAAGAACCATCCGAACGATGCCGATTGGACCACCAATGGCGCCGGTCTGCCGATCAATCACAAATATGGCTTTGGCCGGGTCGATGCCGGCGCGGCGGTCGCGGCGGCCCAGACCTGGATCAACCTCGGACCCGAGCAGACGACGGCGGACGAGCGCATGCCTGGCTTCGCGATCCCAGATGGGCAGGGAGCCGATGTCTGTGGCGGCTGGGTGACGGACACCCTGATGATCGAGGATGACCTGATCATCGACTCGGTGCTGGTCGGCTTCCGCTCGAACCATACCTACTGGGGTGATCTGGAGATCCGTCTGGTGTCGCCGATGGGCACTGAGAGCATCCTCGCCGAGCGTCACAACAGTGGCCGGACCGCGGCGTTCGCCAACGGTTGGACGTTCGCGGTGGAGCGTCTCATCGACGAGTCCTCGGCGGGTGAATGGACGCTGAAGGTCCGCGATTGCTACAACACGGATGTCGGCACCCTGGAGCAGTGGTCAGTGATGGTCCATGGCAGCACCCCGAGCAGCGCTGGACTGGTCTCCGCCACTCAGTCCACGGTCAGCGCCGTGCCGAGCAGCGTGTTGGCGAATGGGGCGAGCGCCGCGACCATCAATGTCACCCTCATGGATGCCTTCGGCGATCCGGTGAGCGGAAAGTCGGTGACCCTGTCGGCGGTCGCCGGCAACTCCACCATCATCCCGTCGAGCGCCACCAGCTCGGCCGCTGGGTTGGCCAGCTTCTCGGTCACCAATACCCAACCCGAGACCGTGACCTATGTCGCTCGGGGTGGCGGGGTGGTGATCGAGCAGACCGCTCAGGTGACCTTCACACCCGTGACCCATCTGATCACGACACAGGTCAGCCCACCCGGCGGTGGCGCGGTCGTCTGCGAGCCCAGCCTGGTCAGCCCGGGCGCGATCAGTGTCTGTACACTGACCCCCGCGCTCGGCTATGGGATCGGGAGTGTCGAGGGTTGCGATGGCAAGCTCGAAGGAAATCTCTACACCACTGGAGCGATCAACGGCGATTGCCGGGTGACCGTCTTCTATCGGCTCATGAGCGACGTGAACGAGGATGGCGAGGTCGACGCCAGCGATGTCGATGCCATCGCAGACAGTATTCTCGCTGGCTCATACACGCCTGTTGCTGATGTCAATGCCGACGGTCAGGTCGACATCCTCGATCAACTCTTCGTCATCCAATGGATCAACACAGCGGAGTCGGGGCCTCCGGCCCCATAGGAGTCGGGGCCTCCAGGCCCAGAGGAGTCGGGGCCTCCGGGCCCCAAGGGAGTCGGGGCCTCCAGGCCCCGAGTATGGATCTGCCCACGCCATCAGGCCAGCACGACGCCCAGTCCGCCCAAGCAGCCGGCCTTGGGATCAGCGCCCCGGAAGACAGGGTCACGTGCCCCAATGCTCGCGCAGCGCCAGCGCGGTCGCGGATGTCCCGGTCGCGGCCACATCCTCTGGGGTGCCTGCGGCGACGATCCGACCGCCGCCATCGCCGGCCTCTGGCCCGAGATCGATCAACCAGTCGGCGTCGGCGATCAGATCCAGGTTGTGCTCGATGACCAGGACCGAGTGACCGGCGTCGACCAGACGATGCAAGACATGGAGGAGCCGATCGACATCGGCCAGATGCAGCCCGACCGTGGGCTCGTCGAGCACATAGAGCGTTGGCCGGGAGCTGGGTGCGTCGGGCGCGCGTTTGGGGCCGCGCGCGCGCGGGGTGGCGCGCGCCTTGGCCAGCTCGGTGACCAGCTTCAGACGCTGGGCCTCGCCGCCTGAGAGTGTCGGGCTGGGTTGACCGAGCGGGAGATAGCCGAGTCCGACCTCGCGCAGCAGCTCGAGTGTGTGATGGATGGCGGGGTGAGCCTGAAAGAGCTCGCTCGCCACCTCGACACTCGATGCGAGGACCTGACCGATGTCGTGCTCGCGGTAGCGGATCTCGCGGGTCTCGCGGGTGAAGCGGGTTCCGCCGCAGGTCTCGCAGACCAGACGGGCATCGGGCAGGAAGCTCATGGCGAGCGTCTGCACGCCCTGCCCCTCGCAGGCGGGACAGCGACCGCCGGCGACATTGAAGGAGAAACGGGCCGGCCCCCAGCCGAGCACGCGGGCCTCGGGGGTCGCGGCAAAGAGTCGGCGGATGGCGTCCCAGATCCCCACGTAGGTCGCGGGACAGGAGCGCGGCGTCTTGCCGATCGGGGTCTGATCGACCTCGAGGACCCGGGTGAGACCAGACCAGCCGGTGAGCCGCGTCCCGGCACGGCGGGTGGCCGCGGCGGCGGCCGCCAACGCCGGCTCGGCGGCGTGCTCGGCCGAGGCGCGGCGTGTCCCGCGGCCCTGCTCGGCGCCGAGCAGGTCACGCAGCAGCGGGACTAGGACCTCGCGCACCAGGGTCGACTTGCCGGAGCCTGACACACCGGTGATGGCCACCAGACGGGCGAGCGGGATCTCTACAGCCAGATCCGCGAGGTTGTGACGCCGCGCCCCCGTCAGTCTGAGTGCCGGGTCGGCGGGTGCGATCGGTCGCGGCGGGCGGGTGCGCGCATGCGCGCGGGCGAGCCAGCGGCCGGTGACCGAGTCCGGGTTGGTCATGAGGTCGGCGAGTCTGCCGCGCGCGATCAGCGTGCCGCCCTGCGAGCCGGCGCCGGGACCCAGATCGATGATCTCGTCGGCGCGGCGGATGGTGGCCTCGTCGTGCTCGACGACCAGCAGACTATTCCCCTTGGCGCGCAGCTTGACCAGACCCGCGAGGAGCCGGGCATTGTCGCGCGGATGCAGACCGATGGTCGGCTCGTCGAGGATGTAGCAGACCCCGCGCAGATTCGAGCCGAGCTGGGCGGCGAGACGGATGCGTTGGGCCTCGCCACCCGAGAGCGCCGGCGCGGCGCGGTCGAGCGTCAGATAGCCGAGTCCGACCTCCTCCAGGAAGGCGAGACGCGCGCTGATCTCGGCGAGCAGATCGGCGGCGATCGCCTGCTCGCGCGTGTCCAGGCGGACGTCTCCCAGGACCCGCGCGGCCTGTGTGACGGTGAGCGCCGAGAGTGCGGGGAGCGTGTGTCCATGCATGCGCACCGCGCACGCGAGTGGATTGAGGCGTGCCCCCCGACAGCTGGGACAGACCGGGGTGGTGCTGGAGTCGCGCTCCAGCCAGGCGTCCTCCTCGCCGGTCTGGTCCGCGTCGAAGCCAACGAGTGCGAGCCCGGTCCCGAAACAGCTGGTGCACCAGCCCTGTTTCGAGTTGAAGCTGAAGCGTCGCGGGTCTGGCTCGGGGAGTGCGATACCGCAGCTCGGACAGGCGCGCTGGGTCGAGTAGAGGATGTCCGCCGCCGCGTCCGGCGTGACTCGCGCCACCATGACCGTGCCCTTGCCCAGGTCCAGTGCCTGGTCGAGGAGCGCGCCCAATGTCTGCTCGGTGCCTGGCACGAGGCGCAGCTCCCCGAGCGGCAGCGCGATGCTGTGCTCGCGATAGCGGTCGAGGAGGGGCCAGTCGCGGGTGTCGACCAACCGGCCATCGACACGGAGACTGAGCCAGCCGTGCCGCAGCGCCCAGTCGGCCAGATCCTTGTAGAGACCCTTGCGCGCGCTGACCAATGGGGCCAGTAGTGTGATCGGTTGATCGGCATGGTCGCGCCACAGACGAGCCAGGATGGTGTCGCGGCTCATGGGCTCGATGGGGATCGCGCAGCTTGGGCAGAAGGCCGTGCCGATCTGGGTGAAGAGCAGGCGCAGATACTGATGGATCTCGGTGAGTGTGCCGACCGTGCTCTTTGGGCCGCCGCGGCTGGTGCGCTGGGCGATGGCCACGGTCGGTGGCAGGCCGCGCACCGCGTCGACATCGGGACGCGCGGCGGGCTGGACGAACTGGCGGGCATAGGCGTTGAGTGATGCGAGAAAGCGACGCTGACCCTCGGCGAAGAGGATGTCGAAGGCCAGTGTGCTCTTGCCGCTGCCCGAGACACCGGTGATGACGATGAAGCGCTCGCGGGGGAGGCTGAGCGTGAGTCCCTTGAGGTTGTGCTCGCGGGCCTGGATGACCTCGATGGCGGGCTCGCCGGGGCGCGGTGTGCCCATCCCGTTCGCCCAGTGCACGAGCGGCTCGGCGATGGCGCGCGCGGGCTCGGTCGTGGTGCGCGCGGTCGCGGCATGGGCGCGCGAGGCTCGGTGGCTGGCCAGCGCGCGGCCGATCTGACTCTCGGGTCGCGCCGCGACCTCCTCGGGGGTGCCGACACACACCAGCTCGCCACCGGCCGCGCCGCCCTCGGGTCCCAGGTCGATCAGCCAATCGGCGGCGGCGATCAGATCGAGATGGTGCTCGATCACCAGCAGCGAATGTCCGGCGTCGAGCAGACGCTGGAAGGCACCAAGCAAGACGGCGACATCGGCGAAGTGCAATCCGGTGGTGGGCTCGTCGAGCAGGAAGAGCAGCCCGCTCGCGGTCTGGCCGCGGCGGCTGGCGAGCCGATTGGCTTGCGCCAGATGACTGGCCAGCTTCAGACGCTGCGCCTCACCGCCCGAGAGTGTCGGCACCGGCTGGCCGAGTCGCAGATAGCCGAGACCGACCGCGATCAATGGCTCGAGCGCGCGCGTCAACTCGGTGTCATGGGCGAAGGCCGCGTGCGCCTCGTGCGCGGTCAGGTCGAGGACCTCGGCGATCGAGCGCGGCGGCTGGTCGGGGCCGGCCTCGAGCTTGACCTCCAGGACCGGGGCGCGAAAGCGGCGGCCGTCGCAGTCCGGGCAGCGGAGATAGACGTCGGCGAGGAACTGCATCTCCAGATGCTCGAAGCCGTTGCCGCCGCAGGTCGGACAGCGTCCGGTGCCGCTGTTGAAGCTGAAGGTCGCGGCGGTATAGCCGCGCTCGCGTGCGAGTGGTACCGCCGCGAAGCGTTTGCGCAGCACCGCGAGCACGCCGACAGCGGTCGCCGGGCTCGAGCGCGTGGTGCGGCCGATGCTCGACTGATCGAGCAAGACCACATCGGCGATCGCCTCCGCCCCGGTGATGGCCTCGTGCTCGCCCGGCGGCTCTTCTGGATGGCCCTTGATCTGGCAGAGTGCCGGGTAGAGGATCTTCTGCGCCAGGGTCGACTTGCCCGAGCCCGAGACCCCGGTGATCACCACCAGATGCTGCAATGGGATCTCGACATCGATCCCCTTGAGGTTGTGCGCGCGGGCACCCTGGACGCGGATGCGCGGAGTGGTCGCGGCGGGCGCGCGGGGGACGCGCGCGGCAGCGATCTGGCGCCGACCGGCCAGAAAGTCGCCGGTGAGCGATCCCGGGGTGGCGAGCAGCTCCGCCGGGGTGCCTTGGAAGAGCAGTCGTCCGCCCTGCTCGCCGGGGCCGGGGCCCAGCTCGATGATCTGATCGGCGGCCTGCATGACCTGCGGGTCGTGCTCGACCACCACCAGGCTATTGCCCTGATCGCGCAGCCGGCGCAGGATCCCGATGACCCGTTCGAGGTCGCGCGGGTGCAGCCCGATGCTGGGCTCGTCGAGCACGAAGAGCGCGTTGACCAGTGTGCTGCCGAGCGCCGTGGTCAGATGGATCCGCTGGGTCTCGCCACCCGAGAGTGTGCGCGATTGGCGATCGAGTGTCAGATAACCGACGCCGACCTCATCGAGATAACGCAGCCGGGCACGGATCTCGCCGATCAGTGGATCGAGGGCGGGGTCGAGCTTGAGTGCGTCACAGAAGCGCCGCGCGTCCTCGATCGGCAGTCCGAGCAGGTCGGCCAGGCTCAGTCCGGGCAGTTGCTGCCATGCCGATTGGTCCATGGTGACGCGGCCGTGACGCGCGCGCTGCGTGGGCGGGAGCACGCGCGCGGCCAGCGCCTGGTCGCCGAGACGCCAGTCGAGCGCCTCGTCGATCAGGCGCGCGCCCTTGCAGGTCGCGCAGGTCTCGTAGGCACGGTAGCGCGAGAGCAGGACGCGCACGTGCAGCTTGTAACTGCGTCCCTCCAGCCAAGCGAAGAAGCGCGCGAGCCCATACCAGACACCGCTCTCCCAGTCGCCCTCGCCACTGATCACCCAGTCGCGGTCGGACGCGGTGAGGTCGCGCCAGGGCAGGTCGGTCGGGATGCCGCGACGATTGGCGAAGGCGATCAGATCCTCCTGGATCTCGGCATAGCCATCGGACTGGATCGGTTTGATGGCCCCTTCGAGGAGCGATTTGGCGGGGTCCGGGATGACCCGCGACCAGTCGATCGCGAGCGTGCGGCCGAAGCCCCGACAGGTCGGGCAGGCACCGAGCGGTGAGTTGAAGGAGAAGCGGTTGGGGCTGGGATCGGCATAGGCGAGGTCGCAGTCGGGGCAGTGCAGCTCGGCCGAGAAGCGCGCTGGCGCGCCTGGCTCGCGCCGGTCCTCGAGCGGGTAGACCCGGATCTGGCCGTGGCCGTGGGCGAGCGCCTGCTCCAAGGCCTCGAGCGCGCGGCCACGCTGGGGCGCGACGACCCGCAGGCGATCCTGGATGACCTCCAGACTGGCGGTGTCGGCCGCGAGGATGCGCACATAGCCCTGCTGGGCGAGCAGGGTCTGGATCTCCTCGCGGGTGCGCTCGGGCGGGATACGAACGGCGAAGGCGATGGCGACGCGCTGCTCGGCCATGCGCGGGTCACTGGCGAGCTGCTCCCAGATGCTCTCGGGAGTATCGCGTTGAACCGGCCGTCCGCAACCATGACAGAAGAGCCGGGCGGCACGGGCATAGAGTAGCTTGAGGTGGTCGGTCAGCTCGGTGAGCGTGCCGACGGTGGAGCGCGAGGTGCGCACCGCGTTGTTCTGATCGATGGCGATCGCCGGGGGGATGCCCTCGATGCGCTCGGCGGCGGGGCGGTCGAGCCGGTCGAGGAACTGACGGGCATAGGGCGAGAAGGTCTCCAGATAGCGGCGCTGACCCTCGGCATAGAGGGTGTCGAAGGCAAGCGACGACTTGCCCGAGCCCGAGACCCCGGTGATCACGATCAACTGGCCGAGCGGGAGATCCAGATCGATTGAGCGCAGATTGTTCTGGCGCAAACCGCGCAGCTCAATGACGGGCGTGGGTGTCTCGGAGTGGGTCATCGTGAGGACTGCCTTGGGGATGGGCGGCGGGGTCTGGAGAATCCGGATCGATTCACTGGGACTTGTGTCGGGTCGATCCGCCCACATCATCCCAGTGCGGCGCTCACCGCGCCAGTCGGTCTTCGACACCCGCACATCACCAACCAGATCGCGAGGAGCAAGCCCATGACCCGATCCAAGTCCACCGTTGCGACCGCCCTGCTGCTTGGCGCACTCTTCTTTGCCGGCGGCCTTGCCACCGCGCAGGCCGGGGATGGATGCACCAAGGACAAGCCCAAGGATGGCGCCACCTCCGCTGCCTATCCGAGCCTCACGCTGCAATCCTGATCCCAGTCCAAGGCGCTGTCGCGCGGGCTCGCGCGGCAGGCCGAGCCACTGATCGGTTCGCGCCGGGCGGGTTGCCGATGGCACCCGACCGGCGCGATCTCGGTCAGTGACCCCCGCCGATCAGCCCGGCGCGCGCGAGCAGCAGCTGGGTGAGCAGACCCACCGGGCGGCCGGTCGCCCCCTTGTCCTTGCCGCTCAGCCAGGCAGTCCCAGCGATGTCCAGATGGGCCCAGCGATAGGCCTTGGTGTAGCGCGCGAGAAAACAGGCGGCGGTGACGGCGCCGGCCTCGCGTCCTCCCACATTGGCCATGTCGGCGAAGTTGCTGTCGAGCTGCTGCTGATAATCCTCCCAGAGCGGCATACGCCAGACCCGGTCGGCGGCGGCCTGTCCAGCCGCGATGATCTCATCGGCCAGTCGATCGTCACTGGTGAAGAGCCCGGAGGCGTGCCGACCCAGGGCGATGACGCAGGCGCCGGTCAGGGTCGCCAGATCGATCACCAGCTCGGGATCGAAGCGTTCGCTGTAGGTCAATGCGTCGCACAGGATCAGCCGTCCCTCGGCGTCGGTATTGAGGATCTCGATGGTTTGACCGGACATGCTGGTGACGATGTCGCCCGGCTTGTTGGCGGCGCCACCCGGCAGATTCTCCGAGGCGGGGACGACACCGATCAGGTTCAGTGGCAGACCGATCTCGCAGGCGGCAAGCAGCGTGCCGATCACCGCCGCTCCGCCGCACATGTCGAATTTCATCTCATCCATCTCCGGCGCCGGCTTGATGGAGATCCCGCCAGAGTCGAAGGTCAGCCCCTTGCCAACCAACACCAGGGGTTTGTCCTGCGGATTGCCGCCGCTATAGTGCATCAGGATGAGCTTGGCCGGCTGGCGACTGCCGCTGGCGACCGAGAGCAATGAGCCCATCCGTAGCTCGGCCATGTCGGCCTCCTCGAGGATCTCGGTGGTGAGCGGTTCGTAGCGCTCGCCCAGCGCCAGTGCCTGCTCGGCGAGATAGGTCGGGGTGCAGACATTGCCGGGCAGGTTACCGAGCTCGCGCGCCAGCGCGATGCCCGCGGCGATCGCCTGGCCGTGGAGGAGGGCGGTGGTGGCGCTTGGCTCGAGCTTGGCCTCGTCGATCCAGATGTCGAGCCGCTGCAGGGGTGTCTTGGGCGCCTTCTTGTCCTCGCTCTTGGTCTTGGTATAGCGATAGACCTTGTCCGCGGCGGTGGTCACGATGTCCCGAGTCATGCTGTAGCGATCGTCCGTGTCATCGGCCGGGCGCGGCAGCGCGCACAGCGCCGCCCCGGCCTGGCCCTGCTGCAAGACCGCGACCGCGGCGCCGAGCGCCTTGCGAAAAGGCTCGCGTCCAAGCTCCTTGCGTTTGCCGCAGCCGACGAGCAAGACTCGCTCGCAGGCCAGTCCCGGCAGGTCATAGAGCATCAGTGTCGAGCCGACCTCGCCACTGAGATCAGCCTTCTTCACCAACTCACCGAGCCGACCACCCGTGGCCTCGTCGAGTGCCTTGGCCGGCTCGGAGAGCTTGCGCCCCTCGAAGATCCCGATCAGGATACAGGGGGTCTTCTGTTTGGCCAGGTCACCGGTCTTGATTCTGAATTTCACCATTGCGCTCCTCTGGAAGGATGGGATGACTGGATCGAAAGGGCCGTTTCGCGCTGCCCCGCGGTGGCCGTTGCGAGGTCGGGATGTGACTGCCGAAGTCTATCCGATCCGCTCGGGCCGGGTCTCGTGATCATACTCGAGCGCTATCTGGCCAGGGCGGTCATCGGGGGTACCCTGCTCACCCTCGCGGTGCTGCTGCCGCTGCTGGGGTTCTTCATCCTCGCCGAGGAGATGGATGCCATCGGCGTCGCCGGCTATGGTCTGACCCATGCCTTGATGTATATGGGGCTGAGTCTGCCACGGTATGCCTATCAGGTGTTCCCCATCGCGACCCTGATCGGGGCCTTGATCGGTCTGGGCACGCTCGCCGGTCGCTCGGAGCTGGTGGCGATGCGTGCCGCCGGGATCTCGGTCGGGCGCATCATCCGCGCAGCCCTGCTCGGTGGGGTGCTGCTGGCGGCGCTGGCGCTGCTGCTGGGCGAGATCATCGCCCCGATCGCCGAGCAGCGTGCCCTCACGCTCCGCCACCAGGCGCTGTCCGGCGAGGTCGCGCAGCAGACCCCTGATGGATTCTGGGCCATCGACGGCACCTCCTACGTGCATATCCGCGAGATCCGCTCGGCCACCCAGTTGAGCGACATCTCGATCTATCAGATCGACGCGGATGCCGGCACGCTCCTGGCCACCCACGCGGCGGGGGCGCGCTACGACGAGACCGGCTGGGTGCTCGAGGAGATCGCGCGCAGTCGGGTCAGCGCCGCGGGTGTCACGGTCGAGCAGATCGATCAGGCGGCCTGGGTGTCACTGCTCGATCCCGCTCTGCTCAAGGTGGTGGTCCTGGACCCCCGGGTCCTGCCGGTCTGGGGTCTCTACACCTACATCCAGTTCATGAGCTTGAACAAGCAGGATCCCGGGGCCTACGAGGTCGTCTTCTGGGGCAAGATCCTGCATCCGGTCCTGACGCTGTCGATGATCCTGGTCGCGATCCCGATCGTCCTCGGCTCCACGCGCGCCGGCGGACTCGGCCGACGCATCTTCATCGGTGTGCTGATCGGGATCCTCTATTATCTGATCAGCCGCACCTTTGCCTTCGTCGCGCTGCTCTTCGGGTTGGATGCATTGGTCGCGGCCGTCATGCCGCCACTGTTGTTCATCCTCGGTGCGCTGCTGCTGCTGCGGCGGGTCGGATGAGCGCGCCGCGCTCAGCGCGCAAGTGCGCGATCCAACTCGGCCAGCCGCTCGGGCGTGCCGATGTCGAGCCACATGCCGCGATGGTGCTGTCCACTCACGCGCCCAGCGTGCATCGCCTGGCGCAGGAGCGGGGCGAGCGGAAAAGCGCCCGGCGCGGCCCCCGCGAAGAGCGCTGGATGATAGACCCCGATCCCGCTGAAGGTGAGTCGTGGCGCTCCCGTGGCCTGGACGCGGCCGTCGCTCAGCATGAAGTCGCCGAGTGGATGATGCGGGGGGTTGTCGACCAGCACCAGATGGGCCAGGTCCGCGTCGGCGAGACGCAGCCCATCGGGCTCCAGGTCGCACCAGATGTCGCCGTTGATGACCAGGAAGGGCGCGGGGCCGAGCAGGTGCAAGGCATTGAAGATCCCACCGCCGGTCTCCAGCGCGATCGGCTCGGGTGAATAACGGATGCGGACACCGAGCGCGGTGCCGTCGCCGAGCCTGGCCTCGATCTGCTCGCCAAGGTGCGCATGATTGATGACCAGGTCGCGGATCCCAGCCGCGGCGAGACGCTCGATGTGATACTGGATCAGTGGGCGTCCGCCCACCTCCAGCAACGGCTTGGGGACATGGTCGGTCAAGGGGCGCATGCGCTTGCCGCGCCCGGCGGCGAGGATCATGGCTTTCATGGGTCTGGGCTGGGGCTTGGTCCAAGACAGAAGGGTCCAGGGCGGGCGTCGCGGTGACGACCTCGGCGCCTGGCGGCCGGTGCGCATCCTGAAACATCCGCGCGATCCTGTCCATTCCGCGTGGGCCGTGATAGCCTGTTGCGCGTTGCCCTGGAGCCGTTCAACGTGTTCAAGATCATCACATTCAACATCAACGGGATCCGTGCACGCCCGCACCAGCTGGAGGCGATCCAGTCAGCACATGCCCCGGACATCCTGGCGCTGCAGGAATGCAAGGTGGCGGATGACTCCTTTCCGCTGGAAATGACGCAAGGGCTCGGGTACATCAGCCACTTCCATGGTCAAAAGTCGCATTATGGCGTGGCGCTCCTGAGCAAGGTCGAACCAGTCGCGGTCGTCAAGGGCTTGCCTGGCGATGACCCGCAGGCCCAGCGCCGTCTCATCACGGGTCGCTATGTCCTGCCCGGTGGCACCGAGCTGAGTGTCATCAACGGCTATTTCCCGCAAGGCGAGAGTCGTGCCCATCCCACCAAGTTTCCCGACAAGCGTCGCTTCTACGAGGGTCTGTTGGACTATCTGCGCGCGCACTTCTCACCGGATCAAAATGTCGTGGTGCTCGGCGACATGAACGTGGCGCCACTGGATCTGGACATCGGCATCGGTGCCGACAATGCCAAGCGCTGGCTGAGGACGGGCAAATGCAGCTTCCTGCCCGAGGAGCGCGGATGGCTCGAGGCACTGACCGGGTGGGGTCTCCACGACGCCTTCCGGACCATCCATCCGCGGGTCGATGACCGCTTCAGCTGGTTCGATTATCGCTCGCACGGCTTCGAGCGCGATCCCCGGCATGGCTTGCGCATCGATCACCTGCTGGTGACCGCGCCACTGCGCGAGCGTCTGCTCGATGCCGACATCGACTATGCGATCCGCGGGATGGAGCGGCCATCGGATCACTGCCCGGTGTGGGCACGCTTCGCTGATTAGCCCGCGGGCGATGTCTCCATCCGGCCCCATCCCGACCGCCCGACCATGACACCCAGACAACCCATCGGCGTCTTCGACTCGGGCGTGGGCGGTCTCTCGGTGCTGCGTGAGATCCGCCGCGAGCTCCCGCACGAGGATCTGCTCTATGTCGCGGATTCGGCCCACGCCCCCTATGGCGAGAAGTCGCCAGCGGCGATCGAGGCGCGTGCCATCCTCATCACCGAGCTGCTGCTCGCGCGCGGTGCCAAGGCCATCGTGGTGGCCTGCAACACCGCCACGGGCGTGGCGGCTCGGGTGCTGCGCAGCCGCTATCAGGTGCCAGTGATTGCGATGGAGCCGGCGGTCAAGCCGGCGCTCGCCTGCACGCGCTCGGGGGTGGTGGGCGTGCTGGCGACGCGGCGGACCTTGGCGGGCCGCAGCTTCGCGGAGCTGGTCGCGCGGGTCGGCCAAGGCGCGCGGATCATCCCCCAGGCCTGTCCCGGATTGGTCGAGCGCATCGAGGCGGGCGATCTGGATGGGCCCGAGACGCGCGCGCTCCTGTCCTCCTACATCGAGCCGCTGCTGCTGCGCGGTGCCGATACCCTGGTGCTCGGCTGTACCCATTATCCACATCTGGCCCCACAGATCCGCGAGCTGGCCGGTCCGTGCGTCCAGGTGTTGGATTCAGGTCTGGCGGTCGCGCGGCAGGTCCGTCGACGCTTGGCCGAGCTCCAGCTGTTGGCGCCACCACCGCGCGCCGGGGTCGAGCAGGCGTGGACCAGTGGGCAGCCCGAGCACCTGCGCGCGGTCATGGCCAGACTTTGGGGAGGCGATCTGGATCCACGTCCACTGACACGGCCCACCGAGAGCGCCGGCTGGTCGGTCGCGGGTTCGTCGTTGGCGTTGCAGGGCGTCTGAGCGTCGCTCGGCAAGCGGCCGCGACGCGTCCTGCGCCAGAACCCGATCCGATGTCGATGACGGCTTCAAGTGGACCGACACCGAGGAGCACCATGCGCATGAGACCAGGCATCGGCATCATCACCAGGATCCTCTTCACGCTCGCCTTGGCCAGCGTGGTGCCAGCCCAGGCCGCCGAGCCATGTCTGAAGCTGGTCTTCGGCAGCTATTGCCTAGGGGGCGACGTGCGTCCGCTGCTCCAGGCGGTGCCGCCCCCGGTGACGCGTCAGGAGCAGGGCGCCAGTCTTGCCTTGGTCTTCCTCGATGGGGCGGATCGCACCTATGTGATGGCCCATCAGGGCCGCATCTACAAGGTGGTGCGTGCCTACGCCAGCGCCACCCAACTGCGATACGAGGAGACCTACGCGGCACTGCGCCAGATCTATGGGGCCGGCGAGGATCAGAGTCGTTTCCCCGAGGACGCGATCACCACGACACGCCGCCTGACCGCCATCCGCCGCGGTGAGGGACGCGCGCTGCATGTCTGGATCCCGAGCCCGGACTGGCGCATCGAGCTGGGCTGGACCCGCGAGATGGGGGTCTCGCTCACCTATCTGGCGACCCAACTCGCGGCCGCGCGCGCGGCCCAGAGCGATGGGGGGCTGTGATCCAGCCGCGCGCGCGGTCGCGCCGCTCACCCAGCAGCGGCCCTGGGCTCAGTGCTCGCCCTTGGTGCGCAAGAGTCCGGCCAGCCGGTTGCCCTGTTTCTGTGGACCACCCCGCGGGAAGAGGCGATGCAGTGCACGGTTGCTGCCCTGCTCGGTGCCCCAGACCTGGCTGAAATGGGTGATCATCTCACGCACCGTCGCCTGGATTCCGTGCCGGGCATAGTGCGCGCGCAGGAAGCGGAGGACCTCCCAGTGCTCGGCGCTCAGCGCCAGACCCTCGCGTGCCGCCTGGGCGCGGGCGAACGCCTCGGACCAGTCGGACGGGTCGACCAGATAGCCCTCGCTGTCGGTGAGTATGGCGCGTCCCTCGACCATGAGCGTCTGAGTCGTCATGCCGGGGTAGGCATTGCTGCCGGCCGGAAACTCACCAGGCAGACCGCGCGAGTCATGCTCCGACTGGGTGATGGACCAGAGCTCGATGGGGATCTCACCGGCGAGTCGTCCATCGTAACGCTCGATCCCCGCGACCAGCACCTTGCCGCTGGTTGGCGGCAGGTCGAAGCTGGCCATGCCCGCGCGGTCGGTGAGGACCGCCGGGGTCTCGGATCCGTCCCCATCGAGTTTGAGCACGACCGCGGTGCGCTTGAGTGGCTCGTGTGTGGCCTTCATTGAAACCTTGATGGCGATCATGAGGATGTCTCCAGATCAGCGTGCATGTGACATGATCCCCACGCTAACTTGACTGATCAATAAAGACAAACGAAATTTATCCCTATTTGACATCGATGTTATCGATTTAAGCGAGACATGGATATCGAGCAAGTCAAGACCTTTCTGGCGATCGCGGCACATGGGAGCTTCCAAGAGGCGGCCAATCGGGTGCATGTCACCCAGTCGACCGTCAGCGCCCGCATCCAGGGCCTGGAGCAGTATCTCAACGCCCGGCTCTTCGTGCGCAACCGCTCCGGGGCGACCCTGACCGCGGCGGGCCGGCGGTTCCTCCGCCATGCCAAGACACTGGTGTTGACGCTGGAGCAGGCACGCCACGAGGTGGGTCTGCCCAGCCGTTTTCGCACCAGTCTCACGATCGGCGCCCGCATCGCGCTCTGGGATGGTCTGCTGCCGGTGTGGGCCGGGCGGATGCGCGCCCAGTCGCCCGAGGTGTCGCTGATCTGCGAGATCGGGTTCGAGGAGGACCTGATGCGTCGTGTCATCGAGGGCACACTGGATCTTGCCTTGATGTACACCCCGCAACAGGGCGCCGGTTTGGTCGTTGAGCATCTCTTCGACGAGACCCTGATCCTGGTCACGCGCGATCCGCACTACGCCGAGCTGGACGACGGCTATGTCTATGTGAGTTGGGGTCCGACCTTTTACGCCCAGCACAGCCGGGTCTATCCCGCGCTCGAGCGTCCGGCTCAGATCGCCAACATCGGCTGGCTCGGACTGCAGCTGATCCTCGCCAACGGCGGGGCCTGTTTCGTCCCGGAGCGTGTCGCCGCGCCCTATCTGCGCTCGGGCTGTCTGCACCCGGCGCCCAATGGCCCTCGTTTCACCCTACCGGCCTACGCGGTCTACTCTCTCGAGAGCGAATCCCAGGTCCTGGAGACCGCGCTCGTGATCCTGCGCGCGCTGCTGCAGGAGAGCTCGCCCGGCACGGCAGCGCTCGCGGCGGCCTGTCCGGCGGGCGGATCGACCGATCCAGACGACTCGACCGAACCGGATGCGGTCGTTTCCCGAGCATGATCTACACCCCGCTGTTGATCCGACCGGGCTTCTCGCGACGCCTAGCTGGATTCGTCCTGCTCACGCATCTGCTCGCCGCGGCGGTCTCGCTGGCTTGGCTTGAGTGGTGGTCATGGCCGTTGCTCGCCGCCATCACGCTGAGCGGCCTCCATGCCTACCATGTCCATGTCTTGCGACGTGCACCCTGGTCCATTCGCGCGGTCTTCCGGGATGTCGACGGAACCTGGCGCGTCGCACTCGTGTCCGGGGCCGAGCACCCGGCACGCATCGATCCCGCCACCTTCGTCAGCCTGCCGTTGGTGGTCCTGAGACTCCGCTTGGGGCGCTGGCGCGTGTGCGCTCTACCACTCTTTGCCGATGCGCTCGACCCCGAGCAACTGCGCCGACTGCGACAGTGCTTGCGGATCGAGCACGACATCACCAACGACGCCAAGCCCGAGCCGACTCAGTGAGCGGTCGGAGCAACGGACTCAGTGCGAAGGAGTCCGGGCCTCCAGGCCCAAGGGAGTCGGGGCCTCCATGCCCCAAGGGAGTCGGGGCCTCCAGGCCCCGAGTGAGGATCTGCCCGCGCCATCAGTCCAGCTCCAGACCTGGTCCGCACGAGCGCCCGGACTCGTGATCGGCGCCGCGTCTGTCCTTCCTCGGGGCGAGGACGCCCCGACTCCCCTGGGGATGCGCCGACTCCCCTGGG
>RZZN01000209.1 GCA_009929855.1 Gammaproteobacteria bacterium
AGCAGGGTCACGCCACCCGGGACCAGATCCGGGCGGAGCTGGGCGAGACGCTTGGCGCGGGTGCGGATCTCGCGGCGGATCTTGTCGCCCACCCCCTTGAGATAACGGAAGCGCACCCGGTCGACGGCGAGCAGGTCGCGGACCCGGTGGATGCCCATCTGATCGAGGACGTTCTGGGCCTCCATGCCATAGCCCAGCTCGGCGATGCTGGTCTGGGGCGTGGCGCGGCGGGCGATGGCGTCGAGCTCGTCGGCATCGGTGACGGGGCGGCGGGCCTCGTCGAAGACCCGGCGCCAGGCGTGGCGCATGTCCTCGGCATTGTCGTGACGCTTGCGGGCGTCGCGGGCCAGGGCCTTGGCGAAGAAGGCGGTGAGTCCGTCGCGCAGCGCCGGGTCGAAGCGCTCGGGCTCGAGCGCGACCTCAGCATCCTCCGGCAGGGTCGCCGGGTCGCTCGCCCCGTCGCCCCAGATCGGCAGTGAGCGGGTGACCAGCTCTTAGAGTGTCATGGCCACGGCGAAGCGCTCGGCGTAGAGGTCCCAACGGGGCGGGGTGCGCAGACTCAGGAAGGGGTCGAGATAGGGCCGAGTGCCGGCGTGGAGATTCTCGGGCGGGGTGCGGGCCAGCGAGAAGTCGAAGAGACGCAGGGTCAGGCGCTTGTCCTTGCCGGCGGTGATGCCGATGTTCTCGGGCTTGATGTCGCGGTGAGTGACGCCCTGGCCCTCCAGATAGTCGACGACCGACAGCAGCTCCTCGCCGAAACGGGCGACCAGGTCCAGCGAGATGGGCTCGGACTCCTTGATGCGTCTGGCCAGTGTCTGCTCGCCGGCGGCGCTCATGAGGATGGCGGCGCGGCCCGCGACCTGATGGCTGGACTTGTATTCGATGATGTTGTGATGACGCAGGCGGGCGAGCACCTCGCCCTCGGCGCGGAGGCGCTCGTCCTGGGTCGCGTCCAGCGCCACCTTGAGGACCAGTGACTCATCGCCGCCGTCCGGGCGCACCAGGAAGGCGCGTGCGGTGGCGCCGGTGCCGAGCTTGGCGAGCACGGTGAAGCCGCCCTCCAGACGGTCGCGCGCCACCGCCTGGGCCGGATCGACGCAGCGCTCCGGGTCAGGCGTGGTGAGCTCGTCCTCGACCTCCATCAGGTCGGCGAGAAACTCGGCCACGGTCGCGGTGCGGCTGCTCACCTCGGGCTGGGTGCTGATCTGGATCAGATACTGGAGACAGGGCCCGGCCCCGTCCAGGACGTCCGAGATGCGCAGACCATGGCCCAGACGCAGACGCTCGATCAGCTCCAGACGCGAGTCGGCGGGTGGGCGTCCGGTGAAGAGATGGAAGGCGATGGCCCCGAGCGAGAAGACGTCCATGTGCGGCCCGGCGGCGATGTCCGGACGCGTGGCCTCGGGGGCCAGATAAACCTGGCTCGGCGCGTCGATATAGCGCTCGAGATGCTGGGTGCCGGTGGCGCGCGCCGAGGTGGCGCCGGCGGTGGTCTCGCGGGCGGCGGTCTGCCAGCTCATCACCTGCAGGCTGGGCCTGTCGGCATCCGGGTCGCGGACCAGGATGGCCTGGGGCGCGAGCGCGCGGTGATAGAGCCGGCGGCCGTGGGCGTAGGCGAGCACCTCGGCGAGCTGGCGGAGCAGCGCGAGACGCAGATCCATGCCGAGCCGGTCCGCCCGCTCACGCAGGAAGAAGTCGAGCCGCATGGCCTTGGGGTCGTGCTCGAAGATCAGGGCGGGGCCGAGCTCGGTCTCCTTGAAGTCGTGCAGCCGCACGATGCCCGGATGGGTGATGCCCTCCAGAATCTGGAACTCGCGCAGCGCCGCCTTGTTGAGGTCGCCACGGTCCTGCTCGCCGCTGCCGCTCGCGAATGGATAGATGCGGATGCGCCGATGGACGCCGGCGCTCACATGGACGCCTTCGAAATCCTGCCAGCCATCGCCCTCGGCGAGCAGTCCCTCGAGCGCGTAGTCGCTCACCCGGCGTGAGCGGTGCGAGGGCCGAATCCCTGACTCGCTCACCGCCTTGACGATGGCACGGGCCAGGGTGCGATCGACGCTGGGCAGGCGCTGGCCACCCGAGAATGCTGCCGGCGGCTGGGCGAGCGCGGCCAGGATGCCCGGATCATCGGTCCGGCCGGGCGTGCCACGACCCCAGACCCCGGCCAGACCCGAGTGATCGAGTCGGCACTGGGTGGCGGTCGAGGAGAGAAACACCAGCGGCTCGATCCAGGGCAGACGGCCGCGCGACTTGGCGATCGCCGGTTGGCGTCTGAGCAGCGAAACCAGACGCTTGGCCTTGCGGTTGGTGAGGATCAGCGGGTTGTCGTCGGTGAAGCGACGGCCCGCGTCGCTCCAGGTCCAGGTATGGGCGTCGCCGGTGAGGATGCCGGGACGGCTCTTGATCTCGATCAGGAAGAGACCGAAGGGCGCGAGGATGAGCGCGTCCACCTCGTTCACCCGGCCGTTGTCGTCGATGAACTCGAAGTTCGACCAGGCGTGCCAGGGCTCGGCATCCGGAAGCTGCTCGCGCAGCCAGGCGAGCGCCTCGCGCTCCCAGGTGAACTGGGACGGCGAGATCGTGAGCCAACGGGCCTTCATGGGCATGGCGTCCTCCTTCAATCCGGCGCCTTGGCCAAGGTCGCGAGCCAACGGGCCTTCGTGGGCATGGCGTCCTCCTTCAATCCGGCGCCTTGGCC
>RZZN01000088.1 GCA_009929855.1 Gammaproteobacteria bacterium
TGTGGCACGGGCGATTCGGGACGATGCGATCAGCACGCTGATCAGCATCAGCAGCAATTGCACGGGAAAGGTGATGCCGGACTTGAGTCGCCAGCCCTGTCCCCAGATCAGCTCGTAGCCGACGACGAGGCTAGCGCCGGCCAGCACAACCGCAATGGCCCGTGGCGCCCAATCCAGAACCGGTCTCGCGCCCTTGAGCCCTTGCGCTGCGACCACTAGACCAACCAAGGTGACGGCGGCGAGCATCAGATGCTGGCCAGGTGTCTGGGTCAGCAGATACCAGAGTGCGGCGTCGCCGGCGAGATGGGATTGCTCATAGCCGCTGAGCCCGCGCAGGCTCCAGAGGATCTGCACCAGTGCGCAGAAGACGAGCCAGGCCGACAACCAGCGATCCCGAATGGTCAGCTCGACGACAATCGCCAGGGTGAGGCAGGCCAAGACCGCGACCGGGTGTAAGCTCAGGATCACCGGCGCGGAGAGCCAAACGAGCAACCTGACCACCCGTTGTTCGCCGCGCAGGCTGAGCGCGAGCACCAAAGGCCACATCAGATAGAGGATGATGAGCAGCTCCGAGACCGCGGAGGCATTGATCTGATTCAGGAGCGCGCCGCTTGCCGGTAAGACCATCAACCCGGGGGTGGACGGGCGGACGATCAGCCAGCAGGCCAGCAGAGACAACCACGGCAGCAGCAGATAGCCGACTGAGAACGCCAGCCTCAGTGCCTCGAGCTTGGCACCGGATTGCACCAGCAGCCAAGCTGGGAGCTGGGGGATCACGGCGGCGAGACGTCCATCCGAGACATAGGGCAGGCCGTCGACAATGATGCGGAACAGGTAGTGACCGCCGTCGGCGTACAACGGCAGTCCGACCAAGGCGGCGATCAGGTAGGCGGCCGCAACCAGCGCCAGCAGGCCGTCGATCGCCCGCCTCGAACGCTCGGCCGGGAGCTGTGTTGAAGGCCCGCCTTGCTGCCCCATGAGCGATTCAGTCGCGCCTCGTGCGCAATGCCATGCGCGCCATCACCCCATCGCGCCAGACCAGCCAATGGAGCAATGCAGCGCCGGCGTGGACCAGGATCAGGACGATGAGCAGCAAGCCGATCAGCGCGTGGAGCTCGAACAAGGTCTTGCTGAGCTCTGGGTTCTTGTTGATCAAGCCAGGAAGTGTCCAGTTGAAGAAGTCGACCGGGTAACCACCGGCCGCGGTTGCAAGCCATCCGACCAGGGGCATCGCGATCAGCAAGACGTAAAAGCCCCAATGGCTGATCCGGCTCGCGATCATCTGCCAACCGGGCAGCGCGCGGTCATAGCCCGGCGCGCCGATCGCGAGCCGGAGCCCTAAGCGCAAGACCATCAAGATCAACACCATGATCCCGAAAGTCTTGTGCGTCGTATACATCAGGTTGGTCACGTCGGAACCAAACTGCGCGACCAGGCCGTCGTAGCCCAGCGTGCCGATCACCGTCCCGGCGGCGAGCAGGACAATGACGATCAGCGCAATCAACCAGTGCAGTAGGCGTTGAATCAGCGCATAGGGGCGGCCGTTCACCGCCGGCGAGCTCTTTGTCGTACCCATTGACGAGACTCCAGATCTGTCGAGTTGAGCAATGTCCGAGGCCCTGACGGCTCGAGGAGGAAACCAGGCTGCATAGTCCGTCGAGGGTGGCCACCCGGTCGGCAAGGAAAGTGGCCACTGGTTCAGATCAAATGCGGCCATTCAATCCGGCGGCAAGCGGGCGGTGATTCTGGTCAAAGACGAATGCCGCTTGATCGAGTCCGCGGGGGTAGTCCGCGGCCTTTTCCGCGAACGCGATCATGTCGTCGAGGTAAAAGTGCCAGGCTCGCTCTCGCTGGTGCGGCGAATGATCGGAGACAGTCTCAGACATGGAGCGCATCCTTCGTGACATAGGGTGCCAATTCCGGGCGCAGTGACTTGCGGGTCACGAGATCGACCGGACGTCCAAGCAGATCCTCGAGATAGAACTGCACGCCGAAATAGCGTCCCGAGGTCGCGGGGCCATCGAAGGAGACCAGGATATCGACATCACTATCCGGTCGGCGGTCCCCGCGTGCCGTGGAACCGAACAACGCCAGCTCGGTCACGCCGAAGCGTGCGCGCAGAAACGCCTTGTGCCGGGCTAGCAGCTCAAGCGTTTGGTGTGAGTCCATCATGGCGCCCCCCGTGCCGCCTGCTTCTCAGCCAGCGTCAGATGATGGTCGTTGATGCGCTCGCCCTGGAACACCGGGAACCAGGGCGCGCTCTCGATGCCCTTGCCGTGATCTTTTTTCCAATCGATGTTGAGCTTAGCCTTTTTTGTTGTGGCCCAGCCAGGACATCGGCCGTGATGAAGGGGCGGATGTTGAGCCGCACGCCGTCGTTGAGGTCGGGGGTTTGTTAATGGCCATTTAAACTGATCCACCAGCGGCCACTTATTTTGACCCATACAAGGGTGTGCTTTTTGGCCGAAATGCCCCAGGCTGTGCGTTTTTTTCTGGCCAGCAGAGGGGCGGACATTTGCAAGGGTGGGTCATGATTCACAAGATCAAAGCCATGTATGGCGAGGGTCGCGGGAGCTCGATGCGGGCGATCGCGTCAGAGCTGAAGATTTCGCGCAACACGGTGCGCAAATATCTGGCGATGAGTGCCGAGGAGATTTCGGCCTATCAGGCCAAGAAGCGCCGCACCCGGCGCCTGGACGTACACCGGGCGGCGATCGTCGATCTTCTGGAGCGCGATCCGCGCCTGAGCGCGGTGAAGGTGCTACGCAAGCTGCGCGAGACGCACGGGGAACTGTCGGTGTCGGATCGCAGTGCCCGGCGCTGCTCCCACAGCAGCAGCCCGCTCTCGGCCAGAAAGCGCGCGAACAACATGCGGTGCCAGTGCTGATAAGCCACCTCCCAGACCAGATGCCGCACACCCTGAGTCTCGTTCTGCGCCTTGAGATCACCCAGCGCCCGACCGTGCGCCCGCAGCCGACGACGTAGCGCCCGCTGCGACTCGCTCAGATAGTCCGGCGCCCGGCCCTCGCCGACCGCCAGTTGCGCCAGGGCGGCGCTGGCCGCCTGCTCGGCGATCTCGCGGGCGGTCTTGACGGTGTTTTCGAGCTGGGTGCGGAGGGCTTTGGGAAGCGGAGCGGTCATGGGTCGAGGGTCCAGTTTTCGACAGTCAAGCCAGGGTAGACTTTGAAATCGTCTGCGTTATTCGTGACCAGGATCGCGCCGAGACTACGCGCGTGAGCGGCGATCAGGCGATCCATCGCGTTACGCTGACGATCGGGAACGGCGGCACACAACACGCCGTAAGCCTTCGCCGCCGCTTCGTCGAAGGGCAGGTACGGCACCCGCCGCGCGAACAGTTCCAGGATGGCTTCGTTGTGCTTGCGACTCTCCGGGCGCTTCTCGATGCCGACGCGAAGCTCCGCATAGGTGATGATCGACATGCCGACGTCGCCTCGGTTCAGCGTCCCGAAACGGGCGGCCACCACAGGGGGCCGGCGCTGCATGATGTAGAGACAGATGCTGGTATCCAGCAGGTACTTCATGCCTTGGCTTTCTCGCCGACCGCCCCGCCGAACGCGGTCCAGTCCCGCTCAATCTCGGGCGATTCGTCACGGCCCTCGGCCATGAAATCGGGCGTGAACATGGCGCAAATATCCATCAGATCCGCAAGCGACTCACGTTCGACCGGACGCAGCACCAGGGTATTGCCGATGCGCTCGATCTCCACATCCTTAGCGGGATCGAGAAACGCCAGCTCTTTTGGGATACGCACGGCCAGCGAATTGCCGCTTTTGAAGACACGAGTGAGCATGCAGACCTCCGGGCAGCGGGTTTGTATATCAAGTATATACATGCGGTCTTCAGAGTGCCACCGGCCCCTGCTTGAGCTGCTCGCTCAACAACGCCTCCACCTCCGCCAGCCAGTGCTTCAACTCGGCCTCGTCGTTGAGCGTGCGCCGCGGCAGGGTGACGCGGACGACATTGGGCTTGAGCCGTTGCACGGCCGCATGGCGCGCGGCTTCGAAACGGCTCGGCAGCGCCTGGATTCTGGACACCCAGTGGTCGAGGTCACAGGCATCGAGCGCGTCCTGAAGCTGCTCCGGCGTGCCGAGCGGCAGCTCGTCCAGCGGCGTCAAATGGTGCAGCGCGATCAGCTCATCACGCTGCGCCTCACTGAGCCGGAGCCAGTCGGCATCGCTGTGCAGCAAGGTCTGCTGCTCCTGGAAGGCCGCTCGATAGTCATCCAGCTTCGCGCCGAGCGCCTGACGCAGCAAGGTCACCGTCTGGTCGAGCAGCGGGAGCACCGGATCGGGATCGGCCAGCACGCCGCGCTGGCTGACGATGGCCGCCGCCTCGGCCTGGAGTGCGGCGCCTGGGCCGAGGTTGGCCGCGTGGCGCAGCAGCTCGTTGAGCTTGGTCCAGGTCGGCAGTCGCTTGGCCAGCGCTTGAGCCGTTCGAGTCCAGTCCTGCGACAACCCAACGAGCTCATCGTAGCGGTTGTAGAGCTCCAGCAACTGCGCGTTGCCGGACAGTTTCTCCAGATCATCCAACAGCGTCGGCTTGGGGGCTGGCGGTGCGGGCGCGGAGCGGATCTTGCGGACACGGCCGTTCAGGAAACCGGCGGCGGTCCAGGTTCCCAGCGTGTTTTGGGCAAAGGAGGTGAGCGAGGCGGCACTGAAACGCTCTGGATCGTCATGCGCCAGATGGCATTCCACCACCTCACGCGGCAACCGGGAGCCGACGGGCCTGTCCTGAACCAGCGGCCAGGTCATGCGCAGCGTCGATCTTGATCCGTCAAGAGATGCTCGCTGAACCAATCGCCTGAAACCGCCGGGTAAGACGGCAGAGTTTTGGCGTCGTCAATTCTAGCGTAGGCACCATGCGGGAGGCTTAAGGCCGACCACGGTTTTTAGCGTCCTGCTGGTGACTTTATGGTGTCTCATAAGAAAACGGCTCAGGTGTTCTGAACCTAAGCCGTTGATTTATTGGCTCCCTGGGACGGGCTCGAACCGCCGACCTAGTGATTAACAGTCACCCGCTCTACCGACTGAGCTACCAGGGATTGGTGTAAGCCGCAAATGGTATCCGGGGAGAGCCCGATCGTCAAGCCATGCGGCGCCGTGTCAGCCGACCGCCTTGGCGATCCGCTCCAGTGCCTGCTCCAGGTTGCGCGGGCTGGTGGCGATGGAGATGCGGGCATACCCTTGGAGGCCGAAGGCCGAGCCAGGGACGAGCGCCACGCCGGCATGCTCGATCAGATACTCGGCCAAGTCCAGATCGTTGTTGACGCCCGCGAGCTTGTCGATCACCCCTTGCATGTTCGGAAAGACATAGAAGGTGCCATCGGTCGGCAGACACTCGACGCCCGGGATCTGGTTGAGCCGGTCGACGACGAAGTCGTGGCGCTCGTTGAAGGCCTTGCGCATGACCGCGATGCAGTCTTGTGGCCCTTCCAGCGCGGCCTGCGCGGCGACCTGCGAGATCGAGGTCGGGTTGGAGGTACTCTGGCCCTGGATCTTCTTCATGGCCTTGATGACCTCGGCCGGACCGCCGGCATAGCCGATGCGCCAGCCGGTCATGGAGTAGGCCTTGGAGACACCATTGAGGACGAGCGTGCGCGGCGTCAGATCGGGACAGACATTGAGGATGTTGACGAAGGGCTCCGAGCTCCAACGGATGTGCTCGTACATGTCGTCGGTCGCGATGAGGACACGGGGAAACTCGCGCAGCACCTCGCCAAGCGCCGCCAGCTCGGCGGGGCGATAGGCCATACCGGTTGGATTCGACGGACTGTTGATGACGACCAGGCGGGTCTTGTCGGTCATGGCCGCGCGCAGTTGCGCGGGTGTGATCTTGAACTGCTGAGCGGCGTCGGCGTGCACCAGCACTGGCACGCCCCCGGCCAGCAGCACCATGTCTGGATAGGAGACCCAGAAGGGCGCCGGGATCACGACCTCGTCACCCGGATCCAGATAGGCCTGGGCCAGGTTGTAGAAGCTCTGCTTGCCGCCGACCGAGACCAGGATCTGCTCCTGGGTGTAATCGAAACCGTTCTCGCGCTTGAACTTGTCGATCACGGCCTGCTTGAGCTCGGTGGTCCCGTCGATGGCGGTGTATTTGGTGAAGCCGGCGCGGATCGCGGCGATCGCCGCCTCCTTGATATGGTCGGGCGTGTCGAAGTCCGGCTCGCCGGCGCCCAGCCCGATGACATCCTTGCCGGCGGCGCGCAGCGCCTTGGCGCGCGCCGTGATGGCCAGGGTGGCGGATGGTTTGACGGCCTGGACGCGCGCGGCAAGCTTGATGGTCATCGAAAAGGTCTCTGGAATGATGGGTTGACTGGACAGATGCATGCTGCACCCCAATCATAGCGAAAGCGCGAACCAGCGGCATCTGATTCGCATCCGAGCGCACCCCGCGACCCGAGTCACTGCATGAGCACACGTCCATTTCAGCTCGTTTCCGATTTCGCCCCGGCGGGTGATCAGCCGGCGGCGATCGACCGCCTCGTCGCGGGGTTTCGCGATGGCGAGGCGGCCATGACACTGCTCGGTGTGACCGGCTCGGGCAAGACCTTCACGATCGCCAACGTGATCGCCGAGCTGCAGCGTCCGGCCTTGATCCTGGCGCCGAACAAGACGCTCGCCGCCCAGCTCTATGGGGAGATGAAGGAGTTCTTCCCGCACAACGCGGTGGAGTATTTCGTCTCCTATTACGACTACTACCAGCCCGAGGCCTATGTTCCATCAACCGACACCTATATCGAGAAGGACGCCGCGATCAACGAGCACATCGAGCAGATGCGTCTCTCGGCCACCAAGGCCCTGCTGGAGCGCCCCGATGTCATCATCGTCGCGACCGTCTCATCCATCTATGGTCTCGGTGACCCCAGCGCCTATCTCAAGATGGTGCTGCACCTCAACCGCGGCGACATCATCGATCAGCGCGCCATCCTGCGCCGTCTCGCCGATCTGCAATACACCCGCAACGAGGTTGAGCTCGCGCGCGGCACCTTCCGGGTCCGCGGCGATGTGATCGACATCTTTCCGGCCGAGTCGGACGACGAGGCGCTGCGGGTGGAGTTGTTCGACGAAGAGATCGAGGCGCTCTCGCTCTTCGACCCCTTGACCGGCGAGCGGCTGCGCGAGGTGCCGCGCTACACCGTCTTCCCCAAGACACACTATGCCACACCGCGCGAGACCATCCTGGCCGCGGTGGATCAGATCAAGGTCGAGCTCAAGCAGCGACTGATCTGGCTGCGCGAGCACGACAAGCTGGTCGAGGCCCAGCGGCTGGAGCAACGCACGCTCTTCGATCTGGAGATGATGCTGGAGGTCGGCTATTGCTCCGGCATCGAGAACTACAGCCGCTATCTCTCCGGTCGCGGAGCGGGCGAGCCACCCCCGACCCTCTACGACTATCTGCCCGCCGACGCCATGGTCGTCATCGACGAGAGCCATGTGACAGTCCCCCAGCTCGGGGGCATGTATCGGGGCGATCGCTCGCGCAAGGAGAACCTGGTCGACTATGGCTTCCGTCTGCCCTCGGCGCTCGACAATCGCCCGCTGCGCTTCGAGGAATTTCAGGCGCGCCAGCCGCAGACCATCTATGTCTCGGCGACCCCCCGCGACTTCGAGATCCAGCACTCGGGCGCCGTGGTCGAGCAGGTGGTCCGACCCACGGGCCTGGTCGATCCCGAGGTCGAGGTCCGTCCCGCGCTGAGCCAGGTTGACGATCTCTTGTCCGAGATCGGCTTGCGCACGGCCGCGGGCGAGCGCGTCCTGGTGACCACGCTGACCAAGCGGATGGCCGAGGACCTGACCGAGTATCTCAATGAGCATGGCGTGAAGGTCCGCTACCTGCACTCGGACATCGACACGGTCGAGCGGGTCGAGATCATCCGCGACCTGCGCCTCGGCGAGATCGATGTGTTGGTCGGCATCAATCTGTTGCGCGAGGGACTGGACATGCCGGAGGTCTCGCTGGTGGCCATCCTGGATGCCGACAAGGAAGGCTTCCTGCGCTCCGAGGGCTCGTTGATCCAGACCATCGGGCGTGCCGCGCGCAACGCCAATGGCAAGGCGATTCTCTATGCCGAGCGGATCACCGGCTCGATGCGGCGCGCGCTCGATGAGACCGAGCGTCGCCGTGCCAAGCAGATCGCCCACAATGCCGCGCTCGGCATCACGCCCCAGACCATCCGCAAGGCCGTGGCCGACATCCTGGAGGGCGCCATCCCGGGCGCGCCCATGAAGGCGCGTGCCTATGCCAAGGTGGCCGACGAGGCGATCGAGTACGCGCGCCTGACACCGCGGGAGATGGCCAAGCAGCTCAAGACACTCCAAAAGGCCATGTACGAGCACGCCAAGAATCTCGAGTTCGAGCAGGCCGCCGCCATCCGCGACAAGATCAAGGCGCTGCAAGGAGGCGCCTTGGCGGCCTGAGCGCGACATGGACACGTACAGTAGAGGCGCCATGGCGATGTCAAACCGCGAGCATCCCGCCCCGCTCGGCTCGCCCGCCCGATTGGCCATGTGCTTGCGACAGGCGACCGCGGACCTGCACCAAGGGGTCGAGCGTCTCCCGGTCATGGCACGCCTGACCGCGCCGAGCGTGACGCACGCGGACTATCTGGAGTATCTGTGGCGCATGGCCGCTGTCTTCGCGGCCCTCGAGCAGCCACTGCTCGATGCCCTGGACACGCGCCTGCGCGACGACGTGGCGATCCGTCCCAAGCTGCCGGCGATCCTCGAAGACCTCGCTCGCCATGGCCACACCGATCGACACCCGCCCGTCGGCGGGGTGCCACCGCGCGGGGCCGACGCCGCGCTCGGTGGTCTCTATGTGCTGGAGGGGTCGACACTCGGCGGGCGCGTGATCGCCAAGCATCTGCGTCGGTGCCTCGGCCAGGGGCTCGGCGAGACCAGTTTCCTGGACTTCCACGGCGAGCAGGCATCCTCCGCTTGGAAGGGCTTCACCAACCGGCTCGATCAGCTCGCTGCAGAGCGTCGACTCGACCCCGGCGAGGTCATCGCGGGCGCCCGCGCCAGCTTCCTCCTGATCCAGGAGATCCTTGGCGAGAGGCCTGACGAGATGCGTGGAGGGAGGCCTGGTGAGGGGCTCGGAGAGACGCGCGGCGCGAGGGTCCGGGGTGTGCCGGCCAACGGCACAGTCGGCATGCCTGATGGCGAACCAGATCGAGAGCACCTGGATGACTAAAGAGGCGCGGACCCTGGTCTCGCATGGCCTCACGCGGCGCTGCGAAACCCCGGCCCTGGATCCAGCGACCACGCCCGCCAGGCGTGTCACGCCACGCGTCCGCGGGCCACTGCGACGGCTCGCACGGCTGCTGCTCACCAGCCTGGCCGGGCTGGTCTGGATCTCGGTTGCGCTGGTGATCACGCTGCGCTGGCTCGATCCACCAGCCTCGTCCTTCATGTTGCGTCACGCCTACAATCTCTGGCGTTTGGAGCGTGCCCCACCCTATTACCGACACCAGTGGGTGCCGCATGAGCGCATCGCCCCGGCCGCGCGGCTCGCGGCGATCGCCGGCGAGGATCAGCGTTTTCCCAACCATCATGGCTTCGATCTGATCGAGATCAGGCTCGCCTGGCGGGATCATCGCAATGGGGCCGAGCTGCGCGGGGCCAGCACCATCACCCAGCAGACGGCCAAGAATCTCTTCCTCTGGCCCGAGCGCGGCTGGCCGCGCAAGCTTCTCGAGGCCTGGCTCACGGTCTTGATGGAGCTCGCGTGGCCGAAGGAGAGGATCCTCGAGGTCTATCTCAACATCGCTCAATTCGGTCCTGGCACCTACGGGATCGGCGCCGCGAGCGAGCGCTATTTCGGTCACCCGGCCAGTGACCTGAGCCTCGGCGAGGCCGCCCTGCTGATCGCCCTCTTGCCAGCACCCGGAGCCCATCGGCCAGACCAGCCATCGGAGCGTCTGCGACGACGCGCCGCCTGGATCAGCGATCAGGCGGGACGTCTTGGCGGGGTGCGTTACCTGGATCGGCTCTGAGGCTCGATGCGACGCGGGCGGCGGAGGCGCTGACTCGGATCGTCACAGTCCGCGGCGGCGCGCGTTGGCCTCGGCCAGCTCATGGAGCATCGGCACGGTATCCACCCAGCCGACACAGGCGTCGGTGATGCTCTGGCCGAAGACCATGCCTTCGCCCGGGCGCAGATCCTGACGGCCGCCCACCAGATGACTCTCGATCATGACCCCGATGATGCCACGGTCGCCACGCGCGATCTGTCCGGACACGTCATGACAGACCAGGATCTGCTTCTCTGGACGCTTGCGGCTGTTGGCATGGCTGAAATCGATCATGATGCGGGGTGTCAGGCCGGATTCGATGATCTGCTCGGCCGCGATGCTCACACTCTCCGTATCATAGTTTGGCCTTTGGCCACCGCGTAGGATGACGTGCGTATCCTCGTTGCCCGCCGTGGTGAAGATCGCCGACTGTCCATCCTTGGTGACCGACATGAAGACATGCGGACGGGCCGCCGCGTGGATGGCATCGATGGCAACCTTGACATCACCGTTGGTGGCATTCTTGAAGCCCACTGGGCAAGACAGACCCGAGGCCAGCTCGCGATGTCCCTGACTCTCAGTGGTGCGTGCGCCGATCGCGCCCCAGCTGACCAGATCGGCGATGTACTGTGGGCTGATGAGGTCGAGGAACTCGGTCCCAGCCGGCATCTGCATGCTGTTCAGATCCAGCAGCAGCTTGCGCGCGATGCCCAGTCCCTTGTTGATCTCGAAGCTGCCGTCGAGATTGGGGTCGTTGATGAGCCCCTTCCAGCCGACGGTCGTGCGCGGCTTCTCGAAATAGACCCGCATGACCACCAGCAGCTCGCCGCTGAGCTCGGTGCTGAGCGCCTTGAGCTGCTGGGCATATTCCAGCGCAGCGACTGGATCATGGACCGAGCAGGGTCCGGCCACGACCAACAGACGGTCATCCTCGCCATGCAGGATCGCCTTGATCGCCTGACGGGTCTTGTAGACGGTCTCGGCGGCCGCCTCGGTGATCGGATACTCGCGATGCAGTGCGTTGGGCGAGCAAACTTCTTTGATTTCGCGAATGCGCAGATCGTCGGTTCTTTGCATGGAATGGGGTCGGATGGCCGCATGAAAGGGGCAGTATAGCCGAAGGCATCCCTGAATCAGCAGCCGGCTGCGCCAAGAGGCCTGCCCTGATCCCGTGGGCGAGAGACATCGTCGGCGTCGACCACCGCGCGCGCTCAGGGCAGCCGAGCGGCGTTGACCCACTCGATGCTCGGCCCGAGCCGGCTGTGACGGACCCGCACCAGACCCGCATAGTCGATACGGATGCGATACCAGCGTCGCGCATCCGCAGCGAGCAGATGACCGACCAGCGCACGCATGACCCCGGCATGGGCGATCACCAGGAGATGACGTCCCGGATAGGCCGCCAGATGCCGCGCATGGGCGTGACCGACACGTTCGCTCAGGGACGCGAGCGACTCAGCCCCATGCGGACGCCGACCGACCGGATCGAGGTAGAAGGCGGCATGCGCCTCGGGATCCTGCTCGGCCACCTCGCGGTGCGCGCGTCCCTCCCAATCGCCCATCCCGACCTCGATCAGCCACGGATCCACGACCAACGGCAGCCGATGCCGTCCAGCCAGATCGGCCGCGAAGACCCGGCAGCGTGCCATGGGTGAGCTGATCACCTGATCCCAGGGCGCGCGCGTGCCGAGCGCCGCCGTCATCTGTGCCCAACCGGCGGCACTGAGTGGATCATCGGTCCCGCTGCCTCGGTAGCGCGCGCCCCCAATGGGCTCGCCATGACGGATGAGATCGACCAGGGTGTCGGACATGCTCTCGCTCGGGGCACCTTGCGTGGCAGCGCCGCTTCATCGCCTTACCGGCGGCTTGGCGAATCGGCATGCGGGGGATTAAAGTGTAATCCAAGTCAATCGGGAGCCGTGCGCATGAAGAACAAGATCTACGAGGGCATCGACAAGCAACCCAACGGTGCCATGACACCGACCGCCAACATCATTCGTGACGCCTGGGTGTTCGGCATCATCCCCGAGGAGGAGACTTGCGCGGGCTGGACGATCCAGGGCATCGAGGATCTCTACGACAAGGTGACCGAGGCCTGGAAGCCCTATGGGCATCTGGTCTCCAAGCTCACGCCCGAGCTGCGCGAGCGTCACCACCGCATCTACAGCGCGGCGATCGAGCGGGCGCGCGCCGCCGGTTGGAACCCCGAGCTCGGCGACGAGAGTTGAGCGCGGGCACCAGCCCAGGCCAACCGATCGAGTCGCGGCAAGATGACCGAGCGGGTGATCCGAGAGACCTTCTTCCGACCCGATCCGCCGGTCGAGCGTACCCAGACGACCATCCCGGCCGCGCTCTACAATGGATTGCGGCTCCTGTTGAAATACACCAGACGGGAGGCGGTCTTCCTCCCGATCCGCTCCATGCAGTACCAGGCGGTCGTCGATCGGACAGAGGTGATCTTCATCGACAGCCACGGCGGCTATGCCCATCAGGATGGCGAGGGCGGACGCCTGATTCGCATCGCCTGGCGCCCGCGGGCGGCGCGCAGCTCGCTCACCGAGCCAGTCCAGTGTGAGATCGTCTATTATTTAGTGCCTGAACGGAAACCGCTTTATTCATGCAGAACAATGGGTTAAAATATTTCTCGACTCCGAAGATCGCGAGCCTGCTCGGCGTCCTGA
>RZZN01000210.1 GCA_009929855.1 Gammaproteobacteria bacterium
CGGATCGCTCACCACCACATCGGTCAGCGTCACATCACCGTCATTGGTCGCCGTCACCGTGTAGGTCAGCACACTGCCCAGCACGATCGGGTTGGGGTCAGCGCTGGTCAGCACCTTCTCCACAGTCAGCGCCGGGGTGGTGTCGATCAGCGTGGTCACCGCGTCGGTCACCGCATCGGTCTGGTCGCTGTCGGCGGTGGCGGTGTTCACCACCTGACCGACATCCATGTCGGCTTGCGTCACCGTGTAGGTGCCGCTGAGGACGCAGGTCTGCGTCGGCGCCACGCTCGCACAGGTTTCACTGGCCGGCGTGATCAGGGAATCGCTCACCACCACGTCGGTCAGGGTGACGTTGCCCGTGTTGGTGGCCGTGACCGTGTAGGTCAGCTCGCTGCCCAACTCGATCGGCTCGGGGGCAGTGGTGAGCTCCTTCTCCAGCGTCAGCGCCGGTGTCCGCTCCAGCGTCTGGGTATCCTCGTCACTGTCGGTGACATCCGGGATACCGGGATACTGTCCCTTCACCGTCGCGGTGTTGGTGAAACTGCCGGCGTCGATGTCAGCCTGGGTCAGGGTGTAGGTGCCAGTGAAGGTGGTATCGTCCACTGCATCCGGGGCCAGGGTGGCGATCGGGCCACCGCTGATGCTCACCCCGGCCACCGCGTCGACCAGTGTGATGTTGGTCAAGGTGGCGTTGCCGGTATTGGTCACCGTGAACACGTAGCTGATGGTGTCACCCGCACTGACGCCCGTGGTGCCATCATCATCGTTCAGCGTACCGACCTTGCTCAGCGCGATGGACGGGTTCAGGACCGTGATCTCTCGCGAGTCTTCGTTGTTTTCCGAAATCGGATCCGTGATATCGCTCGCCACGCTCGCCGTGTTGGTCAAGCTACCCTTATAGTCGGCCGCAAGGGTCCCACGGATAAAGATTCGACATTCACCGCCCGCCACCACGGTGCCGACGTTGGCCGAGCCGGTCCAGGGCTGATAAGAGGTCGTGGCACAGAAGGCCGCCTCGGGGTTGACGATGGCCGCCGGCACCGCATCGGTCACGACGACATTGCTCGCGTCGCTCGGGCCGAGGTTGGTGTAGACGAGCTCATACTGGACCTGACCGCCGGCCACCACGTTCTCCGGCGCCGTCAGCAGTCGCTTCTCCATCTTCAGGTCGGCACGACGCTCGATCGGCGTCTCTTCCGTCGACGTATTATTGGTGGGATCCAGATCCGGGGTATCCGTTGTCACCGTCGCCGTATTGGTCACCGCAATGGCCGTGACGGTGCTCTTGACGGTGGCCCGCAGAACGATGGTCCTCGCCTCGCCCGCCGCCAACTCGCCCAAGGCGAGTGGACTGACCCATGGCGACCAGGGGCCATCCACGCCGGTCGTGCTGTACTCGATGCCCGTGAACACGGCGGGGTCGAATACATCGCTGATCCGCACGGTACGCGCCGCAAAACCGCCTGGGGCATTGTGGTTCGTCACGGTGAGCGTGTAGAGGATCTGCTCGCCCGCGGTCACCGTTGCCGGGCTGCCGGTCTTGACGATGCTCAGATCCACGAATTCATCCAGCGGCGTCTCGATCGTCTCCGCATCATTGTCCGGGTTGGGATCCTGCGTGGTCGCACTGACGGACGCGGTATTGGTGATCGCCGTCCCGGACGGCGCTGCCACGACCGTCCCCCGAATCAGGAGCTGGAACGTCTCGCCCCGCGCCAGGTCGCCAACCGTGTAGCTCCCGAGCCAATCGCTCCAATCGGTCCCATTGAGCGAATACTCGGCATCGGACACATCATTCGAGAGCGCGTCCGTGATCACCACACCGCTGGCATCACTCGGACCGAGGTTTTCAACGGTGATGCGATAGTCGATCGCGCCACCAGCCTCGATCGGTGCATCGAGCTCCTCTTTGGTCAACGCCAGATCAGCGGACTGGGTGACGGGGGTCGTCAGCGTGTCTTGGTTGTTCGTCGAGACAGGATCATGGGTGTCACTGTCGACACTGGCCGTATTGATCACGTCTTGCGTCTGATCCGCGGCGACCGTGCCGCGGATGACGATGAAATCGGTGCTGCCCGCCGTGAAGCTCGCATAGCTCAGAGCTCCACTCCACGCGTTCCAGGAATTACCGAAGTTGCGCGAGAACTCGACGTTGGAGAGACCGGCCGGAAGCGCATCGGTGACTGTCGCGTTGATCGCGTTGTCAGGCCCAGCATTGGTGATCGTCAGCAGGTAGTGGATCTGGTTGCCGGCGGTGATGGTCGAGGGGGTGATCTCGACCATATCGTCAACCGTCAGCACCACACCAGGCTCGGGCGCGGGAGGCGCCGCGATCTGCGTCTTGGTGATCGCCAAATCCGCCACCAGCGGCGCAACCGTGGCCGTCGCCGTGTCGTTGTTCGGATTCGGATCGTATTGATCACTGCCCGTGACCGTGACGGTATTGACGAACGACACACCGTCGCCCGGCGCACGCGCCCGCGCGGTGTAGCTCAGCTCCAACGTCGCGCCCGACGCAATACTCAGACCGCTCCAACTGACGGTGCCGGCCGTCGCGTCATAGACACCACCATCGCTGATGGCTTCAGGGGACTCATAGCCATTGGGCAGGGTATCGAGCAGACTCACGCCCGTGGCGTCAGCCGGACCGGCATTGCTCAGCGTGAGGGTGAAGGTCACCACAT
>RZZN01000211.1 GCA_009929855.1 Gammaproteobacteria bacterium
GCTCTAACTTGCTCATGCTGTACGGCGCCTCCACGCGGCAAAGCGTCGGTGCAGGACCATCGCGAGGACCGCGCCGAATGCGCCACCGGTGCCGGCCCAGGGAATCGCGGGCCAGCCGAGATTCACCGCGAGAAGGATTACGGCCACATCACCCGCCGCGATCAGATAAGGTGTCAGCGCCGCGGCCAGGTAATGGCCGCCGACGACGTTGAGTTGCTGGATTGCGCGGCCGAAGACCGCGACAAAGGTTGCGAGGAGGATGTCCATTTAGGCGGCATCTCCGAACAAGTCAGCCTGATCGTTATTCGTGATCCGCCCTCGTTTTGCTTCGGAAAGATTCATGACCGCTTGCCGGTAATAACTCTCCTTCAGCTCAATCCCAATCGCGCGCCGCCCAAGACTGACGGCGCCATACGCCTCTGACCCGACACCGAGAAATGGCGTCAAGACGATTTCGCCCGGATTGCTCCACATCACAACACACCTATCGATCACGTCGAGTTGGAGCGGATGGACATGCTTCTCGTCTTCGCCCTCTTTCGCTGACCGGAACGGCAACACGCGATCAATGCGGATATCATCCCAGACCGAGCTTGCATACTGTCGCCAGATCCATTGACTATAACTGTTTTGCTTCTGATCGCCCTTCATCCCATTCAGATGATGGAGATGTCCTGGAATTGGCCGCTCGCCCGCATAGTGATGAAGCCCCGTCTCATGGATCACGGGAACCTTGTTGTCGCCCTTGCGCCGAAACATCAGGAGATAATCGGCGTTGGCAATGCTGCACCGCGTTGAGTCTTCACATAACGTTTTGTGGTGCAACGACTTCATCATCGTGCGATTCCGCACCATGAGCGGCTCTTTCCAGATCACGCGCCGACCGCCATAGGCAAATCCACGCTTCTCGTGCTCAAGAATAATCCGCCCTGGCAAGTCGAACATGGCGTCACATCCGCTATTGCTGAGCGGAATATCCATGCAATGCACCGCGCTAATCCGCCCTGGCTTGGTAATCCGCGCGATCTGATCGATGCAGAATCCGTAATGAGTGAAAAACTCATCATGATCGATGCAATTCGACATATCGCGGTCATCGCTAGAGTATTGATACAGCCCGGCAAATGGCGGACTGTAGACAGTCAGATCGACCGACTCATTCGGTAGAGTCGACATCACCTCGACGCAATCGCCGTTATACAGCGCGTATTGCTCGGTAATCGTTTGATGATTCACAGCCATGCCGGCACCTCCATCTTTTTTGTATTCCGCTCTTCGCGCTGGATCGAGAGCGCGTTATTCATCTCAGCGACCATGCGGCTAAACATCAATTCTGCCTTGCGGCCCTTATTCCGCATATTCGCCAAGACACGCTCCTCCCCTTCAGTCGCGATTACGTCAAGCTGAACGGGTCTCGTTTGCCCGAATCGCCAGCATCGCCTCACCGACTGGTAATACTGCTCGAACGAGTGCGTGGCGAATGTCACGACATGATTGCAGTGCTGCCAATTCAGGCCCCAGGCGCCGATCTTTGGCTTGATGATCATTACCCGTAGGTCGCCATTGGCAAACGCCTCGTAAAGCTCGATCTTTCGATCGTCTGGCGTGCGCCCAGCGATTTGCGCGGCATCCGGGATCAGCTTCTCGAGGAGATCGCCCTCGTCATTCATCTGGCACCAGATCACGGCAGGCCGATCATGATCGACTAAGCTCGCCGCGAACTCGCACCGCTGCACCAGGGTCCGCTTGCGCTCCTCACGCTCCTCGCTGAGCCCGAACGCTGGCAGGTTGAACAAATAACCGTCGCGCGGCGTGTCTGGTGAAATGATGTGATCAGTCTCGATCAGCGACGGCAAGAGGAAATTGCCATCATCGAATCCGAGATCGGATGGAAGCCGACAGGCCCGCGCCCATGACGCGACCCAGCGCCAGAAATGGTCAACGGCATGGTGCTTCAGCCTGTACTGCCCGATCGTCTGGCTGACGCGATACGAGAGCTTCAGGTAATAGGACGGGTCAGCGGCAATCGCTTTTTCCGCATCATCCTGACGCGCCTGCTCACGCTTCTGGCCCTTATCATCGAGCTGAGCGAAAAAGCGCTTGAGCATGTCCGAGTGAGTCAGCTCGCCGAGCGCTTCCGAGCTGGTGCCGAGTTCCGTCCAGTCGTTCGGCGCCGCTGTTGCGGTGGCGAGGAGCCGATACGGGATCTTGCTCACAAAGCGGGTGATGGCCTTTCGCGTGGCACCCATATACGATTTCAGGATGCTCGACTCGTCACAGACGACCCCGCCGAAATCGTCAGGGTCGAACAGATGCAAGCGCTCGTAGTTGGTCACATTGATGCCGCTACTCGCAAGCCCGCGCGCGGCATGATGAGCCTCGATGCCGAACTTGTGCGCCTCACGCACCGTCTGAGGAGCCACGGCCAGCGGCGTCAGGATCAGGACCGGCTTGCCCGTCTTCATCGCGACGTTATGTGCCCAGGCCAGCTCCATCAGCGTCTTTCCGAGCCCGGTATCCGCATTCACCATCGCGCGGCCCTTGCGCAGTGACCAGCCGATCAGCGCGCGCTGGAAGTCAAACACCTGCTCGGGCATCCACAACGGATCGAACCCGTGGTCGGCCCCCATCTGCGTCTTGCGCCACAGGAAAGCGGCGTAATCTGCTACACTCTC
>RZZN01000089.1 GCA_009929855.1 Gammaproteobacteria bacterium
GCAGCACCAGCTGGGCCATGCCGATGATGCCAGTCATGGGGGTGCGGATCTCGTGGCTCATGTTGGCCAGGAACTCGCTCTTCGCACTGTTGGCGGCCTGTGCCTGCTCGGTCATCCGGGCCAGCGAGCGCTCGCGCTCGCCGATCGCTTCTGCCATGGCCCGGAAGCGGGCGCGGATGTCCGCAAGCTCCTCGAAGCGATCCTCGTGGACGAGCTCCGCGGTGGACCAGTGACCCATCTGGAGTGCGCGCATCTGCTCGGCCAGGGCGGCGATCGGCTGCACGAACAACCGCTTCAGATGCAGATTCTTGAGGACCACCAGGAGGAAGACGCAGGCGATGATGATCAGTGTGAAGATCAGCAGTGCACGGCGCTGTATCTGAATCAGCTCAGTCGGGATGAGCGTGACCACCCGCGCGCCGATGTCCAGCGGCTCGGAGATCAGCGGGATCCAGTGACGGCCGTCCACTGTCAAGGTGTGTCGCGCGGATGGACTGCCAACCCATTCGTCGATGTCGAAGGCCGGGAGATGCAGCGTGGGATTGCCCGAGAGCATGACGAAGCCGTCCCTGGTCACGAGCAGCACCGGGGTGCCCGAAGACTGTGAGAAGCGGGTGAGGAATTCCTGGACATAGTCCAGATTCAGGCGCCCGAGGATGCGCTCCTCGGCGGCCTGGACCGCGTAATAGACGCTCGAGCGATTGTCCTCGTACCCGCGCATCATCTCGGAGAGCTCGCCCGGATCGATGAGTTGGGTGAGATAGTGCGCCAGCTTGCCGGCCGAAAAGTCGAAGCCCGCGAAGACCTGGGTGCCAGTGACCGACTTGTCGATCCGTGTCACCCGCAGCTGATCGTCGATGCGATAGATGTCCGAATAGGCGCTCACCAGATCCATCATCTCGGGTGAGCGCTGCGTCTCGGTGAGGCGCGCGAAGGTGCTGAGCGTCGCGCGTGCCTCGTCGAGATGATTCTTCAACAAGAGGCTCACCTGCATCGCGTCCGCCACGCGCAGATTCAGATATTTGCGGTTGACTTCACCGAGGGTGACCGCTACCGCCAACACCAGGATGGTCGCCGCCAACACCAGCGCCGAGATTTCGAGCAACAGGTTGTAGCGCCAAAAGGTGGTCCGGCGCTTGCCACTCATTGGCGCTCCCGTCGCAGATCAGTCAGGACGTGATAGTCCGTCGAGAGATCGCCGAAGCGGTCGAAGGCGATCGTCCCGAGGCTGGTCTGGTGGACCTGGGTCGTGAGCAGATACCGCTTGACCTCATCGGGTGTTTCGTAACCCATTGAAAAGGCATGATCGAGCAGCTCCAGTGCCTGCCGGGTTCCGATCGACATGGCCTGTGGCTCATAGCCGAAGCGCGCGCTGAAGCGTCGAAAAAACTCATCCACCGCGGGGTCGTCGAACCGCGAGGGATAGGGGCTGAGCAAGACCAAGCGGTCGATGGCGCTGCCAGCTTGCTCCAGCACGGCCGGTGAGCGTGCCCAGTGGGTGAGTAGGATCGGCGCCTCGGGATGATGATGATGAAAGAGCTGAGCGAGGTTGCCGATCGGTGGCATGAAGGTGCCGGCCAGGATGTAGAGTGCGTCGAATGGCGCGGCCATGAGTGGCGCGAGATCGTCGGGCACGAAGTCGACCACCCGCAGCTTGTGGTGGGTGATGCTCCAGCGTCCACTGTGCGCAAGCTCGCCAGAAAAGATCGTGAAGGCCGGATCGGACCAGGCCAGATTGCCGGTGTCCTGCAAGACCAGGATGCGCCGACCTGGCCAGCGCGCGACCTGACGGGCCAGCGCGAGCTGCTCTTGGCGCAGATCCGGGATGATGCGCAATAGATAGTCGTCCTGCTCGGTCAGCAGCAGACTGGTCGATGCGACATTGATGCCCAAGGCGCGACCGTCGGCGAACAGATGCAGACTTGGCACGGCATGGCTGGAGGCATGGGTGGTGACGAAGAAGCGCACGCCGTCCTGGATCGCCGCCTCGAGGTCGGGCGCGGCCGTCTGCGGCCGGGCGTCGTTGTACATGTCGAAGATGCGGATGCGCGTGTCTGGGTGCTCCTCCATGAAGAGATCCGCGGTGTTCTTGTCGCTGGGATCGATGACCGCGCCATAGATCACTGGCAGATCGATGCCCAGGCCGACCCGGATCGGGTGGGTCGCATCACGGCTCAGCCAAGCGACGGCCCCGATCGCCAAGAGGCCGGCCAAGACCAGCACGGCAACGAGCATCGATGAGCGATTCCGGGTCATGGTCGTTCTCCTGCGCCTGACGGCTGTCTTCAGTCGGACACCCTCACCACTTCGATGCGCACTGCCGAGCTCGTATCCAGCCGGCGCGAGGGTGTCGCTCCGGCGCCACCCCGGCTCTCGCGGTCATGAACGGCCGAGTATCCTTAGGATGGTGAGTGGGCCGCCTCAATGCTCCTGCCACTTGGTCCGGATCTGCTCGATCTCAGGCAGGATCCCGAGAAACTGCTCGACCAGCGTCGGGTCGAAATGTCGTCCCGCTTGGTCCTCGAGATAATGGATCGCGCGCTCCATGGGCCAGGCCTCTTTGTAGGGTCTTTGCGAGGTCAGGGCGTCGAAGACATCGGCGACCGCGACGATGCGTCCGGCAATCGGGATCTCCTCGCCTCTCAGGCCCGCTGGGTAGCCCGACCCGTCCCATTTCTCATGATGCGTCAGCGCGATCGTCTTGGCCATCGTGAAGAGATGGGTGTGGCATCGATGCTCCCCGATGATGCGTGCGCCCGTTTCACAGTGCTGGCGCATGATCACCAGTTCTTCATCATCGAGTCTGCCGGGCTTGAGGAGGATGCGATCGGGTGTGCCGATCTTGCCGATGTCGTGCATGGGCGCGGCGTTGAGCATCGCGTCGCATTCCTCCTCGCTCCAGCCATTGGCGCGCGCCAGGAGTTGCGAGTAATGCGACATGCGGATGACATGCAGGCCGGTCTCATTGTCCTTGAACTCGGCCGCGCGACCGAGCATCTGCAGTGCCTTGAGTCGCGAGTCGATCAGGTCGGCATGGATGACCTTGATCTCCTGTTGGATGGCGCGCTGCTGGTTGCTCAGTGCCAGGTGGGTCTTCACCCGCGCGAGCACGACCGTTGGACGCACGGGCTTGGTGATGTAATCCACGGCGCCCAGCTCGAAGCCCTTGATCTCGTCGAGCTCATCGCTCATGGCCGAGCAGAAGATCACCGGGATGTCACTTGTGCGGGGATCCTCCTTGACCTGGCGGCACACCGCATAGCCATCCAGATCCGGCATCATCACATCGAGCAGGATCAGATCGGGCCGTTGCTTGTGCAGTGTGTTGAGCGCGTCCATGCCAGACTTGGCAAACGCCAGGTCATAGTCGTTCTTCAAGATCTGCCGCAGCAGATTGAGGTTTGCTGGCTCGTCGTCGACGACGAGGATCTTTTGCCTAGTCATGTGTCCCGGTGTTTCCGCTCAGTGTTGCTCGCAGACGTTTGGCATGGTTGCTCGCCTCCTCCAGCTCGAAGCTGTCGATCAGCTCCTCGAGCGACTCGAAGGTGTCGGCATCCAGCGCCTCCCGCAGTCCAGCGATCGCCTCGTCGGCAAGCTCGGACAGGTCGAGCGCCTCGATCAGGGTATCCAGGAGCCCGACGACATGGGCCACGTCCAGGGGTGCGCGTACTCCAGCCCCGGTCGCGCTGGAGCTGTCCGATCCTGCCTGCTCGATGCGCGCCAGATCCGCCAGTAGACGCTCGAGTGTCGACGCCAAACGCTCGAGTGCCTCGCCGGGCACCGGCTCATCCGACTTGATCAGCGACTCGATCTGATTGCTGATGGCCGGAAGCTCCCGGATGGCAAGGTTCGCCGTCACGCCCTTGAGTGTGTGCAGAAGCTGTCTCGCACCCTGTGCCTGCCCATTGGACAGCAGGTCGACGACCCTGTCGTGTGCGTCGGCATACTGTTGGCCGAGCTTGAGCAATGCCTTGCGATAGACCACTGGACTCTTCCACAACCTCAATCCAGCGTCCAGGTCGATCAGATCGAGCGCGACCCCCTCCAGGAAATCGCTTGGCGGTGGCTCGCTCGGGGGGACAGGCGTATGCGTGAATGAGGGGAAGTGACGCCCGATCTTTGCGTAGAGATCATCGAAGTCGATGGGTTTGGCCACGAAATCATCCGCTCCCGCGTCGAAACAGAGTGCCTGGTCGCTCTCCAGGACACTCGCGGTCAACATGATGATGGGGATATGCCCACCGGTCGTGCGCTCCTTGGTGCGGATCTCGCGGATGGCGTCGAATCCATTCATGATCGGCATGTGGGCGTCCATCAGGATGAGGTCGAAGGGCTCCTGCGCAAGCCAGTCCAGCGCCTCCTGGCCGTTCTCGGCCACCACGATGTTGTGCTGACGCTGGCCCATGCGCAGACGGACCAGCTCCTGATTGAGCTGGATGTCCTCCACGAGCAGGATCTTCAATGGCCGCGTCCAGAGCGCGCCTCGATCCGCCGAGTCCTTCTCCCCGGCACAGTCGTCCGGGTGGGCGAGGGGCAGGGTGACGATGAATTGGAAGGTGCTGCCCACCCCTTCGGCGCTCTCGACCCAGATCCGCCCGCCCATCTCCTCGATGATCCCACGTGAGATGGCCGTGCCCAGACCCGTGCCGCCGAAGCGACGCGTGGTCGATTGGTCGGCCTGGGCGAAACGCTCGAAGATCTTATCCAGGCTCTCGGGCGGGATCCCAATGCCGGTGTCGATGACCCTGAAATGAAGCTGCTCGTGCGCCTCTCCGGGTCGGATGTCGAGCGTCACGCTACCGGAGAGTGTGAACTTGACGGCGTTGCCCATCAGGTTGAGCAGGACCTGACGCAGCTTGGTCGGATCGCCGCGCACGCAGCTCGGGGCAGCGTCGTCCAGATTGATCCTGACCTCCAGGCCCTTGCGCTTGGCATTGACCGAGACCATCTCGGCGACGCTGGTGGCCAGCTCCAGGAGGCTGAAGGGGATCATCTCCAGCTCCATCTTGCCCGATTCCAGCTTGGAGACGTCGAGGATGTCGTTGAGGATGTGCATGAGCGCGCGCGCCGCCGTGAGCACCGAGCGCAGCAGCTTGTACTGCTGCTCCTGCAGCGGCATCTCCATTGCCAGCTCGGTCATGCCGAGGATCGCATTCATCGGGGTGCGGATCTCGTGACTCATGTTGGCCAGGAAGATCGACTTGGCCTGGCTCGCCTGCTCGGCACGCTCCTTGGCGCGCATCAGCTCCTGCATCAGCCGGACTCGCTCGGTGATGTCCTGGATGGTGCCGATCAGCCGTGCCGGCCGTCCGCGCTCATCGAGGAAGAGCTGACCCATGGCCATGAGGATCCGCTCCTCGCCATCCGCGCGCAGGATCCGGTACTGGATCTCGTAGACCTGCCCTGGTCGTGTCTCGAGTTCCGCGATGGCGGCCTGCAGCAGCGGACGATCCTCCGGGTGGGCGAGCTCGCTGATGGTGTCCTTGGTGGGGGCGAAGTCGTCGGCGTCGACACCGAAGATACTGAACATCTGGGGCGACCAGGTGACGCGATCGGTCGTGCGCTCCCAGTCCCAACTGCCCACCGAGGCGATCCGCTGCGCACTCTCGAGGCTGGCTCGGCTGTATTCGAGCTCACGGGTGCGGACACGCACGCGCGCTTCGAGCTCCTCATTGAGACGCTCCATGCGGTTTGTGTATAAACGCTGCTCGGTGATGTCGCGCGCGAGGAAGACACTCCCGAGCAGCTCGCCGCTGGGGGCGCGCACTGGGGCGATGCGACTCTCGAAGATCTGGCCCGGTTGGCCGGTGAATGAGTCGGACTCGAAGAGCTGCTCGCGATTGGCCTGAGCCGCTTGCAGGCCCGCGCGCAGGTGCCGCGGATCGATGCCCATGCGCGCGTGCAGGACCTCGAGCGGACGGCCGATGGCGTCTTGCCGATCGAGACCGAAGATGGTCTCGGCGGCTGGATTGAAGAAGGCGATGCGTTGCTCGCGATCGGTGGCGAAGATGCCGAGATTGCGCGAGGCGTCGAGGATGCTGTTGAGGAAGGTCCGTTGCTCGAGCAACGCCAGCTCGGCACGCTTCAGCGCGGTCACGTCCCGACGCATGACCAGGATGCCTTGGACATCACCGCGCAAGCGGGTCGCGACCAGGTGGAGCCAGTGGGTATCCCAGTCCAGCGCGCTGACGACCTCGATCAGGAACTGGCTGCGCTCACCGGCCATGACCGCGCGCAACCCCGTGGCAAAGTCACCGTCACCCAGGACTGGATCCTCGTCGGTGGCCAAGAGCGCCAGCAGATTCAGCCCCTGCCAGTCATCGGCGGTGGTGCGCGGCCGGCCGCGCAGGATCTCGTAATCCAACCAGGCCTGGTTGGCCATGATGATCATGGCATCACCGTCGAGCACCAGGAGGTGCACATCGGCCGTCTCCGCGATCGCGCGCAGCAGGCCGCGCGTGTCATCGAGCTCCTGTTGCAGCTTGGTCAGTCGTTGGCTGTCTCGGCGCTGCTCGGTGATATCGGCGATCACGCCCGTCCTGGCCACGCAGAGCTCGCCGTCACGAATGGCCTGTCCCGCATCCCGGACCCAGATCTGAGTGCCATCGGCCTTGATGAGTCGGTATTGCACGCGGTAGGTATCGCCCTGGCGCAGCTGGTTGCTGATGTCGCGTCGCACACGAGCACGCTCGGCCGGGACCATCAGCGTCTCGAGCGACGGCGGCCAGTCGCCCTCGACGGTCTCGGGGTCCAGGCCGAGCAGACCTTGCGGGTCGCCGCCGAGCTCGAGCATGAGGCCGGGATCGCTCATGGAGACGCGATAGGTCAGGACGCGACCGAGATGCAGGGTCAATGCATCCAAGGCCTGGCGGCATGGATCGGGCCGGTTCAAGTCAGGTACCTGGGTGATGGATGGTCAGCTAGAGCCAGCGCATGAGTTGATCGCGCAGTTGTCGGGCGGCAAACAGGGTGTCCTCGTCCCAGGCCCTGGAATAGCCATGACGGACCTCGACCCATTTTTCGAACGAATGGCGTGGCGAGAGTTGCAGACCGTCGGGGGTCGACTCCATCGGCTTCTCGGGGTTGCCGGCCCAGGCGATCTCACCGGCTTCCTCGGGTCGGAGCAGATAAAGGTTGACCATGACCTCGCCCAAGCGGCTGGCGCGCCAGCCGATGGACAAGACCCCGCGTGGCGCCTCGCTCAGCGGCTCTGGGCTGATCGCTGCGGGCAGATGGTCGGTCGCGAAGAGTGTTTCGCTCTGATTGACCAGACACCACTGATGCAGCCGAGCCAAGGTCTCCGGATCTCGCGCGTCACCGAGCAGGGTCGGGCGGTGGTCGATGAAGAGCACACCGGCGGTGACGCCGAAGAGTGGGGCAAGCTCGGAAAATCCAGCGGTGAGCGTGTCGGCCAGAGCCTCTCCTTGGGCGAGTGCCTGCTCGATCGGTGTGAGCGCGGCCGTCAAGGATGCAAAGACGGCACGCTGCGCGCTCTTGCGGAATGATTCCAATGATTCGACATACTCGGACGCCAGCGTCTTGCAGCGCTGTCGGCGAGGGAGCGAGATGGCCAGTGGCTGTGGGTGATGACAGGCGATCAGGCCCCAGAGCCTGCCTTCCAGCATCACCGAGACCGAGAAGGATGAGCGGACCTGCATATTGCTCAGGTACTGGGCATGCACCGGCGAGACCGAGCGCAGGTCGGACCAGGTCAGGTCGAGCTGAGTGCCATCACCCGTGCGGCTCAGCAGCGCGACCGGCGGGGCCAAGGCATCCGGGATATGACGGTAGGGTGTCTGTGCATAGAGCGCGCGTGCGATGGCAGGGATGTCGGAGGCCGGGAAGCGCAGTCCGAGATAGGTGCCTTGACCGGGTCGAGCGGCCTCGGCGATCACCTCGCCCGACCAATCCGCGTGAAAGCGGTACAGCATCACCCGCGCGTAACCGGTCATTGCGCGCACCGTCTCGACGAGATTCTGCTGGAGCTGCTCGAGTCGAGTGGCGTCGATGGGGCCAGTCACTGGCTCGAGCCCATAGCCATCGGCGGGCGTCTGCTCCGCGATCGAGGGCTCGAATTCGAGGATCCAGCCCGCGCTGCTCGGTGAGACGAGCACATCGAGCTCTCCATGGCCGAGATCCAGCGCCGCGATCAGATGGATCCGCTTACCCGCGTTCGCCGGCAGTGCACCGAGATCGGGCAGGTTCTGCTCGAGCCACTCATGCCCATCCTGGCCGAGGAGCTGCGCTGGGGCTTCACCGAGCAGCTCTGCCGAGTTGGCTCCGACACCATGAATGGCACCGGTCTGTTTGTCGATGAACAGCAGTGTGCCATACGGCTGGATGAGTCCCGAATGGGCCAGCGGCTCTTTCTCGCATTCGAGGATCAGGGATGAATCGATATCGATCACGGTGGAAGCCTCCGTTGGCGCGGTGGTGGCGCTTCTTGTCGAGCCGGTGCTCTGCTTTCTGTCGCGCCGCGACCTGGGTGCGCGGGGCATGCGCAGTCGCGGATGATCTCTGATCTCCCCCCTGTCCGGTGCCTGGTTGGGCTCTCTTTTAGGAACGGCGATGAGTATATACAAGAGACGCTTGACAGGGCACGGCGGCGAATGACACCTCAGGTTCGCGCACCGTGAGCTCAAGCCATCGCGGACCATCGGGCGTGCTGTGCCAGGCACGGCTGATCTCGCGCACGGCGCGGGTCATGGCCCGCCGTGACCGCCGCGCACCCTGGCCAGGGCGCGCCGGGCGCCCCAGCGCAGGGCGGTGCGCAGCAGATGCCTGGTGTAGTCGTCGTAGCTGATCGCGTCGGCCATCAGGTCCAGGTGACGGCGCGGCAGGCTGCTGGTCAGCGGCAGTGCCTTGACCAACAGTGCCTCGGCTGTTTTTGGAAAGATCAGATAACGCAGACGGTTGGCATGATCGAGCACCTTGGTGATGGGACGTGACCGGGCATGGTAGGCACGCAGTGCCAACCCTGGATCGCCAGCGCGCAGCGCATCCAGGATCGCGAGCGCGGCAAGGTGTCCACTCTGCATGGCGAACGCGATCCCCTCGCCGGTGATCGGCTCGACGAATCCAGCGGCATCTCCGACCAGGAGCACCGAGCCCGCGCCGAGTGTCTTGCGGTATTCACCGAAGGGGATGTGGTGTCCCTTGATCCGGCCCAGCGGTCGGTCGCCGAAGCGCGCGGCCAAGAAGTTGGCGAAGCGCGCCTTCAATGCCGGATTCTTGAGCTGTAAACCACCGATACCGACCGTCAAGGTCTCCCGCTTGGGAAAGACCCAGCCGTAACCCCAATCGACGACCCCGAAATGGATCTCCGGCAGGGTCACGTCACGGTCGCTCGGCGTGCGCTCGAGCTCGAGCTCGAGCGCGAATGCGACCCGAGCGGGGTCGAATGCGCGGCCCTGGATCGCCCGGGCGACCAGACTGTTGACGCCGTCGGCCGCGATCAGATACTCGTAGGTGAGTGTCGCCCCCGAGCGCAGACGGCAGACCCGCGCGGCCGGATCGAGACTGACGAGCCCGTCGCCGAGCCGGGTCACGGCCCCCCGCGACCGGGCCAGTCCGAGCAAATGGTCGTCGAAGTCGCGGCGATGGGTGAAGAAGAGCTCGCTGTAATCCTCCACCTGAGTGAGCAGACGCGTCCCCGCGAAGATGCGAACGCCATGCGCCCGATACTCATGGGCGTGCACCCAGTCGGCCTGAAAGACCTCGGTGAAGATCGTCTGGCTTCGCCGCGTGAGTAGACCGCCACAGAGCTTCTCGCGCGGAAACACCGCCTTGTCGATCAGCGCGACATCGACGCCCTGCTGTGCGAGCGTGTAGGCCGCGGCCGAGCCGGCGGGTCCGCCACCGACCACGATGGCGGTATGATGTCGATCGGGCATGATCATCAGGGTGGTGATTCTCCGAGGGGGCAGACCGAGTGTGCCACTGGATTGCTGATCTTCAAGGGTCGGTCAGCTGGGCGCGCCCCGATCGCCACGCGCGCACTCCCTGAGACACTGACATTTGGTCTGTGTCTTCAGATGTTTAGCCGATCTGGATCAGGCCCGCAAGCCTGTTACAGTGAATGCCCCACGCCGGCTGCTCTCGTCAACATCGAAACCGCGGGCGCGTCCTGTGGGCACTCAACCAGGACCAGCCCGTCGGCAATGATCGCTTCGATCAAGAGATCGACGCGATGACCGGCCAGCGCCAGGAATTGCGCAAGCGCGGCAGGCCTCGGAAGCAACACGAGCAGCCCTCAGCGAAAGATGCGGGGCAGGGCGAGCTGCCGCTTTGAATGTATCGAGCCTGGCCCCTTTTCCATGCTTTTCCATGCGCCTGATTCAATTCGGAGACCGCGTCATAACCGACTTCAACCAAGCCTTCGCCGATGTCCTCGAGCGGGTCGAGCGTCCGGGCAGCTTTGCCGTCTCCGGCTCGTTCGACATGCATCCACCTCGTCTGGAGATCGAGGGTCTGGGGCCGATCGCCCTGCCGCTCATGCCAGAGCAGGCCGCGCGACTGGTGGCCATCGCCGAGCAAGCGCCCTATGGGCGCGGGACCGAGACGCTCGTCGATCCCCGGGTACGCCGAACCTGGCAGTTGGATGCGACTCGGGTGCGACTCACCGGGCGGCACTGGTCCGAAGATCTGGCCAAGGTGGTGGAGTCCGTGCGTCTTGGACTCGGGGTCGCGGCGAGCATCGAGGCCCAGATCTATAAGCTGCTGGTCTATGACACCGGCAGCTTCTTCGTCCCCCATCGCGATACCGAGAAGGCACCGGGGATGTTCGCGACCCTAGTGATCGTGCTCCCTGGCGACTATAGCGGCGGCGATCTGCTGATCCGCCACCGCGGGCAAGAGGTCCGCTTCGATCTGCATCGCGATGAGCCGGCTGAGGCCGCCTTTGCCGCCTTCTATGCCGACTGTGTGCACGAGGTTTTGCCGATCGCCTCCGGGTATCGCCTGGCGCTCATCTATAACCTGGTGCGCGTCGGCAAGGGCAAGCTGCCACGCCCACCCGACTATGACCAGGAGCAAGACCGGCTGACCCGGCTGCTGACCGCCTGGGATGACTCCGAGTCGGCCCCGGACAAGCTGGTCTACCCGCTCGAGCATGCCTACACGCAAGACCAGCTCGACTTCGCGATGCTCAAGGGCAAGGATGCGGCCGCGGCGCAACTGCTGGTCCCGGCCGCTGCGGCGGCGCACTGCGATCTGTATCTCGCCCTGATCAGTATCAACGAGAGCGGTTGGGCCGAATATACGGGCTATGGACGCCGGGGCGACTGGGACATGGAGATCGGCGAGGTCACCGAGACGGAGATGAGCATCCACGACTGGCGCCTTCCCGATGGCGGACGCCCCGCGATGGGTGCCCTGCCCTTCGACGAGGACGAGGTCGAGGTCTTCGCTGACTAGTGGAACGATCGGAATCTGGTAATCCTTGAAGACCTCGGCAAGGGCCTCAGCGCGATCTGCTGCGGCCTCCTTGCCCGATTCCATGAGACGTTTTTACTGCGCATAGAGCCTTCTCGGCTCCAGCAAGGCGTACATGGGCAGCCAGGTCACCGGGGGCTCGGTCTTGCGGGCGTGGAAGCGGAAGAGCCGCTCATCATTGTCGGCCTCTAGATCGCATTAGATCGGCCAGCGAATCCCCTGTTGCTGGAGGGTTAGGGTGTCCTCAGTCCAGGTGAGCGCGGCCAGCAGCGTCGCCAGCCGTTGATGGCCATCGAGCAGATAGGAACGGGGTACCTGAGCTCCGGGGGTCTTCGGGAGCTTGAAGGCACCCAGGCTGTCGAGACAGCGCAGCGACTGTGTGCGGGTGCGCCACACCAAGAGCGCACCGATCGGCATCTGCTTGGCGACGCTGTCCAGCAGCATCAGACGCTGGCTATCGTTCCACTCGAGTGGACGCTGGAAATCAGGTATCAGGATACCCCCGTCGCGCACCTCGTCGAGCAGTGTAGGGAGCCGCGGCACCTGGGGGGTCTCGAAGAGTCCAGCCATGGTTTAGAGCCTCGCCAGCAGAGAGGCGATGATCGTCTCGCGGCCCTGTGCATGTGCCTGCGCATCGCGATCGAATTCCATGCGGAAGCTGTCGTCGAAACCCGGCAGATCGCTCTCGAATAGCTCTGCGATTGATCTGCCGAAGCCTTTCTTCAGTTGTCTGCGCACCGGCTCTGGAAGTCCTTGGAAGAGGTTGTCGAGGTCCTCGTCACGCAGGTCACGGCCATGCTTCTCGACCTTACTGCGTACAGCCGGTGAGACATCGCCGAGTAAGCCACCTTTCATATCGATCTGTCGTGCTGCCTCCGGCCATGATTTTCGCAACTCGCAGAGTGCATCGATCAGTTTCCTGCGTCGTGTCTTCTCTGCTCCCTGTCCTTTGCTCTGCCATCTTCTGAGGGTCTGCTCAGGCAGATAGTTCTCGATCGAGCGGCGTCCAAGCTGATAAGTCGTTGACATAAAATTTTCGGCATCAGTGACGGCAGGACTCGTTTGCGGTCAGTTGTCGGTTCGTACCGTCATCGAGAGTCGTGAAATGCCGCTGCGCGTGATGTTGGCCCTGAGTGCTGCAGACC
>RZZN01000090.1 GCA_009929855.1 Gammaproteobacteria bacterium
GAGGATGTCGTTGAGGATGCCGAGCAGGGCATCGGCCGAGCGACTGATCTTCTCGACATAGTTGCGCTGCTTGGGATCGAGCGCGGTCTGCAACGCCAGGTAGGCCATGCCGATGATCGCATTCATGGGCGTGCGGATCTCATGGCTCATGTTGGCCAGGAAGGATGACTTGGCGTTGTTGGCCGCCTCTGCCTCGGCCTTGGCCGTCTGCAGCTCGAGCGCGATGAGCTTGCGCTCGGCGATCTCGGCCTCGAGCTCGGCGGTGCGCTCAGCCACCCGTCGCTCGAGCCCCAGATTCAGGGCCTGAATCTCAGCCTCGGCGCGCTTGCGCTCGGTCACATCCTGCAGGGTGCCGATTGCCTTGATTGGATTGCCCTCGGCATCACGCTCGATCTCGGCCTGGGCATGCACCCATTTGACCTCGCCGGCGACGATGATGCGATGGGTGATGTCGTAGGGCGCCCCCTTGAGGGTCGCCTGCCAGGCCGCATTGAAGGGCACCGCATCCTCGGGAGCAACCAAGTGGACATGGGTCCCTGGATCGACTGGGGTGCCCGGCGCCAACCCGCCGATGCGATAGACCTCAGGCGACCATTCCATCTTGTTGGTGGTGAAATCGAGGGTCCAGCTGCCGATTCGCGCCAGCGTCTGGGCATGTTCAAGATCGGCGCGACTGCGCAGGAGCTCGCGCTCGGCTTGCTTGCGCGCCGAGATGTCGTTCCAGGCGACATGCAAGGCATCGCGCTGGTTCAGACGGATGGATGTGAACAGAACCTGGGCGGGAAAGCGCTCGCCAGTGGCGCGCAGATGCTCCCATTCGAGCTGATTGGCACCCTGCTCGAAGGCCAGCCGCACCTGCTCGTCCATGATTGGAGCGGACGGACGTCCATCGGGCTGCAGCGGTGGCGACACATCAGCCAGGGTCAGGCCAAGCAGTTGCCTGGAGTCTTCAAATCGCAGCAACTCCAGCGTGGCCCGATTGACCGCGCTGAAACGACCATCCTCGATCAACGCCAAGGGCTGTCGGGTTTCCTCGAAGAGCCGACGAAAACGCTCCTCGCTCTCGCGCAACACCGCCTCGGTCTCCTTGTAGCGGGTGACATCGGTCGCGATCTCCATGCGCACCAACCGCCCGTCCGTCCAGCGAATGGCGCAATCGCGCAGGTCGTACCAGCGCTTGGTGACCAGGTTCTGAAACTCCCAGCGGTAGACCCCGATGGGATTGCCGTCGGCATCGAGCAGCTTGTCATCGGTGCAGAAGGGGCAAGCGCTCTCACGGTCTTGCAAGACGCGATAACAGGGTTGGCCCATACCCTCACCGAAGGCCTGCCGAGCCGCCTGGTTGAGGAAGAGCAGCTCATGGGTCTGAGTATCCGCGATGTAGACCAGTGCATCCATCGCATCGAGCACCGTCATCAAACGCTGATTGGATCGTTGCAGTGCCTCCTCGGCACGCTTGCGCTCGGTGATGTCACGCCAGATGCCGAGAAGACAGGTGCGCCCATCCAAGTTGACCCTGACCGCCTGGATCTCGACGATCAGCTCGTGCCCCTGCACATCGCGGTGGTGTGCCTCGAACATCACCTGACCCCGCTCGAGGATCATGGCGAGCCGCTCCGGCGCATAGACGACATCGTCGAGCGTGTCGATGTCGGTGATGTTCAACCCGAGAAAGGTCTCTCGGTCATAGCCATAAAGGGCGCAGGCGGTGTCGTTGACCGACAGGAAATTGCCGTTCGCGTCCAAGATGACCATGGCATCGCCGACGCTGTTGTAGATCGTCCGATAGAGTGCCTCGCTGTTGCGCAGCGCCTCGTTGACTTGCGCCAGCTCGGCAGTGCGCTGCTCGACACGCATCTCCAGCTCGGCCGCAAGCGTGCGTGAATGCGCCTCGCTCGCGCGCAGTGCCTGCTCCTGGCGACGATCGATCAGCATGACCAGGATCTGAACAGCCCCTGCATCGGTCTCGGGCAAGGGCATCAGGTGGACATCACAAGGCATCGTGACCTTGGAGCCAAGACGCGCGCCAAGCCATTCGAGTGTGCTGGCTGTCGGCCCGGCAGGGTCTCTGAGTGCCTGATAGAGTACGGCGCGACTGGGGAAGTCAAAGAGTTGAAAGAGCGCCCCCTTTGCCAATCGGCGCTCTCGAGGGAGCCCAAACAGCTCCCGGGCCACCTGGTTGGACTCCTGGATGAAGCCTTGGAGATCGATCAGAAAGGCGGGCAGAGGCGAGTACTCGAACAGTCTGCGGTACTTCTCGAGCGCCGTGGCGCTGACGATCTGGGCCTGGATCAGCTCCTCGTTTTGGAGCTCCAGCTCAGTCTGATGGATGAGCAGATCCTCGACCAGCTTTTCGACATTCAGATCGGTTGGCAGGTCTGATCTGGCGGACTGGCTGTCTGCTCGATGCGCAATCGACCTCGCCGCGCGCTCGCGAAGCTCGGTCAGATTGATCTTTTGATCTGACATGGATGAAAACCACTGATCCTAACTGGTGGCGATGATGGGGACGATCTCGGCGAAGTCGCATGATCACCCATCGGCCGCGAGCCGCAGTTCACAGGACCCACGCCCGGTCAACCTTTCGATCAGGTGCAGTCTGATGGACCAGTGGATCCCTGATCAAGTGTAGCAGGTCTGTAACAACACGCTGAATCGCTCGTTTCAGCGTGACTGAATCTCCATGGCAGCTGGAAACAAGCACCGTCAGAGCCGCGGACGGGAGCACACGATCTTACCCCATTCAGGGCGGGCGGGGGCGAGGAGATATAGCCGTATTGTGGACGACGGTCAGCGAGCATTCCAGTGGCAGGGCCTCAACCCCGCGACACTGGATGCCCGGGCCAACGCACTATTGAACGCGGTCTTGCGCTTCACGCCATGAGGGCTGGATGGACGCGCGCCAGCCCGCGCCAATGTTTGGCCGCACGACAATAGGCAGCGCGCTCGACTGGATCGAGCCGCGGGCTGGGATGAAGATACAGCGCCTGGAGATGACGCGCCACGGTCTCGGTCAGCGGGCCCGATCCTTGGCGCGCGGCCAGGCGGATCAGATCAGCAAGCCGTTGTTTGAGTGTTTCGGGCGAAAGATGGACCGGCAGATCATCGTTCGCCAGGATGTGACTCGGGTCTTGGGCGGGGTTCGACATGGCGTCTGTCTCCAATGGGATGGCGGCTGAGCTGGAAACACCCGGCTGGCATCCGCGGCGGATCTCCGCGGTTGGCCGGGGGTGCTCGAATGGATTCGCAAGATAGGACCGGCACATCAATGCGAATCATTCTTATTAACAGAGACTAGCCCCATGGCTGGCGTCTTGTCAACCTAGCCTGCGGGGCAGTGAGCATGTCTTTAGATTTGTAGATTTTTTTCAGTCGACGAACAACAGGATCCGGCATTCTCCAGACTCGAGGATCAGCGTAGGGCCTGTACGAAGGCATCGAGATCATAGTCCTCGATCCAGCGTGTCAAGGTTTCGCGCACTCGATCGTCTAGACCGCGCGCCTGTGCCAGTGCTGCGCTGATGAGCTCGAAATCGCCCAGGGCCACCGCCTCGCAGAGTGCGCGACGCCAGGGCTCGTCACCCTGGGCCAATCGGTGCGCAACCTCCGACGTCGACAGCCGCGCACCCTTGGGCAGCGCTGGGCTCATGTTGGCGAGGAAGACCGACTTGGCGCGGTTGGCCGCCTCGGCCGCTTCGCGAGCCTGATGTAACTCCTGCTCTTGGCGCTTGCGCGCAGTGATATCCTGGACCTGCGAAATGAAATAGAGCGCCTGTCCATGCTCATCGCGCACCAGCGAGGAGGCCACCTGAGCATGCACGACATGACCGTTGCGATGACGATAGCGCTTTTCGAATAGGGCGCTGGTGTCCTGACCGTGCACCGCGCGCTCGATAGACTCCGCGCCGGGGTCGAGGATCTGCATATCGCGCACGGTGCCTCCGATGCCTCGGACTGGATCAGTATCAGTATCAGTATCGGCGCGGCACTTTGCCAGCCGACCTTGCAGATGACGCCAGAGTCATTGATCGAAGCCGCGGACCGCCAGCTGTATGTCGCCAAGGCCGGTGGACGCAATCGGGTCTGTGTCACCGAGGTCGCACTGGACCACTGAAGCCTTGTGGTGACGACCCGCATCGCACCCATCGGCACGGTCCAGCTCGGCATCCACCCATCGCACGGTCCAGCTGGCCATCGAGGCTCGCTGAGACCCTTTAGGCCCAGATCGCTGGTCATTCATCGCAAGATCACTCGGGGCCGGGAGGCCCCGACTCCTCTCTGGGCGAAGGCCGTCAAGGGAGTCGGGGCGTCCTCGCCCCGAGGAAGGACAGGGGCGACGTGCATCCTTCCTGCAACGCGCATGGGGGCGTCAACCTGGTCTGCGGGCGTGGGAAGTGCTCAAGGTCAAGGTCAAGGCCAAGGTCAAGGTCAAGCCGGTCGGCGAGGATGGGGCCACGCCTGGCCCGATACTGCGCCGTCATCGAGTGATGTTGAGGACACTCTGCTGCGCCACTGCCGCTCGACCCCTTGTTCAAGAGCATGACCGTGACCGTCATATTCGAGCTGGCCTTCGCCACGGCGCTGACGCACCTCGTGGTGCCACTCGTCGACGCGGTCATCTTCCGGCTGCGCGAGCCCAGCGAGCGGCGCCCGTCCGTACACCACTGACCGGGCGCTGCCGTGGGCTGGACGTGTGAGTCTTGCTCACTGCTGCATTCAGCAAGCCCGGTCTCTCGACGGTGGGGAATCGCTCGACCCGCGATCACCCCTGTTGCATCAGGATCCGCAGATCCAGCACTGCCGCGTTCGCGCGCGAGAGATAGGAGGCCATCACCAATGAATGGTTCGCGAGAAAACCGTAGCCATGCCCATTCAGCACGATCGGACTGATCATCGGCTTGGTCGCCGCCTCCAGCTCGCGAATGATCTGCTGGACCGAGACCAAGGCGTTCTTCGCGGCCAAGACATCCGCAAAATCGATCGCAATCGCCTGCATCATGTGCAGCAAGGCCCAGGTATAGCCGCGCGCCTCATAGAAGACATCGTCGACCTGATGCCAGGGTGTGCTCAATCGAGCCGATTGTGGCGGCAAATCCTCATCTGGCAGCTGGATGCCCGAATCGCTCGTCATCGGCGGAACCAGACCTGAGGTCAGCTCGTGATCACCCACGCTGGCACTCAATCTCACCGCCAGGCTACCCAAGCGTTTTTCCACGACCGCGAGATAGGCCGCCAGATTGTCGGCACGTGGATAGAAGACGGCATTGGCACCGCCGCCGAGGCTCAGATCCCGCATGAAGAGACGCAGCTCATCGAGCGCTTGTCGATATTCAACTTCAGCGGATGGCATGAGCCAGGATCCAGGATCGATGGCCAGCCTGACATCGGCACGCTTCATGCGCTCGCTCTCGACCGATTGCGTGCGCGAGCGACTGAAGTCATTACGCAAGGCGCGGACTGAGTCACGCAGCTCCTTCAAGGCCCCGTACTCCCAGCTCGGGATGTTGTCCAAGTAGATGCCAGGCAAGGCGATGTCGTTGTAGAGAAAGCCGCCCGGCTTCTCGAGCAAGACCTCCAATACGCCGATCGCGGCGGCCACGACGGCGGTGCCCGAGACCGGCGCCCCGCCGGACGATTCGACCTCGCTCAACTGCAAGCCAGTGATGCTGAAGTGGGGCGGTTGACGGGACCAGTGGAGACCCAGCCCGATCACCACCAAGACATAGGTCACGACCAGGACTGCGATGAGTCGGGCCGTCGTGCGTGCACCCGCGCGGGGAGGATTCGTCTTCGAGGGCGGCCCGGCCCCATCAGGCTTGCTCTCGCCTGCTTCAGCCAACGTCGGTGAGATGTCACTCTTCGCACTCATCATGAAAAATCCTCTTGGCGATTAGTGGCTAGAGTGAGGCGGTCCAGGCTTGAAGACAGCCCTGATCAGCTCGAAAACATCGAGACAATACTTAGAAAAATCTGAATCTTCGAGCGGTTTAAATCCCTTATGGCATGCACCAAGTAAATGGTTGTCACCAATGCCACAAAGGAGCATAGCCATGCAGATCACCCAGAGCATCGACTTGAAGAAGGCGGTCGATACCGCCGCGCGGATCCGCGAGCGGATGGCCAGCCTCGACGTCGGTATGATCACGACGCGCGCGGTTGGCGGAGCGGTGATCCTCACCGCCTCCTTCCTCGTCATCGCCAACCCGAATGCGCCACAATCCGGCGACCCGAGCGAGGTCATCGCGGCCCGCATTGCCCCGATCGGTACCGTTCAACTCGCCGCGCCCACGCTCCCCGCCGAGTCCCGTTGACCGACGCCCAATCCGCTACAGTCCACCTCAGAGCGGCCCGCGATGAGCGGGCCCTCGTGCACGTCCACCAGCCTTGCGGCTCTGCCGCATGAGAGTCGGACTCCAAGCCAGCAAAACGCAGCAGTCGGGGCATGTCGAGCGGGCGCTTCATCAGAAGGCGTGCCGATCAGAGGGCCTGCCAGACTTCCCGATCACGAATGACTCACCCTGAGCCGTCTATTCGACCAGGCGAGACCGGTGCGTATTGGCATCCTGTGTGTTCATCTGCTGCATCTTGATGGCTCGATAGACTCACTCGGATGAGCCGAGTCCGACCAGAGGCTCGCGACAAGGGTCGCAAGCGGAATGAGCTCATGCGCTCCCGGGCGCTGAGGCGAGGCGCTCGGACGCATCGAAAAGATGTGCTTGACTGTTACATCAAATATATTAGTATATTCTTATCTAATTACCTTAGCGGAGCACGCCATGAGTGCCTGCAACAGACTGCGTTCGACCATCATCCTGTCCGGCACACTCTTTCTCACTGGGATCCTGCTGCTGCTGATCGCGGAGGTCACCGGATTTGCCGTCCCCACCGCCCATCTCGCCTTGCTAGCGGTGCTCGCCGGCGCGGCAACGCTTGCCGCCGCCGTCGTGCTTGCGCTCCTTCCGGGCGCACGACTCGATTTCCACAATTGCGACCATTGAGCAGGACCGCGCACGCATCGACCCAGTCCCAGCCAACTCGTCCCAGCCAACGGGTCGTGATTGAGGACAGGCGTCAACTCCGGTCATTCGCGGCCGCTCAGTAGAGCGGCCGCCGTGCCGGGCTCAAGCCCGTGCTCTTCCTCGACCATTCGATTCCAGGCCTCGCGCTTGAAGGTGCTTTCATCCGGCACCTTGCGATGGACCAGGTTGTAATGACAGTCGATGCAGGATTTGCCGTCCGTCTCCTCGCGATGGATGGCCGCGGTATCGACCCGCTTGCCCAGGATCGCCTCTTGGACGTGACAGCGCTTGCAGGTGGCTGAATCGCGGGCGCGGAACCAGGCGCGCGCGCGAAAGGCCGCATCCGGCAGGTGCAGCGCATTGATGACCGGATCGTCGTAGTCCGGCCCGAAGAGCTGCTTGAACAGGTCCCGCGCGCCCATCGCATGATCCCAGGTGGCCGCGAAGAGTCCCTCCGAGACATGACAGTCCCCGCAGGAGGCGCGCACCCCGGATGCCGAATCATGGTGCACCGTCTGGCGCAAGCTCTCATCGGCATAGGTCATGGAGTGACAGGTCGTGCAAAAGGCATTGGTGCTGGTGTAGTGATCGAATTCGATCAAAAAGACCATGAACAGCATGCCGCCCAGGCTGCCGATCGCCAGCGCGATCAGCACATGACGGGTGATGAAACCGAGCACGGACGACTTGGCGCCCTTCATCAGTGCGCCTCCCCACCCATGAAACCGAGGATGGCACTGGCCTGATCCGGATCATCCAGCCAACGATGGTGCTCGCTGGCGCTCAGCACCGAATCGACCAGGGCATCGGCTTGCTCGCCGGCCAGGGCCCGCGCGGCGACCAGGAACCGCGCATAGAAATTGCGGCCGACCAGATACATGCCCTCCCACCAGGCGTGGTTGGGACTCATCATCGAGACACCATGGCGGGCGCGGGCACCCTCGTCGTGCCACAGCTCCCAATAGACGAATTCGATCGGCTCGTCGAACGGGGTCAGGGTCAGCAGGCCTTCGCGATACAGATTGTCCATGATGGCGCGCGCGGGCTCGCCGAACTTGGCGTTGTAGAGCTCGACCACCGAGTCGAACTGGCTCATGAAGCTGTCGGTGAATCCCTTGCCGTGACACTCGACACAGACCAGACTCATGGCTTGACGGCGTCGCTCGGGTGGGACGACGGCCTTGACGACCCCCACGGTACCATCGACCCGGGTCAGCTCGGTCCCACGGCGTGGGGCCGGCACATCGGCGGGGATCTCCAGCTTGTGGCCATCCTCGAACATGACCAGCAGCTGCCGCTTGGAGACCGGCGTGTTCAGGCTCCAGACATTGCGAAGACCCACATCATGTGTCGAGGGGAGCTTGCCGGCGGCACCCATGTGGCAGGTCACGCAGGTTGGCGCGGCCGTGTAGTCGCGTCCGGCCACCCATTCAGCGGCATCGAGATTCATCTCGTCACGATGAGCCGCATAGATCATGCCGTGCTTCGAGGCCTCGAAGATCTCCTTGTCCGGCGAGTCCGGTCCTGAATGACAACGCACGCAGGCCGAGGGCTCGCGCGCCTGGGCCTTCGAAAAGCGATGACGACCATGACAAGAGGAACAAGACCCCTTGGAGCCATCGGGATTGATCCGCCCGATCCCCGAGTTCGGCCAGGTGGCGGGATCGAGGGTACCGTCGCCCCGAACCTTCACCCGTGAGCCGTGACACTGATCACATGACGCACCCTGCATGGGCACGCCACCGATGTTGTGCGCGAGCGCGGGCACGCGATCCTCGATGATGGCATAGGCCTCGGCATGGACCGATCCCTGCTGCTCGGTGAATTCCTTGACATGACAGCGCCCGCAGTCCTTGGGCGAGACGATGGTCGCGATGGTCTGGCCTTCGTGCTCGATGGCGTCGACGTCCGAGCGCTCGGCTTGATGACAGTCCATGCAATTGACCCCGGCCTCGGCATGCGCTCCAGACTGCCATTGCTGCGTCAGACCGGCCGATGACTTGGTATGGCAGCTGACACAGGCCGACCCGGCGGGATGGCCCCAATGACTGGGGTCGAGCTTGACCTTGGCGGCCCAGACCGGACAAGCCAAGACCAGAATCGAGAGGGGCAGAATGAGCCGCCACAAGGCCAAGGACCGGAACGAAACCATCGATGCACCTCTAGAACGTCTGCTGAGCAGCTTGAGGCTTTGATTATAAGACGCGCACCGACCTGAGCAATATCGTTCACTACATTTGTATATTCTTATTCCATTTTATTCTAAAGAAATTGGCGGACTCATTCAGCTTGCTTTCGGATCTGTCGCCATGTTTCCATTCAGCACACGGGCGACTGAGGGTCAGCCAAGTTGGGCAAGCCGTTTGCCGCTTGATACTCGCCATCTCGAGAATTCCGAGTGACCCGAGCACCGCCCGGATCACGTCAACTGACTCTAATAACATCAGGAGCGACACCTCATGCGACTCACGCTCGCACGACTTTCGATCTCATTGGGTCTGGCCCTCACCGTCACGATCTTCAGCACGGCCGTGGTCCAAGCCGAGGAGGCCGCCGAGCCCATCCATAAGGTCTCATCCGAGGTCTGTCAGACCTGCCATGAGGAGATCTATCGGCAATGGAAGGGCTCGATGCACGCCAATAGCACGGCCCTATCCGACCCGATCCATGGCGCCTTCTATCAGATGGAGGTCGGTGACCCCAGGGCCGAGGGTCAGGTACACAAAAAATCCGGTACCTTCCCGATCTGTCTCCAATGTCATGCCCCCAACGCGGCGCGTGACCAAACCACCAAGCTCGATGCCCATGTCGCCTACAGCGAAGGGGTCAACTGCGTAGCCTGTCATACCCTGCAAAAGTACAACGGCATTCAGGGTGAGGACGGCAAGATGCGCCTCGGACTCAAGGCGTACGAGCTCTCGGACAACCTCCAAGGACCCGCGGCCTTTCCACGCGGCCTCCAGCAGCTCGCTGCGGCGAGCGATGATCTATTCGGAGGGGCGATCGATGAGAGTGCCGGATCGCAGAAACCGAATCCGCATCTCGGCGAGCCGGTCGAGATCGATGGGATCGAGATCCCCGCGCTGACCATGGAGGCAAGCCCGATCCTGATGAAGACCTCGGATGCCTGCATGGGTTGCCACGATCAGCGCAACAACCCACAGAATGTTCCATTGTGCGCGACCGGCAACGAATTCATCGAGAGCGGGAGCAAGGTCGCTTGCCAGTCGTGTCATATGCCGGTCTCGGGCGGATTGGTCGACCATTCGATGGGAGGCGGGCATAGCCCGGAGATGCTCAAGCGTGCGGTGGTCTTCGATGTGCAGAGTACGCGCGAGGGCGACCTGATCAAGACCAAGATCTTCATGCAGAATGCCCAACCGCATTCGATCCCGACCGGCGCGCCTTTCCGCAACATGTTCATCAAGCTGACCGCCTATGACGAGCAAGGCGAGATCGTGTGGCAGAATGCCGCCGGTCATCCATCGAAGGACGACCCGCAGGCCTACTTCCACTATGGTCTGGCCGATGACAAAGGCATGCCCGCACCGCCCCCGACCGCGACCCAGCTCGGCAACGACACCCGGCTCAAGCCCCACGAGACGCGCGAGCTGCTCTATGAGATCCCGGCCGACGGCGTCGTTCTGGTCCGCGGCGAACTCTACTACAATCTACTCTGGCAATCGCTGGTGGAAAAATTCAAGGATCTGCCGACCGAGCTGACCGAGCCGGTGCTGATGGCAGCCGCCGAGCAGAGGATCGACACGCCCTAGCCCCAGACCCCTGCGTGGCTCAGGATCCGCCGTGCCATTCCGGCAGGGATGCCGGAAGCGGGACTCAGCCGCCAGATCGGTTGCCGAGCGGATTGCCCCCAAGTCGGGGTCAATGTCGACCAATCTGAAGCGGATTCATCTCATGCCGAGCCAGCTTTTTCGTGTGTTCGCAGTCGGTGCCATCGTCCTGATGGGACTCGGTTGCGCCGGGCCCATGCGCAAGGATGCGGTGCCACCAGCCGACACCACCCGGGCCGTCATCCCAGGTCTCCCCGATGTGCGCTACCGCGTCGGGATCGATCACGAGATCCTGATGCGCGAGGCACTCGAGTCGCTCCAGCGCGAGCTCGCCCACCGCGCCGCCCAGGGCCAGCGGGATCCGCTGCCGCCGGTCGAGTTTCTGGCCGTCTCGGGGGGTGGTGACAACGGCGCCTTTGGCGCGGGTCTGCTCAATGGCTGGACGGCCTCTGGCCAGCGACCTAAATTCAAGCTGGTAACCGGTGTGAGCACGGGCGCGCTCATCGCACCCTTCGCCTTTCTGGGTCCGGCCTATGATGAGAGCCTGAAACGATTCTACACCACGCTCGGCCCCGATGACATCGCGAAACCACGCTCGATCCTCGCCGCGCTGACCAGCGATGCCATGGCCGACAACACACCCTTGTGGGGCAGGGTCGGTCAGGAGGTCAACCAGAGCATGCTCGATGCCATCGCCAAAGAGTACGAGAAGGGTCGCCTGCTGTTGATCGCCACGGTCGATCTGGATGCGCGCCAAGCGGTGCTCTGGAACATGACCAAGATCGCCGCTAGCCGTGACCCCGGGGCGCTGCCACTCTTTCGCTCGCTCATGATTGCCTCGGCATCCATCCCCGGTGCCTTTCCACCCGTCATGATCGATGTCATGGTCGATGACAGGCACTATCAAGAGATGCACGTGGACGGTGGCACCATGTCACAGGTCTTCGTATATCCGCCCACGCTCAACCTGAGGGAGATCAGTCAGCGCAAAGGCGTGCAGCGCGAGCGACGCGTCTACATCATCCGCAACGCGCGACTGGATCCAGAATGGGCCAACGTGGAGCGGCGAACCATGAGCATCGCCGGGCGGGCGATCGCCTCGCTGATCCATACCCAAGGTCTTGGCGACCTCTATCGGATCTATCTCACCACCCTGAACGACAGGGTCGATTTCAACCTCGCCTATATCCCAGCGAGCTTCAACCATCCACACCACGAAGAGTTCGACACCCAATACATGCAGGCGCTCTTCCAGACCGGCTACGCGCTGGCGGCGAAGGGTTACCCCTGGGAGACGACGCCTCCCGGCTTCTAAGGAAACGCTGATCGATTCCGAATGCATCCTGGCCATCCAGGAACAATCAGGCGCTGATCGGGCGCAAACCACCCAGATCAGGATGTCATCAGTATTTTCCAAAGCGTGCACCGACCCACAGGGTCGAGGTCAGTGCACGCTACTTGGACTCACCAGAGCCGATGCAGAGCCTAGGCTCTGGCAGGATGACAAGCGCCGGCCTAGACCAGCTCGCCCTGCAGCACCCGCTCGAAGCTCAGCTGGCCATGCTCCAGACCGACCTCGATCAGATCACCCGGACCAAACTTGCCGGAGAGGATCTCCTGCGCCAGCGGGTTCTCGAGCTGGGCGCGGATGGCGCGCTTGAGCGGACGGGCGCCATAGACCGGGTCGAAGCCGGCCTCCCCGAGATGATC
>RZZN01000212.1 GCA_009929855.1 Gammaproteobacteria bacterium
GTTTCTGTGCCATGCTCTCTACCCCCGTGCGTGAAACCTGAGCGCATCATGCCGAGCGTGCAGTGGGGGGGATAGATGTATTTCTCCGGACGCTTACCGGCGGGCTGCTCGATCGCATCCGCCGGGGCGACTTCGTGCGATCCTGTCAGTCGAATCCACCGGTGGCGATTCCAAGATCATCATGCCGGACACGATGAGCACGGATACATGATCGGTCACACACCTGAGGTGCCATATGAAACTGGCCGAAGCCTTGATCCAGAGAGCCGATGGTTTGAAACGGATCCGGGAGCTGAAATCCCGTCTCGCAACCAGCGTCAAGGTCCAGGAGGGCGATCAGCCGTTCGAGGATCCATACACCCTGATCGCAGAGCTCGAAGAGCTGATGACGCGCTTTCAGGAATTGGTCAAGCGTATCAACCGCACCAATGTCCAGGTCGAGTTCGAGACGGGCAAGACCCTGGCCGATGCGCTGGCTGAACGCGATGTCTTACAGATGCGGAGCCGGATCTATACGGATTTGCAGGAAACATCGTCCAATAGCCCGTTCGGACTGCGGTTGAGCCGCTCGCCCCCTCTGCCAGTTGGTGAAGGCCCGGATCAGGTCGTGGAAGGCGTCCCGTACTTCGGGAACCACGGCCTTGTTCCAAGCCTCGTAGGCCGCAATGGCGGCCTCTGGGCTACTTGACCCCTCATAGATGCCGTAGAAGCTCTCCTTGAGCCTGTACGCGGCCCCCAGCTCGGGATAGTTCTTCGTCCAGCCATCGAGCAGCAGGGCCTCCTTGTCGTTCAGGTCGCGCTCACGCTTGAGCAGCACGAATCTGTCGTGCATAAGGCCCCGGCGCTGCTTAGGCGTCAGTTGCTCCCGGATGCTCTTCCTGACCTTCTCCACGGCGTCGTTCGCCATGCGCACAGCGTGGAACTTATCGATGACGATCCGGGCATCCGGCAAGACGGCCTGCACCGCATCGCGGTTAGGCGTCCACATGTCCATCGCCACGTACTGCACCTCGGGCTTGCCTTGCAGGTTGTCGAGGTAGTTCACCACCGTCTTCTTGTCCCGGTTCGGGAGCAAGTTGACGATGGCGTTGTTCCGGATGTTGCTGATGACGCAGCGGGGCTTGTTGATGATATGGATTTCGTCGATGCCCATCCACTTCGGTGTCTCGAAGCGGAACTCGGCTTCCAGCTCATTGATGTAGTCGCGGAAGATGTTGCGGATGGTCTTCTCATCCAGGCCGGTGTCGTCGGCGATGCTGGCAAACGTTCGCTTCAAGCTCTGCTGGCCGATCCATTTCACCAGCCGGTCGGTCATCTCGCGTTTGGCGTTGACCGCAGGCAGCGCCTCCATGAAGGTCTTGCCGTAGGACTGGCAACGCCAGCGGCGGGTGTCTACGTAGATCGCAAGGCGCTTGCCGTGGGTCGGCAGGTCGCGGATGACCTGCTCATTGCGCCCGTGGCCGATCAGACGGTCAGCGCCGCAGGCCGTGCAGACGCCCGGAGGGTTCGAGACTTCCGCGTAGACGTGATAGTCATGGTCAGCTTCCTCGACCCGCTGCACCTTGAATTCGGGGAGGTTCAGGATGTTCGCGGGCATGACGATGCTTCGCCATATTCGTAGTCGGAGAGTTCTTCCGCCACGAACTCGTCGAAAGCTTCGTCAGCACGCTGTCTGAATCCTTCTCGGGATGACATGATGATCTCATGCCACACAGATTGAACGATCTGGCTGTTGATCTCTGGTCGGAACACCGTCATAGAGGTTTGCGTGCCGGAAGGAAGGGCATCCATCAGGCTGCGCAAGGCATCGGTGACTCGTTGCTCATGAGATGCACCGTCATGCCGGTCAAGCCGGCGATTGGCCCGATCAACGATCTTGCGGTAGGTGTGATCGCGCGGCAGGATTTCACCGAGTGCGTTGGCGCAGTCCCGCAGGGTATCGATAAGATCATCGCGCATCGACCGTCCCTCCATATCCCCCAACGTGCCCGTCGTAGTACCCCTGCTCTATCTTGTGGTCGGCGGGAACGTCAGAAAGCGCGTGCTTGGGCACCAAAACAATCTCGTTGCAGTTGACGTAGCGGCGACCCGGCAACATCACACCGCCCGGCGCCAGAATGCGAACTCGCGCCTTCTTTGGCGTCTCGCCAATCACCTCGATTGCGTAGTAGCGACGTCCCGCCCATGTGTCCAGAGCGATGCTTTTGAACACAGCACTCATGGCGTGAAAGCGTTGTCGTCTGAGGCTTCCGGCATGAACTCGGCCTGCATGGCGGCGACGAAGGTTTCAGCTTGTTCCACCATCTCCTTCGCGTCAGCAGCCTCGACGGAATCGCCGTTGTAGTCAGCCACCAGCCGGATTTCGTGCGCCCGGTTCAGGAGGCGTCCCACCTCTTTCGATACCGGGCCGTTCTTGACCAGAAAGTTGCCGAAGGCCCTGATCAGGCCGCCATGGGTGCGGCCAATATCCGGCTCTACCGGCGCACCCGACGCCAGTAGCGCGGCGCGGGCGGCGTCGAACATGGCGTAGTAGGCACGGTTGGCTGCGCCATCCACGTCGCCAAGATCGAGCAAGGCTCGGGCGGACGAACAAGCCGTGTCAGCCTTCGCCATCAAGGCGTCCGGCGTCAGTTGTCGATTGCTCACA
>RZZN01000213.1 GCA_009929855.1 Gammaproteobacteria bacterium
GAGGAAGGACCGCCACCAACCGCCACTCGGGGCCAAAGGCCCCGACTCCCCTGAGTCGGGGCGTTCCGCCCCCTAAGGGAGCGGGGGCGTCCTCGCCCCGAGGAAGGACCAGTACCAACCGCCACTCGGGGCCAAAGGCCCCGACTCCCCTGAGTCGGGGCGTTCCGCCCCCTAAGGGAGCGGGGGCGTCCCCGCCCCGAGGGATGACCGCCGACATCAGTCATTCGGTAACTGTGACTCCGGCTCCTCGTACCGGTGACTCCGGCTCCTCGTACCGATAACCGACGCCATAGACCGCATGGATGAGCTCCACGTCCGGCAAGAGCTCGCCGAGCCGACGCCTGAGCTTCTTGACATGACTGTCGATGGTCCGATCCGAGACGATGCGGTTGTCCCGATAGATGCGGTCCATCAGATGATCGCGCGTGAGGATCCGCCCGGCGGCCTGCCGCAGCGCCGCGAGCAGCGCGAACTCCACGGCCGTCAGCACGATCGACTCATCTCCGTGCGAGACCCGCAGACGCTCGGCATCGAGCCGGATGAGCGCAGCAGGCCCGTGCGCATCGCTCGGCGCGCCCGTGCGCCTGAGCACGGCCTTGACCCGGGCGACCAGCTCGCGCGGGCTATAGGGTTTGCAGACATAGTCATCGGCCCCGAGCTCGAGCCCCAGGAGTCGATCGATCTCCTCGACCCGTGCCGTGGTCATGATGATGGGGAGCGCATCACGCGCCCGGATCTCCCGGCAGAGACTCAAGCCGTCCTGGCCCGGTAGCATCAGATCGAGCAGGATGAGCGCTGGGCGCTCGCGCGCGATCCAATCCAGCGCCGGCTCGGCGCGGGCGAGATGCCCAACCCTGAAACCGGCCGCGCGCAGATAGTCGCCGACCAGGGCGGCCAGTGACTCCTCGTCTTCGATGATCAGGATGAGTGGGTGTGCGCTCATGAGGGGATCTCCGCGGTCGCGCTCAGTGGTCCGGCACCGGGGCCTGGCAAGAGGATGCGAATCTCGACCCCGCCCGCCGCCGCGGCCCGGGCCTCGATGGTTCCGCCATGGGCCTGCACCACATTGCGCGCGATCGCCAGTCCCAGTCCAGCGCCACCGGTGTGGCGACTGCGCGAGCCCTCGACCCGATAGAGTCGATCGAAGAGCCGGGGTAGCGCGGCGCTCGGCACGCCCGGCGCGGTATCGGCGAAGCGGATGAGATAGTGACCGCCCGCTGCCGGCTCGATGCCGATGGTCAGCCCGCCACCGCGGTCGGTGTAGCTCAGACTGTTGAGCAAGAGGTTGTGCACGAGCTGAGACAAGCGGTCGGGGTCGCCACGCAAGGGCGCGCCGCCCGCCTGGCCGAGCCGGTTCTCGAGCGCCAGACTCAAGCCGGCCGCGGTGAAACGCGGCTCGAAGGACGCGACATCGGCACGCAGCAGATCGAGCAGATCCAGATCATGCATCCGATAGGTGAGCGCGCCCAGATGGGTCTTGGCCAATTCGTTGAGGTCATCGACCAGACGCGAGAGACGCAGCAGATCCTGATGCAGCTGTCCGAGACCCGACTGATCCAACGGCCTCACACCGTCCTGCATGGCCTCCAACCGTGCACGCAGCAGCGCGATGGGGGTGCGCAGCTCGTGCGAGAGGTCCGCCACCCACTGTCGACGCGCCTCCTCGTTCTGCTCCAATGCACTCGCCAGGGCATTGATGTCATTGCCCAGACGCGCGATCTCGTCGCGTCCACAGACCGGCACCCGGGCACTGAAATCACCCGCGGCCAGACGTCTGGCGGTGCGCTGAAAGGCTTGCACCGGCCGGACCAGTCGGCGCGAGAGCGGATAGGCCAGCACGGCGGTCAAGGCCAGCATCGCCGCCGCGATCAACCAGAGCCGCCCGCCTTGCCGCTCGATGAAATTCAGCTCGGCGAGATCGGCGACCGGTGGCCCAGCGATCAAGACCAGCTCCCCGATGGGCAGTCCATCGAGCTCGAGCGGAAAGCGTCTGGCCTCAGGCAGCAGCTCGGGACGGCCATAGACGATGCCGCCCGAGGCATCGAGCAACATCAGTCGCAGCTCCAGCGGTGAGTCCGCGAGCCGTCCTTCGGTCTGGATGAGGGGCGCCGGTGGCCAGTTGAATCGCGCATCCGTATTTCCATCTCGTTCTGGCCCCATGAATCGACGCATCCAGTGCGGCTGATGCTCGCCATGTCCCTCGCGCTCGCGACGTCCCTCGGACGTCCAGTTGCGCCCGAGCAAGACACCCACCCAGAGCCGTCGCGAGGCACGCAGCTCGGACCAATCGCCGGTGCGGGCATAGAGCTCGGTCAGACGCTCGGCGATCGACTGGATGCGTGCCTGCTCGCGCGCCTCGGCGAGCTCGATCAGTCCCTGTTGCAGCGACCAGCGCACGAATGACTGGGTCCCGACCAACACCAGGACAGCGGCCAACAGGAGGGTCAGGAAGACCTTGGCATGGATGGACAGGCTAGGACGCATGGCGTACTCGGGACTCGGTCGTCGAAGGAGTTCATGGATGAACGACGCCCCCCCAGTCCGGATGCGTCGCTTGCGGAGCAGAGGGCGCGAGGGCTTTTCTCCCAGCGTCCGCCCCGTCCATCATTCGAGCGAAGCGCGCCTCTTTTGTCGTTCTGC
>RZZN01000214.1 GCA_009929855.1 Gammaproteobacteria bacterium
TTCAGCAAGCGCTCGAATACGCGCTGATCCTGGACGTGCCCTTCGTCTTCGCCAGCAACGGCGACGCCTTCGTCTTTCACGACCGAACGGGCCAGAGCGCCCAGCTCGAAACCAGGCTCGGCTTGGACGACTTCCCCAGCCCCGACGCCCTGTGGGCGCTCTACCGCGCTTGGAAGGGCCTCTCTCCAGCCCAAGAGGCCGCCGTCCTCCAACCCTTCCACGATGACGGCAGCGGCAAGGAGCCCCGTTACTACCAGCGCAACGCCATCAACGCCACGGTGGAGGCCATCACCAAGGGCCAGAGCCGCATCTTGCTGGTGATGGCCACCGGCACCGGCAAGACCTACACCGCCTTCCAGATCATCTGGCGACTCTGGAAGTCCGGGCAGAAGAAGCGCATCCTGTTCCTGGCCGATCGCAACGTGCTCATCGACCAGACCATGGTCAACGACTTCCGCCCCTTCGGTGCGGCCATGGCCAAGCTCAGCACCCACGCCAAGACCATCGAGCGTGCCGACGGCACCAGCACCGATCTGACCCTGGCGCTGGACAAACGCCGACGGATCGACACCGCCTACGAGATCTATCTGGGCCTGTATCAGGCCATCACCGGCCCCGAGGAGCGCCAGAAGCTCTTTCGCGAATTCTCCCCCGGCTTCTTCGATCTCATCGTTGTCGACGAGTGTCACCGGGGCAGCGCCGCCGAGGACTCCGCCTGGCGCGAGATCCTCGAATACTTCTCGGGCGCCGCTCAAATCGGTCTCACCGCTACCCCCAAGGAGACGGAGTACGTTTCCAACATCCACTACTTTGGCAAGCCCGTCTTCAGCTACTCACTCAAGCAGGGCATCCGCGATGGCTTCCTCGCCCCCTACAAGGTCATCAAGGTCCACCTGAATGTGGATGTGGAAGGCTATCGGCCGACCCCCGGCGAGACCGATCTGAACGACGAGGACATCGAAGACCGCCACTACAACCAGAAGGACTTCGACCGCGTCCTGGTCATCGACGAGCGCACCAAGCGCGTCGCCAAGTGGGTCTCGGACTACCTGAAGCAGAGCGGCGACCGCTTCCAGAAGAGCATCATCTTCTGTGTCGACACCGAGCACGCCGCCCGTATGCGTCAGGCCCTGATCAACGCGAACCCAGACCTCGCCCAGCAGAACCCCCGCTACATCATGCGCATCACCGGCAATGACCCGGACGGCCAGGCGCAGCTCGACAACTTCATCGACCCCGAGTCCAAGTACCCGGTGCTGGTCACCACCTCGCGCCTGCTCTCCACCGGGGTCGATGCCCAGACCTGCCGCCTCATCGTGCTGGACCGTGAGGTGGGCTCCATGACCGAGTTCAAGCAGATCGTCGGGCGTGGCACCCGGGTGCATGAGGACACCAAGAAGTACTACTTCACCCTAGTCGACTTCCGCAAGGCGACCAACCACTTCGCTGATCCGGAGTTCGACGGCGAGCCGGTGCAGATCTACGAGCCGGACGAGGATGACCCGCCAGTCCCCCCGGAGCAGGTGTCACCCATCGATGCGGGGGACGACGCGATCCCGCCGCAACCGAGCGACGACGAGACCGTCATCGACGACCCGCAACCACCGGACATCAGCCTCCCGCCCGACATCTCCGAGCCGCGCGCCAAGTATTACATCAAGGGCAAGCCGGTGACGGTGCTGACGGAGCGCGTGGAATACCTCGACGAAGCCGGTAAGCTCGTCACCGAGAGCCTGCGCGACTACTCCCGCCGCGCCATCCGCAGCCACTTCACGAGTCTCGACCAGTTCCTCCGCCGGTGGCGCTCCGCCGAGCGCAAGCAGGCCGTCATCGATGAGCTGGCCGAGGAGGGACTCCTGCTCGACCCCTTGCTGGACGAGGTCGGCAAGGATCTCGACCCCTTCGACCTCATCTGTCACATCGCCTTCGATCAGCCGCCACTCACCCGCGGCGAGCGCGCCCGCAAGGTCGCCAAGAGCGATGTGTTCAGCAAGTACGGCCCCCAGGCCCGCGCGGTCCTCGAAGCCCTGCTCGACAAGTACCGAGACGAGGGCATGGTCTCCGGCCTCGACAACGTCCGCGTGCTGGCGGTCCCGCCCTTCAACGCCATGGGCACCCCGCTTCAGCTCATCAAGCCATTCGGCGACAAGGCCGGCTTCGAGCAGGCCGTGCACGAGCTGCAAGCCGCCCTCTACCAAGAAAGCGCATGACCCAAGAGACTCACGCGAAGGCGCAAAGGCGCGAAGGGGTCGGAGCTGAAGAGGAGCGGTTGGCCGCGATCTTGGTCGACGCTTGTATCAAGGTCCACCGGGGGCTGGGCCCCGGCCTCCTCGAAAGCGTCTATGAAGCGGTGCTCGCCCATGAGCTCAGGATGCGCGGATGTCACGTCGCCCGCCAAGTGCCGATCCCAATCGTCTACGAAGGGATACGATTCGATGAAGGGTTTCGGGCCGATCTCATTCTCGACGGGCGGCTACTCGTCGAGTTGAAGTCCGTCGAGCGACTTGCTGCGGTCCACAAGAAGCAAGTGTTGACCTACCTTAGTGCCTGAAAGAAAACCCTAAAAAATCGCCGTCCCCCCGTGCTGCTGACCGAATTGCGACCATGGCTTTTAGCCCATTTCCGTTGCTCAACACGA
>RZZN01000215.1 GCA_009929855.1 Gammaproteobacteria bacterium
AAAATTGAAGCACTGATCGAGGCGGGGAAGAAGGCTACGCAGGATGAATTGCAATCTTTGACATCTTCCGGTTCCGTTTATGACGCTATTAACTACCGCGATATTATGCACGGCTCTTGCTGTAATTGTACCTGCTACTTTGACCGCCAAGAGGATGCAGATTTTACGGTAATGGCTTTTAACGCGCGCGCCGATATCGAGGAAATGCTTGCCGAGAACAAGCGGCTACGGGCTGCGCTGGAGTATTATCGTGATTTACCAAGCTCGGACACTGCTTATGAGGATTGGTACGATGATGAAGGCCAACGCGCCCGCGAAGCACTAGGAGAAACGAAATGACCAAGGAAGAACTGGACGCTGCGATTGCTGATCTCAAGAAAGTTGAGTGTGGCGATACTGCTATGGATTGGTTTGAAAGGTACGCAAACTCGGACGGCAGCCTTGTTGTGCGCTCACTGCAAACCCTCCGCGCCATCATGGATATGGTGGACATTGAGCGACCGCGCCATTGCTCCGGTTACTGTGAGGGCAGGCATGATTTTGCTGATGAAATTTACGCGAAGATAGGAGAAAACCATGACTGAATATTTAGACCAGATACAAGATCTTTTAGAAAACATAGTACACGACCCATCTTTCGGTTCTGCACGAATGGACGCCACGCAAGCCATACAAATTTTAGCAAAAGTGCGGGAGACTATAGAGTGGAGACCGATAGAGACCGCACCACTAAGTGACACAGGCAAAATAAGCGACGGATACCACACGTTTGACGAGCTTTACGAACACCGCCATGCCCTGTTTATCGCGTTGGCAAACAAATGCCTCGGCTCATGGAAATCTAGGCAACACGCTGACGGTACGATGTTTGATGGATGGTTTATTGCAGGTATAGAAACGCCGAAAGGGTCAGCGACATATCATCTTCCTTTACGCCTGTTTGACAAACTTTACTGCGTTGAACTTGATTATGCCCCGGAATGGGACGGACACACGAGCGACGATGTTATAGAAAGGCTGTATTCATTATGACTGAAGGACTGCTTAACCGGGTGCGGGAGGCGTTAAGCTACTTCGCCCGCGACGAGATCGAGGCGATGCTTGCCGAGAACAAGCGGCTCCGCGCGGACATGAATCTCATTCTCGAAAATGCCGAAGCGTCTTCATCGACCTATAAGGAGCGCATTGCGGTGATCCATGAGGTTGCCGCCCGGTCAATCGGAGAAAAGAAATGACCAAGGAAGAACTGGACGCAATCAGATGGTGGAGCGAGAACCATCCGAACGCTTGCTGGCGCGGATATTTGATACGGAGGTATTTATTATGACCAAGGAAGAACTGGACTCAGCCCTTACTGTGAGTGTGCCAGCAACGATTGTCATGCACATGGAGAAATACGGCAAACACCCCGACAGGACAAAAACAGAAGCCGCCCAAACCCTGCGCGACATCATGGATATGGTGGAGAAGGCCACTTGCACAAAGTCTTGGAACGCCATGCTTCCGGAAAGCGACTACAACACCGGATATGCCAGAGGACAGTCAGCCCTAGCGTCCGAAATCGCCGCGAAGATAGGAGAAAACCATGACTGAAGGAATAACCGGAATGCCGCCTGACGATCCTGATTATGAAGGGGCGCTTGAACTTTTGATGCTGAATATTGACGGGAACGAGTTTCTCCAGATTTATCAGGAAGAAGTCAAATCGGCGCTTAAACATATGCTTTCGTTCCATTCTCCACATCCAAATCATTGCCCCTGTACACAATGCACTTGATAGAGGAAACCAACCATGACTGAAGGACTTTTACAGAGGGTGCGGGAAGCGCTGAGGATACAAGCAGAACAGCAGTGGACCGGAAATTACGACGATTACAAAGAGCGGGCTGCAAAGGCAAAGCAAGCCCTAGCCGACCTCGATGCCGCTATGGAAACGCATGTGCTGGTTCCTAAAGAGCCGACAGAGGAAATGCTTGATGTTATGCACGACAAAATTCTGATTGATGTGTTTCCAAGGAAAAGGGAAGCAAATATTATCAATGATGTTGAGGTTTACAAAGCCATGCTCGCCGCCGCCGTGAAGGAGAAAAGCGAATGAACGAAGGATGGACATGCCCGAAATGCGGCAAGGTATACGCGCCATTTTGGATTGAATGCACAAGTTGCAATAACAAGGGGGCCGTTATTACCGATACCCCTGCGAAGGAGAAAAGCGATGTGTGAGGCAACCGATAATCCTGAAACAATTTATGTTTTCGACCCTGAATCTGACAACTTTTTTGCAGTGTCTCCAGATGATAAGTATGGAGGGAGAGGCGGTTGGGCACTGGTTATAGGTGGGCGCGGCAAAGCCGTGGGCGGCGATGGTGGGGATAACGACCAGTCGGAGCCAATGGAATGACCGATATAACCAAATGCCCCAAATGTGGAGGGCCAGCGGACAACGGATTTGATCGTTGCTACCCGCCGAACCCGTACTATTGTACAAAGTGCGAGGAAACCGACCGCGAAGCCGAACTGCTGGCCGTGATAAGGGACTTGGCGGCTGCGGCTCGTGCGCCGGAAGGCAAGCAATGGAATGCGCTTGATAAACACGCCGCCATTATCAAACAGGCAG
>RZZN01000091.1 GCA_009929855.1 Gammaproteobacteria bacterium
TGCACTCGCGCATCGTCCAGAACACCGGCTGCTTCGTAGCGGACGGGCCGCCCAGACCTGTTGAGACCAACACGCCCCCGGATGTGCCGCGAGCAGCGCCTCCAGATGGCGGCCACATCGCCTTGTCATAACGGACAGTGGGGACTATAAGAATGCCGTGAGGGCCTATCGGCTCACGCGCGTGCCTCCCTCCACGGAATCGACCAGGATGGCCGCCCGCTCCAGAGCCGCGCGAGCCGTTCAGCGAGGATGATGCGCATGTTCCACTGTATTCCCTTCCTAGCCGGTGCCGCCGCCGGCACGGTCATCACCTACGTGCTCAAGGATCACGAGGCACGGGACAGGATCCGAGCGGGCGCCGACAGGGTCGTCGATGGCGTCCGGGATGGATTCGAGCGTGCCGGCCGGGCCGGCAGGGCGCTGGTGCGACCCGCCTCGACCGGAACCGGCCCGGACACCGAGTCCGACCCACGGCCGGCAACTCATTGACACTCGAACCGGCCCCTGAAGGCCGGTTCTCATGAAAGCCCCCCAGCCAAACCGCTTCACTCGTCTTCGCTCACCCGCTCGCCGGTCGACAGCCGCGCACCCTGCAGGGCATTGACCAACACCCCGAGCGTGGTGCCGTTGTGCAGCAGCGCGCTGGCGACGGGCGAGAGCCGGCCCATGAGCGCGCCGGCCATGATGGCGGTGTTGATGCCGACGGTGGCGTTGAAGTTGGTGCGGATGAGGCGCATGGTGCCGAACGCGATCTCGCGCGCGTCGGCGACTGCGAGCAGACGGTCGTCGGTGAGTACGATATCGGCACTCGCCCGCGCCAGATCCGCCCCGCGCGACATGGCGATGCCGACATCCGCTGCGACCAGCGCCGGCCCGTCGTTGATGCCGTCGCCGACGAAACCGACCTTGCGTCCCTCGCGCTGGAGCGCGGTGATGAGCGCCGCCTTCTCCTCCGGACGCACCTCGCCGTGGACCTGATCGAGCCGCAGCGTCCGCCCCAGGGCCTCGGCCTTCTCCTGACGATCGCCCGAGATCATCACCAGCCGCTCGATCCCGAGCGCACGCAGCCGCTCCAGGGTCGCTTCGGCGTCGGCGCGCAGGGTGTCGCGCAGCGCGATCAGACCCATGGGGCCATGCTCGCTGGCGACATAGAGCAGCGTTTTGCCTTCGTCGAGCAGGCGCTTGACCTGCGCCTCATGGGCGTCGAAGCGGATTTCTTCGTGCTCTTCCAGATAGTGACGACTGCCGACGATGATCCGGCAGCAGTCGAGCTGAGCGTTGAGTCCGTGGGCGACCATGTAGTCGACCTCGCCGTGCGAGATGTGCTGGAGGTCGCGCTCGCGCGCCGCCTCGACCACGGCCTGGGACAGGGGATGGGTGGCATGCTCCTCGACCGAGGCAACCATGGCGAGCAGGGTTTCTTCCGACTCGCCGCAGCGCGGATCCAGCACCACGACATCGGTGACTTCCAGCTCGCTGTGAGTCAGGGTTCCGGTCTTGTCGAACACCAGGGTATCGATCTCGGCCAGACGCTCCATGGCCTCGCCGCCCTTGATCAGCACCCCATGGTTGGCGGCCTCGTAGAGTCCGGACTTGAAGGCGACCGGGGTGCCGAGCTTGAGCGCGCAGGAGTAATCGACCAGGAACACCGACTGCACCCGCGTCAGATCGCGCGTCAGGGCATAGACGGCCGCCGCCGAGCCGAGCGTGAGATAGACCCGCTGGTCGGCCAGCTCATCGGCCAGACGCTGGGTCTCGGAGCTCTTGTCGAGCGAGTCCTGGATAAAGCGGGCGACGCGCGCGGTGGTGGTGTCCTCGCCGACTCGGGTCGCCTCGATGCGCAACCGGCCCTCGACCAGCACCGAACCGGCGACCACGCGCTTGGGCGCCTCGCGCGCGACCGGCACGTCCTCGCCGGTGACGGCGGCCTGATTGACCAGGGCCGCGCCCTCGACCACGTAACCGTCGACCGGAATGGTCTCGCCGACACCGACGACCAGGATCTCGCCGGCCCGCACCTGATCGCCGGGGATCCGGACGAGCTGTCCATCACGCTCGACCCAGGCGAGCGTGGGCGCCGGACGCAGCAACCGGCGCAGCAGGCGGTCGGACTGTTGCTGGGTGCGCTCCTCCAGATACTCGCCGAGGGTGAGCAGGAGATCGGTGATATTGGCGGTGTAGAGCTTGCCGCGACTCGCCGAGAGACCGACCGCCAGCGCGTCCAGCACCTCGACCTTGACGCCCTCGTGGATCAGGGTGTCCGCACCCTTGATCAGCTTGGCGCCGATGTTCAGATAGGTCGCCACATGCTGGGCCGGGCGCGGCAGCAACGGCATCAGCAGCAGCGTCAGGACGTTGCGCACCAGCGGCGTGACGGACGGCTCGTCCGCCGGCTCGCGGTGCGGTTCCGACGGTTCTCCCGGTCTGAAGTCGGCGAGTCGCGCCAACAGCCGCTCCCGAGGGAGCAGGCGCGGGTCGAAGTCGATGGCGAGACTGCACGCGGCACGGTTGAGGCGCACGTCCAGGACGCCATCCAGCGATTCGAGCCAGTAGCGCAGCGGCTCACCGACGCCAGCCGACGCCAGCGCCGGAACACGCAGGCGCAGCCGGCCGGGCAGCTCATGGAGGATGTGACAGGAAACCGGGGTCATCCATCCTGGCTCTGCTGACTGTGGTGCAGCTCCGCCGCCGCGTCGCCGAAGCGCTCCTTGACCTCCTCGATGCCGCCCTGCAACAGCGACCAGGTCTTGACGATTCCCTTGATGGCCGTGCGCTGCACCTGCTCGTTGGTGACGAGATAGGTGACGGCGGCGCCGATCATCAGTCCCTTGAGGAAGCGGTCGTTGGGCATGTTGAACAGCGAACGATTGGGCTGTTGTTGCTGTTGATAGTAGGCCGATTGGGCATACGGATAGGCCGGCGGCAGGCCGGGTTGCGCGGCCCCCATTCCCGGCCCTTGTCCCTGTGACTGGCCCGGTCCCGGATAGCTGCCGGGGGTCTGACCACCGGCGTACTGACCGGCGCCCGGAAACGGCGGATAGTTGTGATGGCTCATGCTGGATCTCCCGAAGTGGCTGGAGTCGTGGATGGAGTCGGGTCGGCGCCGTTGGCTTCGGCCTTGCGGCGCTTGACGAGGCCGCGCATCAGCAGCACCAGGGCGGCGCCGACCAGGACGCCGCCGACGCCCTCGACGAGCTTCTTGCGCACGCCGTGCTGATGGCGTTGTGGGCTGTGTTGACTCATGAGGCGTCCTCGCTGCCGGTCATCCGGCTCTGGATCCCGTAGACGACCGCCGTGCCGATCAGGAACATGAGTCCCAGTCGGCCGAACCCCTGGTCGGAGACGCTGGAGGCGATGGCGCCCGCCGCCGCCGTGGCCACACCGCCGATGACGGCGGTGCGGGTGGTCTCGACCAGCGCGCCCTGCGGGGTCTGGGCGCCGGACTGAAACCGTCGGATCTGTTGGGCCGCCGCCGCGCTGCCGGCGACGATGGCCCCCGTGGTCGCCAGACGCATCAGGGCCGCGCAATCTGGGGCCGCTTGGGACTGGGGCGAGCGGACGGGGTAGGCCGGCGCCGGGTAATAGTGTGGTTCGTAGTGCGTGCTCATGTGCTCGAATCCTTGCCGCCGTTGCCGTTCGAGCCGAACAGCGCACTCTGGACCGAACCGCTGGTCAGCAGCAGCACGGCGGCCGCACCGACCACCGCGCCTTTCCAGAAATCCGGGTCATCGAAGTTCAGCATCTTGGAGAGCGTGGACAGCCCATTGCCGCCATTGGCGACCTCGTTGACGAGATCGCTCATGCTGGCCCCGTGGGCCTGACCGGCGCCCTGAGCCGCGCCATGGGCATAGCCCTGATGCGGTGTCTGGAAGGCCTCGGGCGGATAGGGATAGGCGCCCGGCGGTGGAGGGGGCGGCGGATAACCGGCATATTGGCCGTAATACATCGCGGCGGCGGCGTAGTGCGGAGCAGTCTGATGATAGCCCGGACCGGGGGCGGGCTGAGTCGCGTAGGGATGCCCGTAGCCAGGCGGCATGGCGCCTGCGCCGCCGTGCATGAAGGGCGCCTGCCCCGATGCCGGCCCCATGGATTCGCCGTAGCCGGGCTGACCACCCTGGGGCGAGGCATAGCCCTGCGGCTGACCGCCGGCGGACTCACCATAGCCGGGCTGGCCGCCCTGGGGCATACCGGCCGGAGGATTGCCGCGTGCCTCGCCGTATCCGCCGCCTGTAGCGCCCTGCCCTTCCGGCCCTTTCGCTGATCCCTCGGACGAGCCGCCATAGCCCCGCGTCTCCATATCCGGGCTCTGATCCGGCGCACCGCGCGCACTGCTTTTGTGATCACTCATCGCATGCTCCTGTCGTGTTTGACCCCTTAGAAACGCCGGTCGCCCACGCAAGCGGCCGACAAGTACCGCCGGGATGTAGATGAGAATGCTTATTCTGTCGTTTCATGATCGGACGATGTGGGAGCGGCGCGGCAGCGACACACTCCCACCCGGTGCTCAGCCTCCGGCCTTCCTCCGTTCATTGATCGGCGACAATACAGTATAGGCGGCGTGGCAGGCGATACAACGTCCCATCAGTTCGCCGAGCTGACGCAGGGTATGGTCCCTGTCGCCCAGGGTCTCGGCGTCGAGTGCGATGGCATCCATCCCCTGATGCACGGAAAAGCCGAGCTGCTTGAAGCCGAGCGGCAGCTTGCCGAGCAGGGGGGCGCGGATCTCCATCGGCATCTCCCGCACGTCCGCCATGCCGACGGCGCGCGCCGACCGCGCGACCTGCTCCATGTCATCCTCCAGGGCGGCCATCAGCACCGCCTGACTCGCCGTCAACAGACCGCGCATCTCGGCCAGCACGAAGTCGCGCTCGGTACTCGTCAGCGCCAGCCGGATCCGGCCGTCGCTGAAGGGCTCTTCAGTGGTGCGGCCGAGCACGCCGAAGAAGACCAGCACACCGATCAAGGCCAGCGCCAGGATCCCGGAGGTGAGCGGCCAACCATGCCCTTTCAATACAGTCACGAAATCACGCATCAGAAGCTCCCCTGGTAGCTGACGACGACGCTGCGGCCGGGCGCCTCGATCTCCAGGCCGGAGACACCCTCGGTCAGATGCTCGTGATAGGACTCGTCGGCGATGTTGGTCACGGCAAAGCGCAGACGGTGCTGTCCCCAGCGGTAGGTCGCGCCGATGTCGGCCGTGGTGAAGCCGGGCGTGGGATCCTCGCTGCCGTTACTGAAGCGGGTCGCCACGCGATTCTGGTCCTGGACCAGGCGCAGTGTCACATCGGCCGTCCAGCCCTCGGCGACCCGGCCCTCCCACCCGAGTGTCAGCTCGTCGGCCGGCATCTGGTAGAGCGGCTCGTTCAGATCCTCGTTCTCGCCGCGTACCATCGACCAGCCGGCCGACAACCAGTGGCCCGGCCATGCCTGCCAGCGTAGCTCGGCCTCCAGACCCTTGAGCGTGACGCGCCCGAGATTGACCGTTTCCTTGCAGGCACCGGCATTGACGGCCGGGCACACATTGCTGCCAGCCGCACCGGACACATCCTTGCCGGTGATGTAGTCGGTGACGCGATTGTAGTAGGCGGAGAGACCGTAACTCAGTGTCTCGTTCGCCCCCTTGAGTCCGATTTCGAGCTGGTTGGCATACTCCGGCTCGATCTGGGGGTTGCCGACATAGTAGTAACCGTCGCCGCGTGGAGAGGACTCGAAGCGCTCGCGCATCTCGCCGGCCCGGAAGGCGCGCGCGAGGCTCACATAGGGACGCAGTAGCGGCGTGAATTCGTAGATGGCGCCCAGGCTGCCGGAGAAGGCACTGTCGGTACGATCCAGGCCGCTGGTACGGGCGCCGTTGTTGATGGAGGCCGCGTCACCGTTGACGATGTCGTGCCGCACACCGGCGAGCAGGTTCAGAGAACCCCAGCGGATGTCGTCCTGTACATAGAAACCCAGCGCGCGGATGCGTGCATCATCGAAGGGGTCGTTGCGCGCCAGCGCGAATCTCGGCGGGTTGGCCAGATAGCGTTCCGGCGAGGCCGTCATCTCCCAGGCGTTGACGCCGAAAGACAGCAGGTGCTGGTCATTGGCCAACCAGTCCGCCCGGATGTCCAGGCCATCAGTGACGAAGGTGACGCTGGTCTCTCCGATGTCCTGATCGAGCGGACCATTGGCGCGCGAGTAGATGTCACGGTCCATGGTCTGGCGATAGAGCCGCACGTCCAGATTGAGCGGACGCTCGCCGTCGCCGTTGCGGCTGTAACCCAGCTCGGCGAGCCGGCGACGGGTCATTGGAGAGTGAACAGTGGTGCTCTCGACGCGCGGATTGGCGTGCGACTTGGTCGAACCCGGATACCAGACGTCCCAGTCCGTATGCTGTTGCAGCGACAGGCGAACCTGCTGCGCTGCATCCAGCCGGTAGCGATACTGGCCGATGAAGCTATCGGAGTCATAGCCCGTGCGGTCGACCCGCCCATGGGGCGCCTCGTAATCGCCGATGCTCGCCAGCGAGGTGCCCAGCATCAGGGCATGATCCCCTTCGGAGCCGCGCATCACCGCCGTGCCGCGCACACCACGACTCGCGCTGTCGTAGCTGGAGGCTAGGTCCACACCCAGGCCGGAGTCGAAGTGCGCCTGCGGTAGCATCACATTGATGGCGCCGCCGAGCGCACCAGTGCCATAGAGTACCGAGGCCGGTCCCTTGACCGCCTCCACCCGGTCCGCCAGTCCGATCGACATCAGCGAGCCGATGGCACCCGCCGGCTGCGCTGAATTCAGGCGCATGCCATCCACCAGCAGGACTAGGCTCTCCTTCTTGAAGCCGCGGATCACCGGGTTCTGACCCTGGGCGCCGTCGCCGGCGACCGCCAACCCGGGCCGACCACGCAGAACCTCGCCGAGCGTGTCGGCGTTGCGGTTCAGGATTTCTTCGCGTTCGACGAACGTCGTCGCGACCGGTGTCTCCAGCGTCTCGGACGCATAGCCCTTGGCCGTGACCGTCATCCCCTCCAGCTCGATCGCGAGCGGCGGATCCCCCGCGTTCTCATCGGCCTGAACGCCGAGGGGCGCCAGTGGTAGAGCGCAGACGCCGCCCAGCAGCGAACGCGCGAGCCAACAACCAGCCATTTTCATCTCCTCATGTATCTATCGAAAAGAATCGGCTGGCGGGCGTATGACGCGGCGGTCGAGACCGGAGGACTCGCCGCCGTGATGTGCTGGCTGGCTGCAGGGGCATTATACTCACGCCCCGGATCGGCTTCGTACCTTGATTACGTCAAGTCGCACGGTGAGTCGTGACCTGCCGAAGCTTCGTCAGCAGATCCGGAAGCGGTGCCGCTCATCAATAAATCCTTACTTGGAGATCAGGAAGCGCGCTCAGCCGCAATGGCGCGCAATCCCTCGCGGTAGGTCGGATAGCTCAGCCGCACGCCCAGCTCCTGCTTGATGCGGGCGTTGCAGAGACGCTTGCACTCGGCATAGAAATGACGCGCGAAGGGCGAGAGTTCGGCCTCCTCGAAGCGCACGGCCGGCGGCGGCTCGACGCCGATGAGAACGGCGGCATAGCACAGCACAGTGTCGGCCGGCGCGGGCTGGTCGTCGGCGACGTTGTAGATCCGCCCGGCGTTCGGTCGCTCCATCGAGGCCAGGAGGACGGTCACGAGGTCGTCGACATGGATGCGATTGAACACCTGTCCCGGCTTGAGGATACGCCGGGCGCGGCCGGACTCGAGTGCATCGATCACACTGCGTCCCTCGGGACCATAGAGACCCGGCAGCCGGAAGATGTGCGTCGGCGAGGCCGTCCGGGCGCCGAGATCCAGCCAGGCGCTCTCGGCTTCCAGACGACGCTGATTCTCCAGCGTGGCCGGGTTGGGCGTGCGCGTCTCGTCGATCCAGTCGCCGCCGCAGTCGCCATAGACACCGGTCGTGGAGAGATAGCCGATCCAGGACCGGGGGGCGAGCGCCTCCAGATCCTTCCCGTGCAGACGCCAGGCTGGATCGCCATCCGCTTCGGCAGGGATGGAGACCAGCAGATGCGTCGCCCAGGCCAGGGCCTCCTTGACCTCCGGACTCGACCGGCGGCCGTCGAACACCAGGGCCTGGATACCCAGCGCGCGCAACGCCTGAGCCTTCCCGGCGTCACGGCAGGTACCCGCCACGCGCCAGCCGCGCGCAATGGCCGCCTGCGCCAGACGGGTGCCTGTGTAGCCGAGACCGAAGCAGAACAGCGATGGAGTCGGCATGTTGCGAAGGCCCGTGCTCATTGATCGGTCGTGAGTGCGTCCCGCAGCGCCAGGAACCGCTCGACCTGCTGGGGAATGAGCTGGCGTTGCGCGTCGCGTCCGAGATAGACCTTGAACATGCAGTCACCCTGACGGTTGTAGAACTGCACCGAATGGGTGTCGCACTCGAACAGCTTGCGCGAGACGAACACGATGAGATCGCAGTTAGCGGCCTTGAGATGTCCGCCGACCGGCTGGCCGTGCAGGTTGTAGTAACCCTGGGACACGCGACCCTCGGGCAGCGACCCCCGGACCTCCAGGATGACGTCGCCGGTGTTGATCACCAGGGTCAGCTCGCCCCAGGTCGAGAGTTCGCGCATCACGGCCTCGAAATGACCGCCATCGATCGAACGGGCCTCGCTCTCCGGCAGCCAGTAAATGACATCCCGGGTCTTCACCCCATGCTCCCTGGCGAGATCCTCCAGCACGGCGCCTGGATTGCTCTGTAGTGACGCACGGATGGCGTCGCTCTGTGTTTCGGTGAGTGTCATGCGGGGTTCCTCAGGCAAGTGCGGTGGGCCGTTCCACGGGAGCGGCGCCGTCGCGGATACGTTGATCCAGCCATTCGAGCAGATTCTGGGTCAGAGTCACCTGCCAGAACCGGCCGGCCAGGGTGAGTTCGAGCCAGCGTCCGTCCCGTGTCAGCAATCCGGCGCCCTGCCATTGATCGAGCAGCGGTCCGGCGACCTGCTCCAGGTCGAGTCCGGTCGTCGTCGCGAGCCGGTCGGCGAGTGCCCACTGATCCAGCCGGCCGCGCTCCAGACCGCCCTTGATGCCATCGAGCAACCGATGGTGGGGCGACAGACGCATGAGACCGCCGAGCAGCGGCCGGCCCGGGCGCACGTACTCGGCATACTCGGCCACGTCGGCCAGGAGGCGGTAGGAATGACCGCCCAGACAGCCGCCGGCGCCGGCGCCGAAGGCCAGACACTGGGCGCCGGCCTTGATCTCCAGGTTGTAGAGGTTGCGCTCGCGGGTGCTGCGGCGCCAATGACTAGACGACAGCGGCTCCCAGCGTGCCTCGTCCATCAACTCCGCCCCACGCGCATAGAAGGCGCCGTGCGACTCGACCGCCGCCGGCTCGAGCTTGCCGGCACGCGCTGCGACCGCCAGCGGTGTCTGTGGCATGAGCTTGAGCGCATAGAGGTCCAGGCCGTCCAGACCCAGACCGATGGCGGTGCGCACGTCTTCCTCCCAGACCTCGGGTGTCTGACCCGGCAGTCCATAGATGAGATCGACGATCACGGCGCCCCGGTCGGCCGCCGCCAGATCCTCGAGCCGCCGGAGCAGCGTCCCGCGCTCGGTCCTGCGGCCCAGACGCCGGCGCACACCTTCGTCGAAACTCTGCACGCCGATCGACAGACGATTGACGCCTGCGTCGAAGAGCGCCCGTGCCTTGTCCGAATCCAGATCCCGCGCCCGACCCTCGACCGTGATCTCGCAATCGGGTGCCAGCGGCAGATGCTCGCGCGCGGCCGTGATCACGCGCGCCAGTTCGCGGGTCGACAGCAGCGTCGGCGTGCCGCCGCCGACATAGACGGCCTGGATCGGTCCCTCGGCCTGATAGGGTCGGTCCCGGTCGCGCTTCAGGTGTTCCACCAGCGCCTCCGCGTAGACGGCTCCAGCCGACTCATGCCAGGTGTTCTGGTAGAAACCGCAGAAGAGGCAATGGCTTTCACAGAAGGGGATGTGCAGATAGGCGACCGATTTTCCCGACCGCGCGGCGGATGTCATCTCGGTCCAGGTGCGCGACCATTCCGACTCAGGCACCGGCGACAGACCCACGAAGGGATGCACGGCGCGGCGTCCGGCGAAGGCGTTGGCCAGGGGATCGGCGGTCTCCTGGGCGTGGAATGCCTTGATGGGCTTCCAGGGGCGTGGTTCCAGCGAGCGGGTGGCGGTCATCTGAAGTCGAGGCCCTCACGACACGTTAGGCGGGGATTCCTGCTCGAACAGCCGCAGAAGGCTGTTGATGTGCGAGCGCGCATGGCCACCGCCTTGATGGTAATGCACACCCGCCCTAGCGGGACTGACCGGCGGATGCATTGGATTCCGCTGGCCGCTCATCCGACGCCGCGAGCACCTGCTGGAACTGTTCCTCGGTCAGGATGCCGCGGAAGCGGCGAAAGGCGTCTATGCGCAGGCTCGCGAGTTCGCGCTTGAGCGTACCCAGTTCGTCGAGTTCGGCTTGCAGGGCCTGGCTGTCCTTGCCCTGCTTCAACACAGCGCGGCGCACTTGGTTCTGCAGCTCCCAGGCGCGCTGCATGCGCGGATGGACTTCGGGCGGAAAGACCGCGCGCATTTCCCTTTCGAACCGCTCGCGCTGCTCCGGGGTGATGCCGAACCGCTCCGGATCCTGGCGCACCACGGCCATGGGATGTGGTAGCTCCACCAGTTCGCTGACCTTAAATCGAACCGCCGCCGGTTCCTCAGCCTGGAGCGAGGAGACTGATAGGGTGGAGGTGAGAACGAGAAGAGTCGTAATCAGTGGCTTGCGCATGATGGTGTGAGTCCTGTGTAAGAGATTGGGAAGGAGGCGCCAAGACCAGCGATCGATCCGGCGCTAAAGGCGTCACCATTATACGCTTATACGAATCATTCTCAATTCAATTTGAGCGACTTTTAGGCATACCAAAAGCGTCTCCTGAGAGTGGGCCTACGGGCCTACGGGCCTTCGGAGCCTGATGGAAATGAGTCCATTCTGCCGCCCCGAGCTCCGTGGTTGCAGTCGCCATCGATCTGATATAAATTAAGAATCATTCGCATTAAATGTCGAGACTGAGGCCGTGCTCGGACAAGGGCGCACAGCCACGCCCGCCGACCGTTCCAACCCGAACCGAGGAGCCGGACACCATGTTCATCGCTATGAACCGCTTTCGCATCAACCGGGGTTTCGAGTCCGATTTCGAGCGCCTCTGGCGCGAACGCGAGTCCTATCTCTCGGAACTCCAGGGCTTCATCGCCTTTCGGCTGCTCAAGGGGCCGGACGACGGTCAATGTACCCTCTATGCCTCGCACACGAGCTGGGCGAGTCGCGCCGATTTCGAGGCTTGGACCCAGTCGGAGCACTTCCGCAAGGCGCACGCCCAGGCCAAAGCGCCCCAGGGCACCTATGCCGGACCTCCGGTGTTCGAGGGCTTCGAGGTCGTCCTGGAGGAACTGAAGGATGCGTCCTGAACCCCTGATGACACAGCACAGTCTCTGGAACCTGCGGCTGCTCGCGCTGATCCTGATACTGCTGCCGGGCGCGGTCCCGGCCGCCGAGCGGCTGGTCTCGGTGGACGGCGCGGTCACCGAGATCGTCTATGCGCTCGGACAGGGGACGCGGCTGGTGGGCGTGGACACTACCAGTCTCTATCCGCCCGAGACCCGGACACTGGCGAGCGTCGGCTACAAGCGCTCCCTCTCGGCCGAGGGTCTGCTGAGCCTTTCACCCGACCTGGTGCTGGCGACCGAGGACGCCGGACCGCCCGAGGTGCTGAATCAGATCCGCGCCGCCGGGGTCGAGGTGCGCCGGATCCCGGACCAGGCGACCCTCGACGGACTGCGCACGAAGATCCGTGCGGTCGCGACGGCGCTCGATGCCCCCGAGGCGGGTGAGGCACTGATCGCCCACATCGAACTCCAGCTCGCACAGCTCGAACGGGCGCTCGGCCGGATCGAGGACCGGCCCAGGGTGCTCTTCCTCATGGTCGTCGGTTCCGGCATCGCCCATTCCGCCGGACGGGGCGCACCGGTCGATACACTGATCCGGCTCGCCGGCGGCGAGAACGTGCTGCACGAGACGGTCGAGGACTACAAGCCGCTGAGTCCGGAAGCCGCACTCGCCGCCGCACCGGACGTCATTCTGGTCTCTGACCACGGTCTGAAGGATCTGAACGGCATCGATGGCGTGCTCGGCCGCGCCGGTCTGGCCGCCACGCCCGCCGGTCAGGCCCGACGGGTGATCGCGCTCGACCGCACCCTGCTCTTCCACTTCGGCCCGCGGATCGCCGAG
>RZZN01000216.1 GCA_009929855.1 Gammaproteobacteria bacterium
GTAGTGGTTTCGAATCCGCTTTGCAGGCTGTCCTGGTGTGCCGTTCGGCGTTGGCTCGCAAGCGCGGTTTGGGGCCTTAGTCAGGATGATGATAACGCTGTCCTGGATCTGTTCGTCGATCATGGAGTGGCCGCGCACCTGCAGGGTGTCACTGTTCTTACGACCCATGTGGCGTGGGACCTCGACGATCGTGTGATCCTCCAGGGTCACCGCCGGACGGCCATCGGCGACTTAGCCGAGCAAGGGGATCCTCCAATCCGGACTCGTCGGTGAGTGCCAGGGGCTCCAGTGCGGGCTGAGCCATTTGGTGATGTTGTTCGGGCTGCCGCCACCGAGACGGGTGCGCACGCCCACCACGGTGGGGTGGAGACCCTCGGCGAGCAGGGCCTCGGCGGCCTCCTGGACCTGTTGGGCGGTGATGCCGGGTCGTCCCATGGGGGGCTCCGTGGGGGTTGGGGCGGCGGGGTGCCGGTGATACCGTATCGTTACATTATTAACGCAATATGCAAAGTTATCTTATTCGCCCGACAGGGGTCTGCGGCGATGGCCGCCCGGCGCTGGGCTGTGAGAGCCGACCGGTGGATGGGCTCGACGGCGCCGCGCTGCCGCGGCTGGAGCGCGCCTGATCGTCAGCCAATCGTCAGCGTCCAACGGTTATCTTGGCCCCGTCCTGATTCAACCGAGGAGATACTCTGATGAAGCGTTCCACCATTCCGGCCCTGGCCCTGGCCTTCTCCACCCTCGCCTGTTCGCTCGGCGCCCTGGCCGATGAGGATTTCCACGGCATCGTCGAGAGCCGACCGGCGGGCGGCCATGTCGGTGACTGGGTCATTGGCGGTCGCACCTTCACGGCCACGGCCACAACCAAGATCGACGCCGATGATGGTCCGCTCGACATCGGTGCCTGTGCCTCGGTCGATCTGGAAGGCGGTCGTGTCGAGGAGATCGAGAGCGAGCCCGCGGGGAAGTGCCCCTGAGCGATGTGGTTGGTGTCACGGTGGTTGATCGTCCCTGACACCTCGGCCATCGGAGCTTGATGTCGCATCCGACGTCGGCCAGGTGCACTCAGGCAGCACGGCATGGTGAAATCGAAGAGCATTCCCCGGTCTGACTGGGGATGAACCGCTGTCTGCTTAATGAAAACGGACGGTGTGAACCGTTCCCCGCGTCAGCGGGGATTGGGTGTGCGGCGGGTCTTCACGACCTGCCGCACGACCTACCCAAGATCGAGTCATGACTGACGGGAGCTGATCGCCTGGTGCGAGAGCGTTCCATCAGGCACTCCACGATCGGTCCTGTTCAGATCTGTCGACGAACCTTGTCCATTCCCATCGCGTCGTCGCACCCGTCACACGACGATGGCCTGGACCGTTGCGAAATAGATGAGCAGGGTCAACAGATCATGGACGATGGTGGCCAATGGTCCGCTGCCATACGCTGGATCCGTGCCGAGCTGGCCACCAGGAGGTTGACGTGCTCCCAGGGGCATCAGTGCCGCATCACAATGGCGCCAGCTACGGCTGGGTCCTGATCGATGGCGCGGCACGCTTGAGAAGATAATCGCGAGCGCCGTCAAGGCCGCCGACCTTGTCCTGATCGGGGCAGGCCGGATTTTCTCTTGACCCCTGCGTCCCGACCATACCAAGTTAGTCCCATGTCACGCCGCAAGAGTACAGACATGGCCGCTTCACCACCCCCCCGGGAATCGTCCTTCGCCGGGGTCCAGCTCTCTTTGTTCCAGAGATTCCTCTACAACACCGCGGACGAACGCGACAAGCTCTCAAATACCATCGAGTTCTGGGACGCGGTGCCGAAGTATTTCGTCTCCCGCAAGGAGATGCACAATCTGCGCACGACCGATGGCTTCCTTCTCAAGATCAAGCGCACCTTCCAGTACGGCGGACGCTCTTTCACCGTGAGGATCAGGCCGGCGCGCCTCACCGACGCGCAGGGCAGGGAGCAGGAGTTCTACCCGAGCGCGCGCGAGGAGCTGGTCGAGGACGCGCTGCGCAAAATCGCCGCCGAGCAGAATCACGGATTCTACGAAGATGCCCCCGAGAACAGCCGCAGCGGCGTCGTGTTCTCCCTGCACCTGCTGCGCAAGGAACTTGCCAAGCGCGGCCACACCCTCTCTTACCAGCAGGTCACGGAGGCCCTCGACGTCCTCTCGGACGCCAGTATCGAAATCTTCACCTCCGAAGGTAAGAGCTTCCTCAGGTCGTCCATCCTCCCCAACATCGTCGGTGTCAAGCTGACTGATCTCAAGAACGATCCCAAAGCCCGGTGGTATGCCGACTTTTGCCCGCTCGTGACGGAAAGCATCCGCGCGATGACCTACCGGCAGTTCGACTACCACAACATGATGCAGCACACGTCCCAGCTTGCCCGGTGGCTGCACAAACGCCTTGCCCACAACTACACCAACGCAAGCTACATGACGCCGTACGAATGCCTCTTCTCATCCGTCAAGCGCGACAGCGGGCTTCTGGAGTAAGTTCTCCACATAAAATCTTTATCACTAAAAAGCCATGTGGTACCGCGTGCCGACATTGTCCAGGATCTCGCCTACGTCACGCTCCAGCGTCGGGG
>RZZN01000217.1 GCA_009929855.1 Gammaproteobacteria bacterium
CGCATTCTGGGCTGGATCCGGCTGGCGAAATACCCGGCCGCCACCTTCGGCCAGGATGTCGAGCAGATGCTCAAGCAGCGCTGGACCTTCGATGAGGCCATCGAGCGGTTGCGCCTGATGCCGCAGACGCGACTGCGTCGGGTCAAGCAGGCGCTCTGGGAGCAGCTGGATCAGGTCTTCGGGGCCGCCGCTCCGTAGACCGCGCGGGCGACACGGGCGACAGGGGCGACAATTCAAATCATTCAATGACTTGTCGTGAAAATCTGGGGGCGACAGGCGGGCGACTCAGGGCGACACCGGTAGCCGGTCTGCCCACTCTGTCGCCCCGTGTCGCCCCGCTATCGCGAGATGTCGCCCCTCATAAGAGCTTGTTTTGATTGAAGTGTCGCCCGTGTCGCCCGTGTCGCCCGTGTCGCCCAGGGCGCCGGCCAACACATCGCTCCTCTTTCCCCATGTTCAAGCCGGGATCGACGCTTCGCGAATCTGCGTGATCACACCCCAGTGCGCCCCATCGCGGTAGACGAGCCGCGCTTGCTCCAGGGTGGCCAGGGCGGTGTCGCGCCGCGCTTCGGTGCGCAGTGCCTTGGGACCGATACGCAGCATCGAGCGTTCGTGCGCCCGCGCACCCGGCTGCTCCAGCAGCCAGGCATACAGCTTCAGGGCGCCGGCGCGGGCGTCCTGGACATCCCGCTCCCCGAAGACCCCGTGCCAGGTCTCCAGGGCGTAGTTGGCCAAGGCGATCCCCCGGCGCAGCGCCTCGACTTCGAGGCGGGTCGTCTGCGGTTGCTCAAAGACGGCCAGCACAGCGCCCAGGCGGAACGCCTGCTCGGTGAGGCGCACGGCGAACGGCTTGATGTCGCGCAGCCGAGCGCCGCGCCCCTTGGCGAGGTGCTCCAGACGCTCGAAGAACTCCCCGCCCAACTGTGAGGCCTCGGCGGTGGGTTCCAGGACTGGGAGTCCGCCACAGTCCTCAGCGAGCGGCCGCTCCAGCAGTCGATGACAGGCTCGCCAGTAATCACCGATCGCCGAATCACGGTCGGCCCGCCACGGCAGAGCACGACGCGGGATGGCGGGTTCCGGCCAGGCGAGCAGAAAACGCGGCCAGAAGCCGATACTCACGAGCAGTGGATCGAGCAAGGTATCTTGGGCCGCCTCCGGTTGTAGCATCCAATGCAGCGAAAGCCGCCGGTCGTAGAGCTGGATGCGTCCGACCGTGCCGCGCGCCACCGAGATTTCGCCGTCGTCCCACAGGCCATTGAAGGTCGCGGCCGTCTTGGTACGGTTGTCACGGCTCATGCCGTAGCCCGCCAGCAGGGCGGCGGCCTCAGCGGTGAAGACACCTTGCGACGGCAGTCCTTGCAGGAAGCTCCGGCGTAGTCCCTCGACCGTACCATCGCGCGCGATGCGGTAGGGTTCGCGCGGGGGCGTGGCCGTCGTGGATTGAGCGGTGGTTTCCAGTTCGGCGCGATACGCCTGGGCGGCGGCCCGTTGCCACGCCTGGATCGCGGTCTGGGCGACGCTGTCGACGGCCGATTTGCCGTCGCCCGACTCGCTGATCGTCAGCAGATAGAGCGAAAGCGGCTTGATCGACTCCAGCGTGCGGACATTGGCGAGCGATTGGGTCAGCAAGGCCGCCGTCGCCAACAGCGCCTGCCCGGCCAGGGCGGGACGCACCTGCAACCCCGCCACCAGGGCACGACAGGCGTCGGCCAGCGAACCCAAGGCGTCCAGGGGATAGTCGATACTCAACGGGGTCTCGGGCACCAGCGCCTGCTGGGCCTGACGGCGTAAGGCGGCTTTGTCGAGCACGTCCCCGCCCTCCCCGGACGCGGCCGGTCCAAACGTCGTCGCCGGAGTGCCCGCGGGCGTTGGCGCCGACGGTCGGGGTCGCGTCGCCAGTCCCAACGCACGGGCCGCGGCACGCACGGCGGCCGTCATGTCGCCGCCGTGTGCCAGAAGACAATAGACACTGAAGGCGTCGTGCGCCTGCCCCGTGTTCAGCGGATCCTGGGCATGTGATGAATAGACGCGCTCAGGGCGGCTGTCCGGCAACACGCGGACGCCCGGCCTTCGCGACGTGCTCTCCGGATGCAGCCAACGCTGTGCGCCCTTGGGGAGATAGCCATACTGCACCAGCAGTTCACCGATGGGATGGGCCGCATTGAACGCCGCGATGACGTTCGTCGTTTGACCTCCCGCCTCACTGTGCTCAGTCTGCGTGCGGAGTGCTGTGATCCGGCGGCTCTCGGCGAGCACGACCTCCACCGGCAGCGGCTCACCGGCGAGGACGTGGTGGCGAAACGCCCCGCGCCGCTCCAGCGGACACCGTGGCAGATAATAGAGCCGGGCTGGTTCCAGGCAGGCGGTGTCCAGACAGTCGCTGAGTCCGAGCCAGGCCGCGACCTGTAGACCCAACGGCCGCAGCTCTACCGGCTGTAACGGGCGGCTCAGGGCCAACACCAGGCGATAGCGTGGATGCACCTGATCCCCTGGCTGAACACGGGGATCGAGATGCGAGTAGGAGGTATGCAGGATGGCGCGCCACCCCTGGAGCGCCAGCTCGGCGACCATGGCCTCGACGCTCGG
>RZZN01000218.1 GCA_009929855.1 Gammaproteobacteria bacterium
CCAGGCCGAGACACTGGTGAGGCGTCTGGCTGCTCGGCAGCCCGAGGCGGGGGTGCCCGCCATCTTGCACGGTCGGCCCGAGGCGATCGCGCTCTTCAATAACCTTGGCTCGATTCCGGCGACCTGCTTTCAGTATCCCAACGACGACGAGGACAAGGCGGAGCTGGGACTGCGGATCGACCAGGCCATTCGGGAGCACGCCCCAGCGGGCTGGAAGGGTGACCAGGCCCGGGAGGCGCAGGTGCTCAATGCGCTCTATCCCTTGCTCGACCGTGATCGGGAGGCGACGTTGGCCCTCTTCGAGATCATCAAGAGCCAGCCGGGGTACTGATGACGGAGACGATTCAGCTCGGCGACATCGACATCGCGGTGACGCGCAAAGCGATCAAGCATGTCCACCTCTCGGTGCATCCGCCCGCTGGCCGTGTCACGTTGGTTGCGCCAACAGGGACGCGGCTTGAGGTCGCACGGGCCTATGCCGTCTCCAAGCTCGGCTGGATTCGCGATCAGCAGGCGAAATTACAGGCTCAGGCGCGCGAGACACCACGACAGTTCATCGAACGCGAGAGCCATTCTCTGTGGGGGCGGCGGTATCTCCTGACGGTCGTCGAGCGAGACGCGAAGCCAAGCGTGTCCATGGACCACAAGCGCATCACCCTCAGCGTCCGTCCCGGCAGCGACACGACAAAGCGCGCCGAGGTGATCCATGAGTGGCACAAAGCCCTGCTTCACCAGGTGGTGCCCCGACTGATCGGCAAATGGGAGCCGAAGCTGGGGGTGAAGGTCTCGGCGTATTTCCTGCAACGCATGAAAACCAAGTGGGGAAGCTGCAACCACGAAGCCGGGCATATCCGTCTCAACACCGAACTGGCGAAGAAACCGAAAGACCTCCTGGAATATGTCGTGGTGCACGAAATGGTGCATCTGCTGGAGCCAACCCACAGCGAGCGGTTCCTCGCCATCCTTGGGGAACATTACCCGATGTGGCGTGAGGCCCGTCTGGAGCTCAATGAGTTACCGTTGACTGCGGAGGTGTGGAGGAAATGATTGGGTAGCGAGGTTTCGTGCATCTTCGGAACCGCTGCAAAGCAGCAGTGGTCCTCGCTGTCGGATGAGGGGCTGGAGGATGCCATCGGGGTCGCGCCGACTCAACGCGCCAGTTCACGAGCGAGATACGCATCCAGTTCGGTCAAGGTCAGCGGCGCGGCGCCGTCCTCGATCTCGCGCAAGGATTCTTCGGCCGCGCGCATGTCCTCCAAGTCCTCCAGATCGGCCGTGAGTGCGTCTTTCTCAGGATGTCGGACCCCGTGCGTCCAGTCAGCGTCGCGAGGGCGTGCAGGGGTTCGGCCGTCGCCGGGTCAAGGCGCATCAACACGCGGATTTCGATCTTCTTCAAGCCGATCGCGATCGAATTGCGGGCCGTGATCTGATCTCATTCGGATCATGCACGGAGCCCTTCAAACGCTTCCGGATCACCCGTCTTCATTGCAGCGAATCATCGGCCAGTTGCTGGATCAACTGGCCGATGCCGAGCGCGCGCGGGCCGCGCAAGCGGCCCAATTGCAAGGGTCAAGCTGAGCCGAAGGACTGTTTCAGCCTGTCCTTTCACCATGTGCGCATGCGGTTCTGGTGTTGTCTGTCGTGCCCACGCGCGAATTCAGTCGAGCTGATGCGTCCATCGCCGTCGAGATCCAGCGTCTCGAATGAGGGGGCGGTGGCCAGGTTGCGCATTCGATAGCCCGCTTGGGAACGCTCCTTGATCCGGTTGGCACGTCCCTTTTCGAGCTCATGTTTGGTCAGCACCCCATCGCGGTTCAGGTCGAACGCGGCGAACCTGGGCATGTGCCGCCCCGGGCCACCGCCGTATCCTGGTCCCATCCTGGGCGCGGGTGTGATGGCTTGACTGCTTCCCTGTCTGGCCCGGCGCTCGGCATGCGCCCTGTTCATCTCCTTCTCTGTCACCACACCGTCGCCGTTGCGATCGAGCATCGAAAACGGGATCGGCCCGCGCGGTGGCGGGACGGATTGAGCAACCGCCAATGGCGTCGCCACGAGGACGGCGAGGGCCAGGCCGATGGCCGATGTCATGGATCTTGTCTTCATGGATCCTCTCCGATTGATGATGGCCGTGAGGTGCGCGCCATCATGGCGACACCCCAAGGCACCAGGCTGCTTGCGGCCTCGCTCAACACCGAGCAAGGCCGTCACGACTGCCTTCAGCTGTCTAGTCCTTTAAACTCTATTGAAGACCCAGACGGTGCAAAGAGTGTGGAATCTGACTCGGTCTCGGCGTCGAGCCTGCTGAACGGCTGAACATGTCATTCGCAGCGGCAGCGGCTGGCCAACTCCGCCGGAAGACAGAATCCGATCTTGGAGTCCGCCCCTAATGTGTAGTCACTCATCGTCCATGACGCGCGCCGACACATTCCGGATGGGTTCGCATCTCAACGGGCGCCAGCCTTCCACAACCACTGTTGGTCGTGGCGCTTGGAGATCGTCGCCCTCCATGCACATCGACGGGCCTACCGCCCG
>RZZN01000092.1 GCA_009929855.1 Gammaproteobacteria bacterium
GCGGACGCGGACGCCTGGTCGCGCCGCTTCATCCCTGCAGCCCCGAGATCACGGCCGAGATCGACCCCCGAGATCAACCCCCAGATCGACCCCGAGCACGGAGTGCAGCTTCAGGACCAGCCGCGCCGATCAGCTCAGAACCCTGGAGACACCAGAGCGTGACAGAAACCTACGATGTGACAGAGAGTTTGTTCGCTGGAAAAGCGGACGAGAACATGATCGCGTTCTGCGGTTTCAGCGTCTTCACCGAGGAGGGCGAAACGCCCTGTGACGGCGTGTTGAAGATCGCCTCGCTCACCCGTCACGATCAGAGTGGCTACCTGACGCTCACCCTGATCATGGACACCGAGGCTGATCCGGCGCGGCGTGCACGCTTGAAGACATTGTTCGCGCGGCTCGATCAGGGGCGTTTCGCCAGCGACCTCGGGGGCGGGTTCGAGATGGTGCTGGCGATGCCGCTCGACCCGTTCGTCACCTCCCGGCAGTTCTATGTCGAGGAGCTGAATCTTTATTTTCGCAACCTGGCAGGGCACGAGCGCACCTTGCTCGAGGGCTCGATCATGCCCGTCCTGACCCGGGAGCTTGGCTTGCGCTTCGACAGGTTGGAATGGCTGAATGGATTGACCGAGCGGACTGGATCGCCTTCGCCCGAGCGGTCCGACACCCACCAACCGCTGAGCCAACGCCTGAGGCACTGGTGGTTGAAACAAACCGACACCCCTGGATCGGCCGCTCGCTGAAGACGCGCGCCGGCACTCACCGCGTGCTGGCATGGACAGTCGCGGTCATGGCGGTCTGGGGCACAGGCCATCCGGCGGCCGCTGCGGTACTGAGTGACGAGAGGCCGCCAGGTCCGCGGGTTTCAGCGAAAGGGGTTCATCTGGTTGAAAAAGCGCATCGGCTTGGAGAGATGATGGACATCCTGGTTGATCCTGACGATGGTCTCGTCCATGACCTGGAAGGAGAGGCTCAGGTCGTTCACCTGACGGCTCATCCCGGTGATGTGCGCATTCATGGCTGAGACGCGTCCAGTCATGGTGCCGATGTGCTCGCCCATGGCCCCGACATGACCTTGGATGGCGTCGACCTGGGCGACCATCTCGGGCAGGCTGGCGACGTCCTCGCGCATGCGGGTGATACTGCGTTGAATGTTGAACATGTCGTCTGACATGGTGCGCAGATATTGATTCGTGTTCGAGACGGCCGCGCTGAGCTGAGGGGCATGGGCCGAGAGGATGACGACCAAGAGCGAGATCGAGAGGACGACGATGAAGAGATCGAACAGCGCGAATGTCGAGAGTGCTGCGATCCGCCGATCCAGACCATCTTGACGCTCCCCCAGGAGCAGAATGACACGCTCCAAACGGTCGATCGCCTCGTCGATACGCTCTTCGTTGGCCATGGCTGGCTCACCTCAACTGATGGTCGGATCGGCATCCCAAGGGCCGCTGCTGTCCCCGTCATGGGATGACTCAGTGACCGCGGCCGCGCCGGTGGCGAGTCGCTCGCAGCGGGCGATCAGCACTTGGGAGGCCTGATCGTCCGGCACATGGGTCAGCGCCTCCCGCCAGGCCGCGATCGCCTCCCGCCAGGCGCGCGCGCGATAGTGCTCGAGGGCGCGCGTGCAGCTCTCGATCAAGCCGAGCTCGGCCGCGCTCGGGCTTGCCCTCATCTCGCCGCGCAGCTCATAGATGGGGGTTGCCTGCGTCTCACCCGGGAGCTGGATCAGATCCAAGGGCCGACAGATGAACCGTTCCTTGACCTCGTGATGGACGGCCGCGCTGATGATGACCTGGGTTCCGTACAGACCATTGGCATCGCGCAACCGGGCGGCGATCCCGACCAATCGGCCCATCGCGGTATAGCGCAGACGCCCGGCGAGCCCCAGATTGCCGATCAGTCCACGGCCGCTATGCAGACCGCTGTGATGGCTCACCAGGCCGGTGACGCCATGCTGGGCGGCATTGAGCGCGCTGAAGTGGGCGAATGCGAGCGCGGCGTGGCAGGCCTGCTGGACCGCGTGGTCGGGTGCCGCGGGGCGACTCCAGAGGGCGTGGAAGCGGTCGCCGCGAAAGGCGTCGAATGTCCCTTCAGCATCCTTGACGATGTTGGTGCCCTGTCTGACTTGATCGATCAGGAAGGCGGTCACCTCTTGGGGTTGGCGCGTCTCCATCAGCGGGTCCAGATTGTCCAAGGCGCAGGCCATGACCGTCAGTGTCTTGAATTCGATCTGCAGATCGATCTGGGCGCGCGCGCCGGCGAGCTGGCGGATCACCTCGGTCGGGAGTTGATCCTCGATGAGCCGCAGGGTGTCGCGCAGCGTGCAGATCGAGCGATCGAGATCGCGGATCTCGCGAAAGCCCGAACGCACCGGAACCACCTCGGCCGAGCGGAAACGTTGCAGCAGATCGGCGTTGCGGGTGAGCTGGTTGACCGATCGGGCGAAGGTCGCCGCCAATGGATAGACCACGAAGAGCACGATCATCACGATGATCGCCGACACCACGATGGCCTCCTGCAGGCTGCGTTGCGCGGCGCTGAGCAGCTCATCCTTGCTCAACACGATGACCAGTCGCCAGGGGAGGGCGAAGTCATCGCCGAAATCGATGATGTGCGTCAGAGAGTCAGGGGCGTCGGTCTCCGAGCGCTCGAGCGCTGCGCTGGTTTGGTCGGCTGGGGGCCCGATCGCGCGCAATGCGTTGCTCAGCCAGGACGGTGCGAGATCGCTCACACTGGGCAATCGATCGTGCGCGGCAGGGTCCGAGATCAGATCGAGCGAGGGTGGATAGGCGATCAAGCGCTGCTCATCGTCGATGATGAGCGCGGCGCTCTCGAGTCCGAGTGATTGGCGGCCAAGGAATTCGGAGAGTCCATCGAGCGTGACATCGACCCCGAGCACGGCGAGGATCCGGTCCCGTTGATCCAGCAGTGGATAGCTTGCCGTGATCCCCAAGCGTCCCGAGCTCGCGAACCGATAGACCTGGCTCCATTGCACGCGCCGTTGCGCGAGGGTGTCCTTGTACCAGGCGCGCTGGCGTGGATCATAGGTCGCATCTCCGAGCAGATGCGCGATCGGTCGATAATCGCGCGCGCGCACGCTGATGCGCTCGGTCGGTGGTGTGACCGTGCGATCGATGACACGGGTCGCCGGCTCTGGCTCGGCGCGGGCTTGCACGAAGCTCCCATCGCGATCGCCCAGATAGAGACTGGACAGCTCGGGGGTGAAGACCATCTGCTGCCAGAAGAGATCGGCGTAGGTGACCTGCCCAGGGATGATCGGCAGTGCGGTGGCGACGGCGGCGTTCGCCACCAGGTGTGCCTCGGCCACCTGCACGATCGCTGCGGCGCGCGCGACCACCTTCTCGCCGATCTCGGCGACGATGCGGCTGGAGAGCTGATAGACCACCGACTCGGCACGCTCAGACATCTTGTAGACGATGGCCATGACCGTGAGGATCATCGGAACGAGGAAGAGCAACAGGATGGCGAGCCGAAAGGGGATGCGCCGCTCGGACCACCAATGCGCGCGCGCGGTGTCGCCCGGCTCGAGCGGCGCGGCCGCGGGGCTGGGTCGGGTGGTCGATGACATGGCGTGGTCTCGGTTAGGGCTGGGGTGACCGCGGGTCGCTGTCGGACCCAGGGGCGAGGGCAGGTGCCCTCGCATCATGTTGGCCCTGCCGCCAGGCGCGCTCGACCCGCTCCAGATCAGCCGCGGTATCCACCCCGGGCGCGGGTGGGACCACCGCGATCCCGACATGGATGCGCTCGCCGTGCCAGAGCACGCGCAATTGCTCCAGTGACTCGGCCAGCTCCAAGGGGGACGCCGACCAATCGAGATAGCGTTTCAGAAAACCCGCGCGATAGGCGTAGAGCCCGATGTGACGCAGCGTGCGCGCGGTCGTCGGCAGCGGCCCAGTGAGCGGATCAGTCGCGAAGTCATCGCGGTGCCAGGGGATCGGGGCGCGCGAGAAATAGAGCGCATGCCCGTCGGCGTCGGTCACGACCTTGACGATGCTCGGGTCGAAGAGTTGGGCACGCGTTGCGAGCGGGCAGGCCAAGGTCGTCATGCCGATCCCCGGATGCGTGGCCAGGGCCGCCGCGACCTGATCGATCAGTCGACTGGGCATGTCTGGCTCGTCGCCCTGGAGATTGACGATCATCACCCGGTCGTCCCAGCCGCGGCGTGCGATCACCTCAGTGATGCGCTCGGCGCCGCTGCGATGCGTGTCGGCGGTCATGATTGCCTCCACCCCAAGAGGCTCACAGACCGCGGCGATGCGCGGGTCGTCGGTCGCCACCAGGACTTCCTCGGCAGCGCTGGCGCGCGCCCGCTCGACCACGTGCGCGATCATCGGCCGACCCGCGATCGGCAGGAGCGGCTTGCCTGGCAGCCGGGTCGAGCCGAACCGGGCCGGGATCACGACCTTGAAACCGGGGGGTCGTTCAGTCATGGTGAAGTCGCTCCAGCTGCTCGAAAAAACGCGCCATGAAGGTGTCCTCGAAGACCGCCGTGACCGGCACGTACCAATGGTCCGGTCCGGCGAATGGGGCACATTTGACCGCATCCTTCTCGGTCATGAGCACCGGTCCGGGGGGCCATGCGGCCAGGTCGGCGGCGCTGAATGGGTGATGGTCCGGATAGGCCTGCGCGGTGATCCGCAGGCCGAGCCCCTGCAACATCCGGAAGAAGCGTTGAGGGTGGCCGATCGCGGCCACCGCGTGGACCGGCATGCCGACGAAATCGGTCAGCGCCCGGGTCATGGTGGGGTCGCGCAGATTGACCGCCGCGCCAGGCACCAGATCCATGCGCTGGGCGCCGGGACGCGTGCCCCCGTTGATCAGCACCAGATCCACCTGGGCGAGCCGACCGACCGGCTCGCGCAATGGCCCGGCCGGTAGACAGCGACCGTTGCCGAGACCGCGCACGCCGTCCAGGACGACGATCTCCAGATCGCGCGCCAGCCGCTCATGCTGGAGTCCGTCATCGGCGAGCAGGATGTCGACCGCGCCGTGCTCCAGGGCCAAGTGCGCGGCGGCGACCCGGTCGGGACCCGCCACCACCGGACAGCCGGCGCGTCGCGCCAACAGGACCGGCTCATCCCCGACTTGGGCCGGGTCGGTGCTGGGGCTGATGCAGCGTGGCCAATCCGTCGCGCGACCGCCATAACCGCGCGTGACGATCGCCGGGTGCCAGCCCCGCGCGCGCAGTGATGCGGCAAGCGTCACGACCGCCGGGGTCTTCCCGGTTCCGCCGACCGTCAGGTTGCCGACCACCACGACCGGTACCGGCAGATGCTGGCGGCGCGGCCAACCGAGACGGTAGCCCAGGCGACGCAGCCACATCACCAGGCAATAGAGCCAGGACACTGGGGCCAGCACCCGCGCGAGGGGGTGTCCATGGCCGTACCAGATGGGTGTGGGATCCAGGTGCATCGGCGCGGAGGTCAGTGGTCGAGGGGCGGCTGGACGGCGAGTGGGCCTGCCACATCAGGCACTCACCGCTCGATCCTCCCCATCATGAAACTGCATCCGATAGAGACGCGCATATTGTCCGCCGAGCGCGAGCAGCTCGGCATGGCGACCTTGCTCGATGATCCGGCCCGCATCCAGGACCAGGATGCGATCGGCGTTCTCGATGGTGGACAGGCGGTGCGCGATCATCAAGGTCGTGCGGTTGGCCATCAGCTCCTTGAGCGCGGCCTGGATGTGGCGCTCGGATTCGGTGTCGAGCGCCGAGGTCGCCTCGTCGAGGATCAGGATCGGCGCGTTCTTCAGCATCGCCCGGGCGATCGCGAGCCGTTGGCGCTGTCCGCCCGAGAGCATGACGCCGCGGTCGCCGATCCGGGTCGCGAAGCCAGCGGGCAGGGCCTGGATGAAGTCGAGCGCATGGGCATCGCGGGCGACCCGCTCGAGGATCTCGCGGCTCGGCGGCGAGGGCAGCCCGTAGGCGATGTTGTTCTCGATGGTGTCGTTGAAGAGCACCACATCCTGGCTCACCAGCGAGATCTGGGCGCGCAGGCTCGCCAAGGTCAGATCCTGGATCGGGATGCCGTCGATCAGGATCTCGCCGGCGGTGGCGTCATAGAAGCGCGGCAGCAGGCTGGCCAAGCTGCTCTTGCCACTGCCCGAGCGCCCGACCAGGGCCACCCGCTCGCCAGGCGTGATGCAGAGGCTCAGGTCTTGGAGCGCGGGCGGCTTGTCGGGGGTGTAGACATGGGTCACGCCGCGATACTCGATGCGCCCGGCGGCGCGTGTCAGAGTGCGGCGGCCCTGATCGCGCTCCTCCTCGGCGTCGAGCAGCTCGAACAGGCTTTGGGCGGCGATGATGCCTTGCTGCAGATGGGCATTGACCGAGGTCAGGCGCTTCACCGGGGGTAGCAGCAGGCCCATCGCCACCACGAATGACATGAAGGTGCCGACCGAGATGTCCTCGCGCAGACCCTGCATGGTCGAGAGATAGACGATCACGGCGATCGCGACCGCCGAGATCAGCTGCACCAGCGGGACGCTCGCGGCCTCGGTGGCGATCATCTTCATCTGCAGCGAGCGTGTCTTCTCGTTGATCTGACTGAAGCGCTTGGACTCGCGATCCTGTCCGCCGAATGCCTTGACGACCCGATTGGCATCGATCGCCTCCTGCGCGACCTGGGTCAGGGCGCCGACACGATCCTGGATGCGATGGCTGTGGCGACGGAAGCGCTTGGTCGCGTATTTCACCGCGCCGGCGATCACCGGCCCGATGATCAGAAAGATCGCCGACAGGGTGGCGTTGATATAGAGCATGTAGGCCATCAGACCGATCACGGTGAAACCATCGCGCACCAGTGTGGTGATGGAGGTGCTGGCGGCGGTCGCCACGTTCTCGACATTGTAGGTCAGCTTGGCGAGCAGATGACCGGAGCCCTGCCGGTCGTAATAGTGTGTCGGCGCGCGCAAGAGATGCTCGAACATCTGCTGGCGCAGGTCGGCCACCACACGACGCCCGACCCAGCTCAGAAAATAGGCATTGATGAAGCCGGCGATCCCGCGGAAGAGAAAGAGCGCGACCAGCGCGATCGGCATGAGTCGCACCATCTCTTCATTGCGGTCGACGAAGCTGCCATCGATGAGTGGCTTCATCATGGCGGCGAACAGCGGCTCGGTCGCCGCGAAGGCGATCATGGCGAGGATCGAGACCGCGAACATGCGCCAATAGGGTTTCACATAGCCGAGCAGACGCCGGTAGACCTGTCCGGCATCGATGCGTGCGGGATCCTGATCGAGCATCATGGCGCGCTCACCTCGGCATGGGTCGTGCTGAATGCGATCCGGGTCAGGCCGGCCTGGGCGGCCGCCTCCAGCGCGGTCATCACCGCCTGGTGTGGCGTGCGGGCATCGGCCTGGATCAAGACCGGTCGCGCCTCGGGCGCGCCGCGCAGCGCCTCGACCAGGGTCGCGGTGCGCCGATCGGCGAGCGGGCGATCATCGACCCGATAGTCGCCCGAGCGCTCGATGAGGATCCGAATCACCGCGGGCTCGGCGACCGGGACCGACTCGCCCTGGGCGTGTGGGAGCTGGATGCGCAACCTGGACTCGTCCTTGAAGGTGGTCGACACCATGAAAAAGATCAGCAATAGGAAGACGACATCGATCAGCGGGGTGAGATTGATCTCGGCCGGACGACGGCGCTGGGGACGCAGGTTCATGGTAGGGACTCGTCGGCCTCGCGTTCGCCCTTGATCAACTCCACCAGACGCAGCGCTTGCTCCTCCATGTCGAGCGCGAGCCGGGCCACCTTGCCGTCGAGCCAGCGATGCAGGATCAACGCCGGGATCGCGACCGCGAGCCCGGCGGCGGTGGTGATCAGCGCCTTGGAGATCCCTCCGGCCAGGACGGCGGCGTTGCCGACGCCGGCCTCGAGGATGGCGTCGAAGACCTCGATCATGCCCAGCACGGTCCCCAGCAGGCCCAGGAGTGGCGCGACCGAGGCGATCGTCGCCAGTGTATCGAGAAAGCGCTCCAGCTCGGCGACCACCTGCCGGCCGGTCTCCTCGATCGACTCCTTCATGATCTCGCGCGGGTGATCGCGGTTGATGAGCCCGGCGGCGAGCAGCCGACCGAGTGGCGAGCCGACCCGGATCGCGGTGATCCGCTCGGTGCTCAACTGGCCTTCGCGCTGCCATTCCAGGACAAGGTTCACCAGATTGGGCGGCATGATGCGCGCGCGTCTCAGTGTCCAGGCGCGCTCGATCGCCAATCCGGTCGCCAGGATCGAGCAGGCGAGGATCGGGATCATCAACCAGCCCCCGGCGGTCAAGATCTCGAGCACATGGAGACTCCTCGGGGGTCGATGCGTCGATGTGGCATGCGCGCGAGCGCACGCTGGCGCGGTGGATGCGGACTCATGGACACCAATGTTACTCCGATGCGTGCGAGCGCGGATAGTGACGCGCCGTCCGAGCCTTCCGCGCGGTCGGCAAGCCAGTGGGCAGGGTGGCATGGTCGAGTGCGACTCGGCAGGAGTCCGTGGGCGTGCACGCGTGGGGGCGTGCTGATCCGCCATGGCGTGCCATGCGCGGAGGATCGCCGTCACAGTGCACGCGCGGGGCTTGCGCCATGGGCGGATGCATGCGCATCCTTGGTGTCCTCATGAGTGACCCTCACACACATCCTGAAGGCCCCAGCGACGCGCTGCGAAGCGAGATCGCGCGCACCGACGATGGACAGGTGCGTCCTGACGGGCGCGTCGACTCACCTCGCATCGAGATCGTGCGCGCCAACCACGCACAGCTGCGGCTGCTGCTCGCCGGTCACTGGCGGATGGACGCCGATCTGTCCGCGCTGGATCGGCTCGATGTCGCACTCCAAGAGATGCCGCGTCCGGCCTCCATCGCCTTCGACTCCAGCGCGCTCATCGCCTGGGACTCCAGCCTCATCAGCCATCTCGCCATCTTGATCTGGCGCGCCCGTGAGCGTGGTATCCAGGTCGATGAGACTGGATTGCCGCAAGGGATGCGCGCACTCTTGCGGCTGGCCGCGACGACGCCCGCGCTGCCCCGCGCCGCGCGGGCCCAGCCGCCCGCCTCACTGTTGCCACGCGTGGGTCTGCGGGTCGTCGAGCTGACCCGCGCGAGCGGTGCGATCCTCGCCTTCATCGGCGAGGTGACTCTGGCCCTGCCGCGCATGCTGACCGGGCGGGCGCGCTTTCGCCGGGTCGAGCTCTGGGCGCTGATCGAGGAGGTGGGCGCCGCGGCACTGCCGATCGTCAGTCTGGTCAGCCTGCTGGTCGGTCTCATCCTGGGTTATATCGGCGACCAGCAGCTCGCCCAGTTCGGTGCGCGGATCTTCGTCGCCGACCTGGTCGGATTGGCGATCGTCATTCAGATGGGTGCGCTCATCACCGCCATCGTCTTGGCCGGTCGTACCAGCGCGGCCTTTGCCGCCCAGCTCGGGACCATGCAGGTGAACGAGGAGATCGATGCACTGCGCACCCTGGGGATCTCGCCGATCGAGTTCCTGGTCCTGCCCAGACTGGTCGCGCTGGTCGTCATGACCCCACTACTGGCCATCTATGCCAATCTCATGGGGATCCTCGGCGGCGCGCTCGCCGGCAGTGTCGTCGGTGGCTTGAGCTTGACCGAATACTTCACGCAGACCATCAACGCGATCCGTCTCAATCATGTCGCCCAGGGCTTGATCAGCGCGACCGTCTACGGCGCCATCGTGGCGGTATCCGGTTGCCTGCGCGGGATGCAGGGTGGGCGCGACGCCGCCGCGGTGGGTCAGGCGACGACCTCCGCCGTGGTCACCTCGATCGTCTTCATCGTGATCGCCGCCGCGCTGCTGACCATCGTCTTCGATGCGGTGGGGCTCTCATGATCGTGGACCAAGGCGCCCCGTCCACGCGTGCTCGCGCCGCGCCGCATCTGGTCCTCGAGCAGGTCGCGGTCGGCTATGCAGGACATCTGATCCAGCGCGATCTGAGCTTCACCATCAAGCGCGGTGATGTGTTCGTGATCATCGGTGGCAGCGGGAGTGGCAAGAGCACCATCATGCGCAGTCTCATCGGTCTGCTGCCCCCGCTGGCCGGGCGCATCCTGATCGATGGTGAGAGCTTTTGGGAGGTCCCCGAGCAGCGGCGCGCGCAGCGTATGCGCCGCTGTGGCGTGATGTACCAGGGTGGTGCGCTGTGGGGCTCGATGACACTGGCCGAGAATGTCTCGCTGCCGCTGGAGCAATACACCAGTCTCGCGCCCAAACGCATCCAGGAGATCGCGCGCTTCAAGCTGGCGCTGGTCGGCTTGGCCGCCTATGGTGACTATTATCCGTCCGAGCTCAGCGGCGGGATGCGCAAACGCGCCGCGGTGGCGCGGGCGATGGCCCTGGACCCGGACATCCTCTATTTCGACGAGCCTTGCTCTGGCCTCGATCCGGTGAGCGCGCGTCTGCTCGACGACCTGATCCTGGAGCTGCGCGCGAGTCTCGGGACCACCATGGTCGTGGTCACGCACGACCTGGCCAGTATCTTCGGCATCGCTGATGACGCGGTCTTTCTCGACGGGGCGAGCCAGACCATGCTGGCCACCGGACCACCTCGCCAGCTGCGTGACCAGAGCGACAACGCGCTGGTGCGCGATTTCCTGAGTCGGGGGGGCGCATGAGCAAACAGGCCAATCCGGCCATCATCGGCGGATTCGTGGTCGGCGCGCTTACGATCCTGGTGCTTGCGCTCATCCTCTTCGGCGGTGGTGCGCTGTTGCGCGAGCGGGTGGCCATGGTGACCTTCTTCCCCGGCTCGGTACAGGGGTTGAGCGTTGGCGCCCCGGTACTGTTCGAGGGCGTGACCGTGGGACGCGTGACCGGCATCGAGCTGAGCTTCTCGCCCAGCTCGGGGAGCTTTCGGGTCCCGGTGTTCTACGAGGTCTGGCCAGAGCGCGTGCACATCCTTGGCAGCGGCTCGGATGGTGAGGCCGAGGAGATCCTGCGCCGTCTGGTGACTGATCATGGACTCCATGCCCGTTTGGAGTCGCTGAGCTTCGTGACCGGGCAATATGTGGTTGCGCTCCAGATGTGGCCGGGGCGCATGCCGCGCCTGAGCGCGGATCAAGAGGATCTGGTCGAGGTTCCCGCGCTGGAGGCCACCCGCGATCGCGTGACCGAGATGATCGAGAACCTGCGCATCGAGGAGCTGGTCAACGAGACCGCCATGACCTTCGCGGCCATCCGGCGGCTGTTCGACTCGGGCGAGCTGACCCGTCTACTCGCGACACTGCAAGGCGCGGCGGTCCAAACCGAGACACTCATGGCACATCTGGATCGCGACATCCTGCCCCTGGCCCAACGTGTCGATCGGACACTCGCCGATTATGCACGCTTGGCCGATGGATTCATGACCAGCATGGTCCGGGTGACCGATGCCTTGGAGGGCACGACGGCGGACATCGGCCAGGTCGCGCGCCGACTCGACGCGCGGATCGATCCGCTTGCCGGCTCGACGATGCAGGTCCTCGGTGAAACCGAGGCAGCGATGCGCGCGATCCGTGAGCTTGCGGAAGACGCCACCCTGACCCGCGACCGACTCGACGAGCTCTTGCGCGAGGCGAGCGCGACAGTCCGCTCACTCAGAAGTCTCGCCGATCAGCTCGATCGCCATCCCGAGTCCTTGCTGCGCGGTCGGCGCTGAGCGCGCCACCCATACCGCCTCGCGACGGTCTTTCCTCGGGGCGGGGACGCCCCGACTCCCCTGGGGGCCGCTGGCCCCAGAGGAGTCGGGGCCTCCAGGCCCCGAGTGAGGATCTGCCCACACTATCAGGCCAGCGCGACGCCCGGTGCGCCCGAGCGCCCTGCCTCGGGATCGGCATCGCAATTGTCCTTCCTCGGGGCGGGGACGCCCCGACTCCCCTGGGGGCCGCT
>RZZN01000219.1 GCA_009929855.1 Gammaproteobacteria bacterium
GAATGCCGCATCCAGATCCTCCAGGCGCAGATTCGATGGCTCCCGAGCGAGACGTGCCGAGGCGAAGGCAAGCAGCAATCGGAAGGTGTCGCGATAGGCCGCGACGGTATGCGCACTGGCGCCGAGTTCGGTTTGCAGCCGCCGGGTGAAAAAGCGCTGAATGAGCGCCGCGAGAGAGGTTGCGCTCATGGCCGGTCTCCGCTCGGGGCGGTCACCAAACGCTCGCTGGCCAGCCCGAGCAGCTCCGGAACGGCTTGAATGTACCAGTAGGTTTCGACGCTGCTGACATGACCCAAATAGGTCGCCAACCACGGCATGAGTCGGTTCACATCCAGGCCCGCTCGGTACCACTCGATGAGCCGATTGGTGGCGAATGTGTGCCTCAGATCCTGAAGCCGTGGGCCGTACCCACTGCGACCCTGCAGGCGAGGCCGCAGATCTACGCTCTGGCACAGGCGTGCAAATGTCCGCCGGACCGTGCTGCCGATCAAGCGCGAACCGCAGGATGTCACCAGAAACGCGGGCGTCTGCCGATTCGGTAGAAGGGTGTCGCGCAGCCCGGCATAGTCCTGCAGCGCCGCACCGGTGGACGGGTCGAACGGGACCAGGCGCGACTTGCCGAATTTCGACCCTCGAACCACGAGGACGCGGTCCCGCAGATCAACATCGTCCACGTCGAGTTTGAGCGCTTCACCCGGGCGCAGTCCGGTCGCGGCCAGCAGCCCGATCAGCGTCTTGAAGGTGGCGCCGCGGAGCCCGCCGGCCGGATCGAGTTGGTTCGCCGCCGACATCAACGCAGCGATCTCGGCCTTGGCGTAGATGTGAGGTGTGGGTCTGCGGTGCGAAGCGGGTAAGAGTCGCGGTGGCGGCACCTCGGTACGCGGATCCGTCGCCTGCAGCCAGCGCGCGAACGCGCGCACGATCTCCAGCCGTCGTGCATAGGTCCCGGGCTGCAGAGCAACAGACTGGAAGGTCCAGCTCAGGGCCAGCGCCGTCGTGACCACATCGGCACCCCGGGCGATCATGAAATCGACGAACTGGCGCAATGCCGATTCAGGCCATTTCAGTTGTGTCCCCAAGGCCCGACGCGTCTCCAAGTACTCGGATAATGCCGCGTGTAGGTCGCTCATGGCGTCACCTCCGCATCGGGCCAGGATCGGGCGACGCTGCGCAGGTTTTCAAGGTCGAGCTTGGTGTAGCCTTCGGTCGTGCGGATGCTGCGGTGACGCAAGATTTGGGCGATCTCAATCAACGAAGCACCGCGACGAATCATCCGTGTCGCAAGACTGTAGCGGAAGAGATGCGCACCGACGCGACCGCTCGGCAGCAATCCGGCACGCGCGAGGGCACGGCGCGCCATCCCGCTCACGTTGCCGGGATCTTGGAGCTCGACGTACGGTGCCCGGTGGCGCAGAAACACGGCGCGCGAGTCGTGCTTGCCCCGTGCCGTGAGGAGGTAGTCTGCAATGGCCTCTCCAACCTCCCGTGGTAGCGGCAGACAAGCGACTTGTCCGCCTTTGCCGCGGATCAGGATCTCGCCGGCCTCCCAGCGCAGATCCTCGAGGCGCAGCGCGAGAATCTCGCTCGCGCGCAAACCAAGGCGCGCCAAGAGTTGCAGGATGGCGAAATCGCGGCAGCCACGGATTGTCGAGCGATCGGCCATCGCCAGCACGCGTTCAATCGCTTCAGCGCTCAACACGGGCGGCATCGGCTTCGGCTGCCATCGGCCCACCGGCGGTACTGCGAGAGAGAGATCGCGCGTGATCGTACCCTTCAGCAGACAGAAACGCAGAAACGAGCGCAGCGCCGCTGCCTGTAACTTGACGGAGCTGACGGCGTGATCCCGGCTGTAATCGAGGAGGTAACGACGGATCGCCGGGGCATCGACGCGCTCAGCCTCTACCGGGAGATGCATGGCATCAATGAAGCCGCGCGCACCGACCGAGTAGGCTGCAATCGAATGAGTGCTGAGTCCCTGCTGGGTGCGAAGGTGGTCGATATAGCTTTGGCAGAGCGCCTGGGCCGGTAACGGCTCGGCCGTGCGCGGCCGCAAGACGTCGATACTCCGAAGGTAGGCCAGAAAATCCTGCAAGGCACAGCGGTGCTTGTAGCGACGGCGCGTCGGGCACGCGAGGAAGGAATCGATGCAGCCCTCGTCAATGTCGCTCGGCGCGATCCCCGCGACCTGGCTCCATTGAATGAAGGGCTTGATCAGGCGCACCTTGTCGCGGCGGGTTTTCCGGGCATAACCGGCTTGTGCGAGGGATGCAATGAATGCCGCGAGCTGGTGATCGAGATCCGCTTCCCCGGAAGGTCTTACGTGTGCGTTCTGTTCGGACATGTCGTCTCTCCACTGATCTGGCGGTGTTGCCAGACGAGAGAGCCGATAGGATTATGCCGCGCACGTAAAGTATGCTTCCCACTGAGGCCGACTTGCCTGAGGTGCTACGCGGCATATCCGGGAATGCGGCATAAC
>RZZN01000005.1 GCA_009929855.1 Gammaproteobacteria bacterium
GTCTCGCCGATGATAGTGTGGGGCCTCCCCATGTGAACGTAGGTCACCGCCAGGACCCTCTCCCAAAAAACCCCTACGCTCATCCGTGGGGGTTTTTTACTTTTAAGACTTAGAAGACTTAGAAGTCAACTATATCTGCTGGATCAACGATCAAAGCAATACAAGATTATCCCGATGGATGATCTCGGGTTCATCAAGATATCCAAGTATTGATTCGAATCGCTTTGATGGCTGTCCTTTGATACGACTCACCTCTTGGGCATCGTAGTTGGCCAGACCACGCGCCACCTCAGTGCCACATTCGGCTCGACAAGCAACAACCTCACCGCGACTGAATGAGCCGCGCACATCCGTGATCCCGACTGCGAGCAGGCTAGTGCCGCGTTCGCGCAGCGCCCGAACCGCTCCAGCATCGAGAGTGAGTTGACCGCGAACCTGAAGGTGTCCCGCTAACCACTGTTTACGAGCGGCTTGAGGGCCTTGAACGGGTGACAGGAATGTACCGAGTAGCTCGCCTTGACTGATTCGATCCAAAACACGCTCACTACGACCGGGAGCGATGATTGTCGGTGTGCCTGAACGAGCGGCGAGTCGTGCTGCGCGGATCTTGGTAATCATGCCGCCGGTACCGAGGTTGTTTGCGCTGCCACAGGCAACCTCATCCAAGAGTCGGTCGTCGACACGCGTCTCTGAGATCAGGTGCGCATCGGGCTTACGCCTTGGGTCGTGATCAAATAATCCTTCCTGATCGGTCAGTAGAATCAATAGATCAGCTTGAATCAGGTTAGTCACGAGTGCGGCAAGGGTGTCGTTATCTCCGAATCGCAACTCATCCGTTGCGACTGTATCATTTTCGTTGATGATTGGAATGACACCCAATCTCAATAAAGTGCGCAGCGTGCTGCGTGAATTGAGATAACGGACCCGATCAACCAAGTCGTCTCGAGTCAATAGGATCTGCGCCGTATGTAATCCATGCGCTTGAAAACAGGCCTCGTAAGCACGTACCAAACCCATTTGCCCAATCGCGGCAGCCGCTTGTAGCTCATGCAATGCCTTCGGACGACTACGCCAACCCATCCTCACCATGCCTTCAGCAACGGCTCCGGATGAGACCAGTACGACTTCATTGCCGGCCAAGCGTCTAGCCGCAATTTGAGCAACCCAGGGCTCTAGCATCGTTCGATCGAGCCCTGCTCCATCTCGCGTCAGTAGGGCGCTGCCAATTTTGACGACCCAGCGGCGCGTATACGGGATCATCTCTCGCGAGATCATCGAAAATAACCTACTTAATCTAAAGGATGCCAGGTATCGTTCTGGACAGGCGACTGAACCCCTGAGCCGTCCTGGGATGCCGGCTCAACTTCTCGGTCTAGTTTTCGAAGCCAGTTAAGACGCGTCATCAGATCATGCATCAACTTACTCGTCCCTTCGCCAGTCAACGCTGAGATGGTGTAAATTGGTCCAGACCACTGGAGGCTCTGAACCAGATCGTCCCGCCGCCTCAATGCATCTTGTGGATCAAGTCGGTCGATCTTGTTGAGCACCAGCCAACGTTCTTTCTCAACGAGGTCATTGCCAAAAGCAGCAATCTCGGCCTCGATCGTGCGGATGAGAGTGATCGGTTCCTCCGCTTCGTCGAGTGGTGCAATGTCGACAAGGTGCAGCAAGAGATGCGTTCTGGATAAGTGCTTGAGAAACTGAAGACCCAATCCAGCACCATCCGCAGCTCCCTCGATGATCCCTGGGATGTCAGCGATCACAAAACTGTGATCGCGGCTGAGTCGCACAACGCCGAGATTGGGATAGAGTGTCGTGAACGGATAGTCAGCAACTTTTGGGCGAGCGCTCGAAACAGCGTGGATCAGCGAGGATTTCCCCGCGTTAGGAAAACCTAGAAGACCAACATCGGCAAGCACGACAAGCTCTAGATAGAGATCTCTTCGCTCGCCAGGTTTGCCGGATGTAAACTGTCGTGGCGCCCGATTGATACTCGATTTGAATCGCGCATTACCAATTCCATGGTAACCCCCTTGTGCGACAAGAAGCTTTTGGCCGTTCTCGATGAGTTCTCCAACGAGTTCGCGGCTGGTGTCCTCGTAGACCCGAGTCCCGACCGGGACACGAATGATATGATCCGCTCCGCCCCTTCCCGTCATGTCACGGCCCATGCCGTTCTGTCCGCGCTCGGCGCGGTGAATGCGCTGATAGCGCAAATCGACGAGCGTATTCAGGTTCGAATCGGCAAGCAGAAATACACTGCCACCGTCTCCTCCATCACCGCCATTAGGGCCGCCTTTTGGGATATATTTTTCTCGGCGGAAACTGACACAACCATTGCCGCCATCTCCACCTTCGACCCGAATCAATGCCTCATCGACAAACTTCATAATCCAGCTCTGATCCTGTCAAACGAAACGAGCCCCGCTAGAAAGGCGAGGCTCGCACGAAGGCAGCGATGTGGAGTCAATCGGTATGATCAGTCGCTGGTTCCAGTTGCGAGACTCTCCACAACGGTCACACATCGACGATTTTTTGGGCCTTTGATCTCGAAACGTACGACACCGTCACGCAATGCGAAAAGGGTATGATCACGTCCGCATCCGACATTTACGCCAGGATGAAAGCTTGTTCCGCGCTGCCGTATGATGATTGATCCCGCGCGCACTTTTTGTCCGCCGAAGATCTTCACACCGAGGCGCTTTGACTCTGAATCGCGGCCGTTTCTCGAACTGCCACCTGCTTTCTTATGTGCCACTGATGCCTCCTCGCTTAACCGAGGTTAATCGCAGTAATTTTCAGAGCAGTGAACCACTGCCGATGGCCTTGACGTTTCATGTAGTGCTTGCGGCGACGGAATTTCGTCGTCATCACCTTGCTGGCACGTCCGTGTCTCTCCACCATTGCATCCACAGAACCGCCGGCGAGATAGGGGGTGCCCAAGCGAACGTCTGCCCCATCGGCGACCATCAAAATTTCGTTCAGTCGTATGCTGCTGCCAGTCTCGGCTGCTAGCTTTTCTACCTTCACCGTGTCGCCTTCAGCGACTCGGTATTGCTTACCACCGGTCTGTATCACCGCGTACATGTTTGGACCCCGAATCTGTCGCCGTAACCGGCGGCGGCCATCAAGACAAAGAACGACGATACTATCAGCATGTACATGTTGGGTCAAGTGGATTTGCCCGAATCCTTTTCTGTTCTCTCACCCGTCGATCGTCTGATTTCTCCACCGGGCTAAGCGTTTTGTGTAGAGTCTCTGCATCGAAAAGCCTGAGTCGTCCAGCGACGGTGTGCACGTCATGTAGAATGTTGCGCCAGACTGCTTGACAGGGTGTAGCGTCAGACCTAGCATCAGCAATTGTCATTTGATCAGTAACCATCGTATGAACATTTCCACGCTTCGACAGCCAGTGGCAGAGGACGTCAAAGCCGTGGACACGCTCATCCTCAGCTGCTTGAAATCCGATGTACCCCTGATTGACCAAGTAGGGCATTACATCGTCGAAAGCGGCGGTAAAAGGCTGCGCCCACTCTCGGTTCTGCTCGCTGCACGTGCCTGTGGTTACACGGGTGATCGTCATATCGATCTCGCCGCAGTGATCGAGCTGATTCACACAGCGACTCTCCTTCATGATGATGTCGTGGACTCCTCTGAGCTGAGACGCAGTCGGGATACGGCTCATGTGGTCTGGGGTAGCGAGGCGAGCGTGCTCGTCGGCGATTTCCTCTACACGCGAGCCTTCGAGATGATGGTCGATGTTGGGAATCTGCGGGTGATGGAGATCCTATCCGAGGCGACCAATCGAATCGCTGAAGGAGAGGTTTTGCAGCTCATGAATACCCGAGATCCAGACACGGATCAGATGCGCTACATGGAGGTCATCGTCAGAAAGACTGCGACACTGTTCGAGGCTGGTGTTCAACTTGGAGCCATCCTGTCGAATGGATCGCCGGATGTGCAGGATGCGGCCGCTCGCTATGGCTTGAATCTGGGCATTGCGTTCCAGCTCATCGACGATGCCCTCGACTACAGTCAGGACAACGCTGAGCTGGGTAAGAACGTCGGTGATGACCTCGACGAAGGCAAGCCCACACTCCCGATCATACGGGCCATCGAGGTTGGTACTCCCGAGCAGCGTTCACTTTTGCGTGAAGCAATCAAAGAAGGTGGCCGCCATCGGATCGACTCTGTCATTGATGTGATTGCATCGACCGACGCAATCATCTACACTACTCGTCTTGCGGAAAGGCATGCCAATCTAGCAAAGCAGGCACTTCGCAGTTTACCTGAAACACCGGCAACGTCAGCCCTCGCGACGCTCGCCGATCTTTCAGTCTCACGCACATACTGAAATAGAACGAAATCCTCGGGGTGTAGCTCAGCTTGGTAGAGCGCTGTCTTCGGGAGGCAGAAGTCGCTGGTTCGAATCCAGTCACCCCGACCACCCCGTACGAATTGCCCGTTCAGCTCACCTTCGAGAGTTGTCTCGCCCTACCTTCGCGACATCGACTGCGATTTCTCCGGGTTGATCAGATTGATGCCGACGGGGCCGTCTCGGTTATGCTCCCTGAGTTTTCGGCTGAACTGGAGATTGATCTCACCAACAGAGCAGCATCTTTTGATGGTGTGTGGCAGTGCAATCAATGCCAGTGCCACATCCACCGGTCTCAGCTTTGCGTTGGCTTGTGGGCAGCATCAGTCGTGCGGTCAGTCGGGAACCGCATACGCACATAGATGCTCGCGAACATGAGCATCACGTTGATGATGCCAACGATCACGAAGGGGGCGCGAGGATCGACGCGATCGAACAAGAACCCACCGATCGGAGTGATCAAGAGAATCCCGATTGCTCCAGCGACGTTGAATGCTCCCAGCACAGAGCCGCGTTGAGCAACAGGGGCCTCTTGTCCAATCAGTGACTGGCCACCGAGATAGACACTGATCTGGCCGATTCCCAGCAAGATGAAGAACACTGGACCGATCGCCGAGAGTGGATCGGAGAGTGCCAAGACGCCGAGGTTGCCCAAAGCGGCCAATGCCATGCAGATTGCCATTCCGGTAACACGGTCGATACGGTCGATCATGGGTCCGAGGATCGGTGCCCAGACCAGGGCGGCAATCTGGGCCATGACGAAGATCATGGTCCCGCTCAGCACAGCGGCAGCCGAGTCCATCCCCGCGGCCTTGCCCGCAAGGGTTCCCCAGAGGACAAGAAAGATGGCATTGACCGATTGGTCGCCACGCGCGATGAAGGCGGATGAATAGGCGAGTAGGATACGAGGATTGCGCGCCTGGGCGAAGCCACCGATAAAGAGTTGGCGGACGCTCAGGCGAGCCTTCCGAGCGACTGGGGCGCCTGGTTTGAGTCCCCAAAAAATCAGTAGCGCGACGCTGACGGCCAATCCGGCGACGATGAAGTGGGTGATTCGACCCGCCATGACCCCATCGAATCCAGCATCCGTGAATACCCTGGGTAGGCTGCCGAGCCCTTGGCTGATCAGCACGACGCCCAGACCACTCAAGACACCCACGATTGCAACTAATTTGCCGCGTGAGCGCTCGGCCGGATAATCGGCCAGCACAGTGGAGAGACCACCGGCGACTGCCACGACTCCGATCGCATAGATGATTCGATAGAGATAGAGTGCTTCGACTGACTCGGCGAGCGGGTAGAGGGCATAGGTGAGTGCAAGGATCAGGAAACCGGCGGCATAGACACCACGCCGACCGATGCGGTCCATCAGCACCCCGGCCGGTAAAAACAACAAGAGCGTCACGATCTCGGTCAGGAAGACGAGTTGTCCACTGATGGTTCCTTGGATCTCCTCCGCGACACCAAGATGCTCATTGAGGATGTAGGTCTGGCCGATCGAGATGAAGATCATCAGCCCAATCGAGAAGAAGGCCGCTACCAGGAAGCTCCAGCCATGACGAGGCTGTATGGTTGGCGCAAGATAGATCGGTCCGATGCGGTAGGTCCGGTCGAGCTCAGACATGATGATGGTCTCGGTGCGACAATGGCGGAAAGTTGATCAAGGCCTCATCATCCACTGGGATCTGGGAGATTGCCTCATCTTCGAGTGCCGATTCTATCCCAGGCCAGCCCGCCTCATGCGAGGCGCATCCATCAGTCATGCACAATGGATGATCAGGTCCGATGGCTAGAGATCGCCAGATGCAGTGCCGTGAGATCACGGTCACGCATGCCGAGGAGGTATAGAATACCGTCCAGACCCACATTCGCGATTGCGTGTCGCGCCTGTTGGGTGACGATCGGCTTGGCATGAAAGGCAATCCCCAAGCCGGCGATCGCCAGCATGGGCAGATCATTGGCCCCATCACCCACGGCGATCACCTGCTCGAGTCGAATCCCCTCGCGCGCCGCGAGATCGCGCAGCAGCTCGGCCTTGCGCGCGCCGTCGATGATTTCGCCCGACACGCATCCGGTGAGCTTGCCGTCGCGAAACTCCAAGGTGTTGGCGTAGACCTCGTCGATCCCCAATCGCTGCTGCAAGTGCTCCGCGAAATAGGTGAAGCCGCCAGAGAGGATGGCGATTCGATAGCCGAGCTGTTTGAGGCTGGCGATCAGACGATCCGCGCCCTCGGTGATCGGCAGACGCTCAGCGATATCGCCCAGCACTGATTCGGGCAGCCCTTCAAGCAGCGCCATGCGGCGTCTGAAGCTTTCTTTGAAATCGATCTCACCTCGCATCGCGGCCTCGGTGATGGCTGCGACCTGTGGGCCGACACCGGCGGCCTTGGCCAACTCGTCGATGACCTCAGCCTGGATCAGGGTCGAATCCATGTCGAAGCACACAAGCCGGCGGTTGCGGCGAAAGACATCATCCTCCTGGACCGCGACATCGACATCCAGGATCTGCCCGAGCGCAAGCAAGGCAGCATGCAGCTCGGACAGATTTGCCACCGCGCCTCGCAGCGAGAGCTCGACACAGGCCAGCGTCTGGTGACTTGGGTGACGGCGCGAGATGCGTCCAGTCAGTCGGGAGATGCGGTCGACATTGAGCTTGTAATCGGCCACCACGGCCGAGATCCGCGCGATATGCTCCGAGTCGATCTCGCGACCGAGCAGTGTCAAGATATGGCGAGGTTGTCCCTGCTCATCGACCCAGTCCTCATAGGCATCCGAGTCGATCGGCGTGAAGCGCAGGTCAAGTCCCATTCCGTGTGCGGCAAGGAGCAGATCGCGAAAGACCGGGCAAGAGGCATTCTCGGCTGGGAGTTCGATCAAGAGTCCGAGGGCCAAGGCATTGTGGATGGTCGACTGGCCGATATCGAGGATGGGGATTCGATAGCGCGCCAGGATGTTGGTCAGGGTTGCGGTGATCCCAGGTCGATCTTCGCCCGAGACGTTGATGAGGACGATCTCGCTCATCGCGATTTCATCTCGGCTGCGGTGATGCGGTCTGGCTCGACGGGTGGAGTTGTCGCCGGGGCCTCGAGAACAATCTGCCCAAGGTCGGTACAGCCAGTCTTGAACCCAGTCTCGCAATAGGCAAGATAATAACGCCACATCCTTCTGAAGGCCGCGTCATAGCCAAGCCGCTCGATCTCGGGCGCCAGGGCGTCGAAGCGGATGCGCCAGCGTCGCAAGGTTTCCGCGTAGTCGAGCCCAAACCAAGCGCTGTCGCGCACCACAAGCCCGGTGTCGCGCGCCAAAATATCGAGACGTTGCGCAGTCGGTAGCATCCCGCCTGGAAAAATGTAGAGCTGGACGAAATCGGGCTGTTTGCGATAGATCGGAAAGTCGTCCTCGTTGATGGTGATGGCTTGCAGTCCAATGCGTCCACCTGGTCGCACCAAGCGGCGCAGAGTCTTGTAATAGGTTGGCCAATAAGACTCGCCGACCGCCTCGATCATTTCGATCGAGACGACATGGTCGAATTCGCCCTGGATGTCACGATAGTCCTGCAAGCGGATATCCACCAGGTCGGCCAAGCCAGCAGTCGCAAGACGCTCACGCGCATACTGCAGTTGCGCGTGCGAGAGGGTCACTGCGGTGACCCTGAGACCACGACGGGCTGCAAACTCGGCGAAGCCGCCCCAACCGCAGCCAATCTCCAGGATGTGCTCACCAGGCTGTGTGTTCAAGGCATCGAGCAGACGTTGATACTTGCGGCCTTGGGCGCACTCCAACTCCTCGTTTTCGCGATCAGCGAACAGTGCCGAGGAATAGGTCATGCTCGGATCCAGCCAGCATTCGTAGAAGTCATTGCCCAGATCGTAATGATGAGCGATGTTGCGTCGGCTGCGAGCGCGGTGATTGTCGCGTAGGCGATGTGTGAGCCGATCGAACACGCGCGACCAGCGCATCCCTCGTGATCCGACCCCGAGGTGCTCCATATTGTCGTAGAGGACCTCCAGCAAGGCCGCGAGATCAGGTGTACTCCAGTGTCCCTCGATATAGGCCTCGGCAAAGCCGATGTCGCCGCGCGTGAGCAGACGCATCAGCAGCGCACGCGACGAATGGATCTCCATGATCCCGCTGCCACCATCGAAACGACCTTGGTGCAGAGTGGCGCCGCCATTGGGGTGGCGGACCAAGATCTGCCCAAAGGCGATTTGGCGGCAGAATCGGTCGATCAGGCGACTCGCCCATCCCGGTCGACGCGCTAGCGACTCCTCGACCCATTCCTGTGCTGGCATCAAGAAACCTCCTCTCGCGGTGGATCCGGCTTGTCATAATAGCGGCCGCCCTTGAGCCAGATCTTCAAGGCCTGCCAATGGATCATGACGATGACCTTCAGCGTCAGTAACGGGTAGGCGATGGCCGCGTACAACAGCCTGCGGTCGGTGATTCTCTCTTCCTTTCCCTGTTGGACCGCCACGAGCATCAGGGCATTGTCCTGGTATTCACGAATGACCGTCGCGTGACGCTCGCCCTGGCGCGTGAAGCGAAAGTGATAATCCGCGTTCATGTCGATGAACGGCGAAACATGAAACTCCTTGCGGTGGTTTTGTCGGATCGGCCAATCCATGGAGTGACCGTTCTCGTGGAGCAGATAGCCGTGTGCCTCGCCAAAGGTATTGCTGACCTCGCAGAGCACCGCGACCGGCTGACCCGCGGGATCGAAGCAGGTCCAGGTGCTCATGGGATTGAAGACAAAGCCGAGCACCCGCGGAAAACACTGCAACTCGACCCGGCCGATCGCTATCTCAAGCCCCATCTCGCGCAGACGCTCGAGCACCCAAGGGCGCAGTGGGCCACCGTCGCGCGGTCCGTGGTCGCGGTCGTAGAATGAAAAGAGATTGAAACGATTGTGCGAGAACCAGCGGCTCGCGCGTGCGACCTCGGGGATCCGATCGATGTCCAGCAATAGACTGAAGACACGGTAGACGAATTTGTAGCGGACCGGAAAGAGCCGGCGATGCATGACATCGCCAAAGATCAATCGGCCGGCGAGGGTGCTCATGTCGTTGCCCCCTGGATGGTTGCCGGTCGTGGCATGTCTTGCGACTCGCGCATCTGAGGGCTCGTTGCGCGTGCGCCTTGCCAAGGTGGCTGTACCCCAAGATCACGCGCGACCTCGACCGCCGCTCGGAAACCGTCCTCGTGAAACCCATAGCCGAGATAGGCGCCACTGAACCAGATCCGGTCCTGTCCTTGGATCTCGTGGATCCGTCTCTGTGCCGCGGTTGCATGAGTGTCGAACATCGGGTGGTGGTAGGTCATCTCCGCCAGCACCCGTTCCGGGCGCGGCGCGCGCAGCGGGTTGAGGCTGACGAAGACATCGGTATGTCTCGGCAAGTCTTGGAGGCTGTTCATCCAATAGGTGACGGTCACCGGGCGTCCTGGCTCCGCGCCGGCCTCTTGCAGATAGTTCCAAGAGGACCAGACCCGGCGCCGTTTGGGCATCAGGTCCGAATCCGTGTGCAAGAAGACCTGATTGGCCTGAAAGCGAAAGGCCCCGAGGATCTCACGCTCGGCGGCGCTGGGTGAATCGATCAAGGCCAGCGCCTCGTCGGCATGACAAGCCATCACCACCGCGTCGAATTCGAGTGATTCACCCGATGCGGTTTCGATCACGATGTTGCGCGCAAGCCGACTCACGCGCGTGATCGGGGTCGCAGTCAGGACGCGTCCACGCAGATCAGCCAGCATGGCCTTCACATAGGTCTGACTGCCACCACGCACCGTCTCCCAAGTCGGCCGTTTATGCGGATCGAGCAAGCCGTGATTGGCAAAAAAGCGTGCGAAGCTCAAGAATGGGAAGGCGCGGATGTCCTCCGCCGGACTGGACCAGATGGCGGCCGCCATCGGCAACAGATAGTGATTGGCAAAGCGCTCCGAGTAGCCACCGCGCACGAGAAACTCGCCAAGCGTCAACGAATCTCCCGCATCCGATGCGAGACTCGCCTTCGCCGCCGCGTTGAAGCGCACAATCTCGATGAGCATGCGCCAGAAGCGCCAGTCGAGAAGATTGCGTCGCGTGCCGAAGAGTGTATTGAGATTATCCCCCGCGTATTCGCTGCGACCACCGTCGAGGCTGGCGGCGAACGACATGCTGGTCGGATACGAGCCGATCCCGAGATGATCGAAGAGTGCCGTCAGCAGCGGATAGTTGCGATGGTTGAACACCATGAAGCCAGTGTCGACTGCAATGGCTCCGCGGGGGTCACTGATCTCATGCGTGTTGCTATGACCGCCAACATAATCATTCCGCTCCAGCAGTGTCACCTCGTAGTGAGGGTCCAGCAACCAGGCGGCTCCTAGCCCGCCGATGCCACCACCCACGACACCGATCGTTTCTATTGCCATGCGAACGAATCCTTGTGTTGAAATCGAGCCGACGAGGGCCCACGACAACATTCAATTGAAACATACGAGGCGCGTTGGAGGACAGGGTCTGAGTAGATATTGGGCCAACAGCGAGTCCCCGCGCGATCTCGGCGAATGTTCGCGCGCTGGGGCTCAATCGTCATGAGTGAGGGTGACGACAGAATCTGGTGCGATCACGATGAGTGTCATCACTTTCATGAAGTGCATCCTGATGGATCCACTGGCAGCGGCTCGATCAGGTGAGGGGGTGGTGCGCCTGTCCCGCGCACCGATCTGGCCCCGGTGAGTCGATCCTCTAACCTGAGCATCATCGCCCTTGATTCACTCGCCCGCGACCGTCATCCGCTCGATGAGCCAAGATCCGGTACGTGTACTTCCCGAGTAATCACAGTCTTGGCCGACGGCCAATAGGCCGGCGAACATCGTCTTCAGGTTACCGGCGATGGTGATCTCCTCGACCGGATACTGAATCTCCCCACCCTCGACCCAGAAGCCCGCCGCGCCGCGCGAATAATCACCAGTGACAGGATTGATCCCATGCCCCATCAACTCGGTCACCATCAGTCCAGTCCCCATCTCGCGGAGCAGTCCCGCGCGATCGAGTGTCCCCATCTCGATGCTCAGGTTGCGCACACCACCCGCATTGGCCGTCGTCGGCATCCCGAGGCGGCATCCTGAATAGGTGTCCAATAGATAGGTCTGGAGGATACCGTCGCGGATCAGATCCTTGGGCCGTGTCAAGACCCCATCGCCATCGAAGGGCGCGCTCGCGAGTCCACGTCGCAAGTGTGGCTCCTCATGGATGCGCACGAAGTCGGGGAAGATCCGCTCGCCCAGATGATCGAGTAGAAAGCTGGTACGGCGGTAGAGACTGGTGCCCATGATGGCTGACACCAGACTGCGCAAGAGACCGGTCGCGATCTCGGCACGAAACAGGACTGGCACCTGACAGGTTGCGATCCGGCGCGCGCCGAGACGGGCTAGGGTCCGCGCGGCGGCACGCTCACCGACCAAGCGGGCAGCCTCCAGGTCGGCAGCGGCGCGCGCGCTCGTCCACCAATAATCACGCTGCAGACTCTCGCCCTGCTGGCCGATCACGGCACAACTCAGACCATGTCGGCTGGTGGGATAACCCCCCACGAATCCATGACTGTTGCCATAGACCTGGATTCCGGTGTGGGTGGACAGACTCGCGCCTTCTGAGTTGACGATTCGCGGATCAAGGCCACGCGCGGCATCCTCGCACGCCGCCGCGATCTCGATCGCCTCTTCGACGGCAAGTGGCCAGGGATGATAGAGATCCAGGTCGGGAATGGAGGCGGCCATCAGCGCGGCATCCGCGAGATGGGCGCAGGGGTCATCCTGGGTATGCTCGGCGATGACACAGGCGGCCCTGACCGTGTCACGCAGCGCCTCTGGGCTGAGATCAGAGGTACTGGCCGAGCCCTTGCGGTTGCCAAAATAGACCGTGATCCCAAGCCCATTGTCGCGGGTATGCTCGACGGTCTCGACCTCGCCGAGCCGTACCGAGACCTCCAGCCCCGCGCTGCTGCCGACCGAGGCCTCCGCGGCGGTCGCGCCGCGGCGCTTGGCCTCGGTCAAGAGATCCTCGATCGCCTGCTGGAGACGCGCGAGTCGTTCTGCGGTGTCATCAATTGTGGACATGCACGATCCTATATCGATCCAAAACCGAGTCCATCGACATCTTGATCGAGTCGATCGGTCCAATCATCGCCCTGACCGCGGATTGAGGGAGACGTGTGCCGAGTCGACGCCATCAATGACGTCGACCGCGGCTGATTCGGCCTACGCCCGCCCCCAAGGGTCAAGCGCTGGTTCCGCCAACGGTCAAACCGTCGATGCGCAAGGTTGGCTGCCCAACCCCGACCGGGACGCTCTGGCCCTCCTTCCCGCAGGTGCCCACGCCCTGATCGAGTCGCAGGTCATTGCCGATGAGACTGACCCTGGTCAAGACATCCGGGCCATTGCCGATCAGTGTCGCACCCTTCACCGCGCGGCCGACCTTGCCGTTCTCGATCAGATAGGCTTCGCTCGCGGAGAAGACGAACTTGCCCGAGGTGATGTCCACCTGACCACCCCCGAAATTGACCGCGTACAAACCCTTCTCGACCGAAGCGATGATCTCTTGCGGATCACGCTCGCCGGCCAGCATGTAGGTGTTGGTCATGCGCGGCATCGGGAGATGGGCATAGGACTCGCGTCGGCCGTTGCCGGTCGAGTGGGTGCCGGTGAGACGGGCATTGAGCTTGTCCTGCATGTATCCGCGGAGGATCCCATCCTCGATGAGTATGGTGCGCTGAGTGGGCGTGCCCTCGTCGTCCATGTTCAACGATCCGCGGCGACCGGGCAGGGTGCCATCGTCGACCACGGTCACGCCGGGCGCGGCGACACGCTCGCCGATGCGACCAGCGAACGCCGAGCTGCCCTTGCGGTTGAAATCGCCCTCGAGCCCGTGCCCGACCGCTTCATGCAGCAGGACACCCGGCCAGCCGGCGCCAAGGACCACTGTCATGGTCCCGGCCGGGGCCTCGTCGGCCTCCAGATTGGTGATTGCCAAGCGCACAGCCTCGCGCGCATAGGAGAGCGCCCGCTCTTCGATCAAGAAATAACCGAGATCGGCGCGTGCGCCCCCGCCGCTGCTGCCCTGCTCGCGCCGTCCGCCATCTTCGGCCACGACACTCACGTTGAGCCGGACCAACGGACGCACATCCGCCGCCAGCGTGCCATCGTCGGCCAGCACCAGAACGGTGTCCTGGACCGCGACCACGCTCGCGACGACCTCGCGCACGCGCGGGTCGGCGCGGCGGGCTGCGGCATCGACCTCCCGCAGCAAGGCGACCTTGTCTGGATCCGCTAGACTGAGGATGGGGTTGGTCGGATCGTAGAGACGTCGCTGCGGCGCGGCCTGCCCAATGCGCACCCGCTTGCCTTGGCCCGCGCGGGCGATCGCGCGCGCGGCCTCGGCGGCCTGCAGCAATGCGTCGAAGCGCAATTCGTCCGAGTAGGCGAAACCGGTCTTCTCTCCGCTGATGGCGCGCAATCCAGCGCCTTGCTCAATGCTGAAATTGCCGTCCTTGATGATGCCGTCCTCGAGGATCCATGACTCCGATCGGCTAGTCTCGAAATAGAGATCAGCCGCATCGACCATGGATCCGGTCAAGAGCCCGAGGAGCTGGTCGAGATGGTGCTCGGTCAAGCCGGCGGGGTCGAGGATGCTGGCTCGAGCAATCGCGATCGGATCAGTCATCATGTGAAATCATCGTCAGACTCATGAGGAACAGTGACAAGTCCGGTACCGTGCCAGACTCACGCTTACTCTCAGGTTGCGGTCTCAGGTCCGACATTTCAAACGACGATGCTCGATGCTCGGGAAGTTGCGTCGGACCGACTCCTGATACTCCTCGTCGAGCTCGCTACAGATGAAACCGGCGCCCCGTGGGATCTGGGCGAGGATGCTGCCCCAAGGATCGACGATCATACTGTGGCCATGCGTCTTGCGGCCGTTGATGTGGAATCCCCCCTGCGCGGCCGCGACCACATAGGCCAGATTCTCGATGGCCCGCGCACGCACCAGCGTCTCCCAGTGCGCCTTGCCGGTGATGGCGGTGAAGGCGGACGGAACCACGAGGATCTCCATGTCACTGTCGAGCATCCGGCGAAAGATCTCCGGAAAGCGCAGGTCGTAGCACACCGCCACGCCCATGTGTCCGAATGGCGTCTCCAGCACCACCACCTCATCACCGGCCTCGATGGTTGCCGATTCTTGGTAGCGCTCCTCGCCACCTGGCAGACAGACATCGAACAGGTGGACCTTGTCGTAGCGTCCCACACGCTCGCCGCGGTCGTCGTAGACGAGGCAGGCAGCCCGCAGCTTGCCACCATCCCGAGCCATCATCGGGATCGTTCCACCGACCAGCCAAACGCCTTGTTGTCTTGCGACCCGCGACAAGAATGACTGAAGTGGGCCGTCGCCATCATCTTCGCGCAGGGCCAGTTGATCCTGATCGCGCTTGCCCATGAAGGCAAAATTCTCGGGCAGGACGACGAGGTTGGCCCCCTCCTCCTGCGCCGCCTTGATCAAGCGCTCGGCCTCGAAGAGGTTGGCGCTCACATTGAGGCCGGTCGCCATCTGGACCGCCGCGACCTTCACTTTCGTTTTCATGGTCTTCACCGCGTGGACCGAACGCCTGATTGTCGGGTCGGCCGGATCATCTGTGGCTCGTGACCTCCGCGCTGGGTACCGAGCCCCGGCTCCAGACGGATTCGACACGCCCGGATACAGCGACCTGCCTGCCGTATCTCAACGACACGATACCACCACCGCCGGTCACTCGAAACCAGTGCAGTCAATCCAAGAAGAGGTTGGCGTCTCCCGTTGGCGGGTTTGCGCCATCGTGCCCCGTGGTCAGGGTCGGAGCGAGTGCCGGCTCCCAACCGATGCGGATCACCTCGGGCGCGCTCCAGGGCCCAGTCACCCGATAGCGTGAGCGGCCGAGACGGTCCAGTGGATTGCCCGCCAAACGGTCGACCAGATAGACCGCCGCCCCGACGATGGGTCCGCCGGCGACCGCGCTGGCCAATGCGACACTCGAGCCGAGCTTGGGCTCGACGATGACGATCTGGTCCAGTCGCTCATTGATCAGATCGCTCGAGCCGTCGACCAACAAGCGGCTGGATGGTCCATCGATCGTGACGTCACGCAGATCGGCGCGGCCTTGGTCGAGTCGAATCCGCCCGCGCACCGCCTCGAAGGCGAAGCCATCGCCATACAGGTCGGTGAAGTCCATCGCCAGGCGCCTGCGCGCGGCATCTAGATTGAGGATGCCGAGCAGACGTCCGATCCCAGGCTCGAGCGCCAGGAGCCGGCCGGCGCCCAGATCGATCTCGATCAGTCCAGTCGCACGCCTCGGGGCGAATGCGCCGAAGCCGCCGGGCCAATCCAGGATCATCCGCGCTTGCATCGATTCAAGCTCGATGTGCGCGCGTCCGCCCAGCGCGGCCAAGAGCCTGCCAGGATCGTCGGAGTCGATGTGCATGCTCAACTCGCTGTGGCTGTCATGCGCCGAGCGTCGCCAGTGGGCCTTTCCGTGTGCATCGACGAGCCCATCACCGCTCAAGCGGATGCTCGGGATCTCCAACCCACCTGAATCTGGCCGCAGTGTCAATTCCAAGGTGCCGAGTCTGGTCTCGCCCCAGCGCAAATCATCGACGCGCACTCGCGCGGCCGGCACTCGACCCAATGCATCGAGGCTAGCGGTCTCCCGCGAGGCCGGGGTGACGCGCAGATCGCGCAGGCTCAACCGGCGTAGCACGACATCCAGGGGCACCTCGTCGTCGGGGTTGAGCGCGATCTGCCCCGCGCCTTGCTCGGCGTTGACCTCCAGATTCCAGCCCCCGCGTCCTGGTGTCTCGTGCGGGGTCATTTTCAGGTGCGCGCTGCTCAGGCGTGCCTGTCCGATGGACAAGCGATCGACGCGGATGTCGGCCCCATTCAGCCAGGGTCGTCCTGGGGGTTGGCCGGGTGCGAGGACCTCTGGCCAATAGGTGTGCAGTGTCGTGAGCCAGGCTGGCAGGTCGAGCTCTGGCATCTGCCCGTCTAGATGGATGCCGACACCCCGCGGTGATGGGGCGGTGTCACTCCCGAGCCGGAGATGACCCTGCCAGGCTCGCGGGTCGGCGGATGGCACGTCCAGAGCGATCCGCACAGCGGCGCCGACCGTGCCGAGTCGTCCGGTGAGCCGCATCGCGGAGCCGGGAGTCAATGTCCCGGCGAGATCGAGCTCGGTGCTGGTCGCTGCCGTCTTGCCGAGCGGGGCGGGCAGCGCGCTCGCGAGTCCGCGCAGCTGTGAGCTCAGACGATACGCAAGTGTCGGTGTCGCCGTGTGCAGTGCGTGACCAGGGAGCTCGAGATCCAGCGTCCAATCGAGTGCGCCACTCAACGCCGCCCAGAGTGGGTGCGGAAAATGCTCGGCGAGCTGTTGCGTCGAGGTCCGCGAGCGGGCGCTGATGAGCAGCGCGGCCGTATCCAATGACCCGTCCGCGCCGCGCGTGGCGATCTGCAGGTCGGCTGGCTGGCCCCAGAGCAGTCCGCGCAGATCCTCGGTGGCGAGTCGATCGCGGGTGAAGGTGAGCGTGCCCGCGAGCTCGGAGAGCTCGATGGGGGTCCCGGGGATGGCGAGTGTCGCCGCGCGTGGCCAGGAGACTCGACCGGAGAGCGCAAGCGGTGCGGCCTGACGCAAGGGCAGATCCATTTCGAGCTCCAGATGCGAATCCCCGCTCACCACCAAGGATTCAGCGAGCCGTCCGAGACGCGTGGCGAGGGGCGTCTCGGCGAGCGCGCGCAAGGTGTCGGCGAATGGGCCCTCGGCCGTGCCCTGGATGTGCAGCGGTGCGGGACCTCTGAGCCGCGGGAGGCTGGCCTCGACCCGCGTCAGAGACGAATCGAAGATACGGCCGCGCTCGGCGACGATGTCCAGCGATTGGTCGCGGATCCTCAACTGACCGGCGAGCTCCCGCAGCGCCGGCCAGCCCGGCCGGTAGTCGAGGATCGCATCGGCGAAATCCAGCCTGAGCTCGAAACGTCCTTCGTCCCCTTGAAATGGAAGATCGACTGGGTGGCCTCGCACGCGCAGGTCGCCGCCAGTGATCTGGCCTGCGACGATCGCCTTGGAGAGCCAGGAGACCAATCGTGGAGGCATGAGCTCACGAGGGAGATAGGCGTGGATCCGCGCGGCATCGGCTGATTGAATGCTGGCCCTCAGGTCCAGGTCGGCCGGCGCCTCGCCCGGCGGGAGATGTAGGGCGAAGTCGCCGCCGCCGCGCAGGTCGGTGCTGGTAATGACCAAATCCTGTCCAGAAAGCCAGATCCCACCGCTCGTTGTGTGCCTCCAGGTCAGCGCACCCGCCAGATGCGTCGGTGGCAGCGGCTCGTCGCGCCGCCCGCCGAGATCGAGCTCGGCCGCGGCCGTGTCGAGAATGAGTGCCCCACCGTCTGCGGTGGCCAGGATCCGCAGATCCAGTCCATCCACCCCAGGTCGCATCCCAGTGTGTCGCCAGCCCACGCCGACGCCCCGGGCCGCAACCGACCAGCGTGCACCGGTGGGTGCGAGCCATTCGGCCCGCGCATCGATCCGCTCGAGTCGACCCCAGGGGCCCGCCCGGGCGATGGCCAGCATGCTCGGTGATACGAACCGCTGCAATGATTCAGCCAGGGTCGCGAGGAGCGCCAGCTCGATTCGATCACCGCGGATGCGCAGCTGCTCTGGTCGTCCAGCGGGCGAGAGGCGCAGCTCCAAGGTTCCCGCTGGAAGCGGCAGTCCGGCGATGCGGCCGTCCAGTGCGCCGATCATGACTCGCCAGCCGGTGTCCTCTGGTTCGAGACGCGCCATTGCGCGCATGCTCTCCAGGTGCAGGTCCCCGGCGCTTGGTGATTGGTCGTGCTCGCGCTTGGCATGCGCGCACGGCTCGCCGGGCCTCAGATCGATCGCCCCCAGGGCTTGCGCGAGGCGACCGGCCTGCAGGTCGATCCAGCCCTGGATGTGGCCCCGTGCGTGCCTCGCGAGGCGAGTCTCCGGGATGTCTTGAGCAAGCAGCCCAGCCAGATCATCCGCCTTGAGACTGACATGGAGCAAGCCGCTCCAGGTGTTTGGATCTGTCCTCTCCCCGGTCAGCTGCGCACGCACGGCGAGATGGGCAACCGCTTGGTCTCGCGAGTCTCCGGTCGCCGAATCGCTGCCGCGAGCACGCAGCCCGGGCACGGCATCCAGTCGCAGACGATGCTGAGTCCCGTCGCGCGCGATGCCGAGCTGGAGCGCATCGAGCATCCAGCCCGGATGGTGCGGACGCGCGTCCTTGATCAGGATTTGGCCCCCTTCCAGATCGATCCGGGGAGTCTGCAAGAGCGGCGCGAGCCAGTCCGCATGTCCAGCGATGGGTGCGTCCAGTCCATCGAGACTGATCCGACCACTGGGATCAATTCGCACCGCCAGGCGGGCTCCGACCAGATGCAGACGCTCGATCACCACACCGCCGGCGCGCAAGGAGTCGCCCACCGCCAGGCTGATCTCGATCCGCTCGGCGCTCAGTCGATCCGCCTCACCATCGGGGTCCGCAAGGCCCAGCTCGTACATGACTAGGCTGGGTTTGGCACCATCGAGATGCAGTGAGACTGCGCCGAGACGCAGGGAGACGCCAAGTCTTGATGCGAGTAGCCCGGTGAGCTGCTGCACCAAGGCGCTTGGCAGTGGCAGCAGGATCCGCGTCGGTGGCAGGCTGGCCAGCAGCAGCAAGGTGGCCATCAGGATGAGCGCAGATGTCGCGATGCGTCGGCGCATCAGCCGGCCCTCAGGCGCCACCTGGCCTGCATCGCAACGGCGGAATGCCGACGTCGCTCAGATGAGGACCACGTCATATTGCTCTTGCGTGTAGAGCGCCTCGGCTTGCAGACGGATCGGGCGGCCGATGAATGATTCAAGCTCCGCAAGGTGAGCCGATTCCTCGTCGAGCAGTCGGTCGATCACCTCGGGAGAGGCCAAGACGAGCAAGGTCTCGACATCGAATTGACGCGATTCACGCAGGATCTCGCGGAAGATCTCGTAGCAGGTGGTCTGCGCGGTCTTGACTGATCCGCGGCCTCCACAGTAAGGGCAAGGTTCACTCAGGACGTGTTCGAGTGACTCACGGGTGCGTTTGCGGGTCATCTCCACCAGCCCGAGCGCGGAGACCTCGGTAATGTGGGTCTTGGCGTGGTCGCGGGCCAGACACTTCTCCAAGGCGCGCAGCACCTGCCGCCGATGCTCCGGCTCGGTCATGTCGATGAAATCGATGATGATGATGCCACCGAGATTGCGCAGTCGCAGCTGCCGGCAGATCGCCTGGGCTGCTTCCAGATTGGTCTTGAAGATCGTCTCCTCGAGGTTGCGATGACCGACGAAGGCGCCTGTGTTGACATCGATGGTGGTCATGGCCTCGGTCTGATCGATGACCAGATGCCCACCCGACTTGAGCTGGACCTTGCGTTGCAGGGCCTTGCGGATCTCTTCCTCGACGCCATAGAGATCGAACAGTGGACGCTCCCCCTGATAATACTCGATCCGTTCCTGGATCTCAGGGATGTACTTGCCAGCGAAGGCGAGCGCCTTGTCGAACATCGCGCGCGAATCGACACGGACCCGCTCCACCTCAGGCGTGACCAGGTCGCGCAGCGCGCGCAGGGCCAGGGGGAGGTCATCGTGGATCAGGCCGATCGCGCTCGCCGTGGCACAGCGCTCCTTCACACCGTGCCACAACCGGGCCAGGAAGGCCATGTCGCGGAACAGCGCATCCTCCTGCACGCCGTCCGCGGCGGTGCGGGCGATGAAGCCGCCCTCACCCTCATGCGCCTCGACATAGCGTTGCAGGATGTCGCGCAAACGGCGCCGCTCTTCTTCGTCCTCGATCTTCTGCGAGACACCGGTGCTCGCCAAGGCCGGCATGCAAACCAGATAGCGCGAGGCCACTGAGATGTTGGTGGTGAGGCGGGCGCCCTTGGTTCCAAGTGGATCCTTGACGACCTGCACGACCAAATGGTCACCCTCATGAACCAATTCGTGGATATAATCACTGCGTGGCTCGCCGTGCGGACCGATGATGTCCGAGGCATGCAGGAAGGCGGCTCGGTCCAGACCGATGTCGACGAAGGCCGCCTGCATCCCGGGTAGGACCCGACAGACTCGACCCTTGTAGACATTGCCCACCAGTCCACGGCGCTCGGCGCGCTCGATGACGATCTCTTGCACGACGCCACTTTCGACCACGGCGACCCGTGTCTCGGGAGGGGTCACATTGATCAGGATCTCTTCACTCACGACCACATCCGCTCGTTTGGCAATCTCTACTTTGGTCTTTGTCGGCGGGCTTGGTTCTGCCCGGGGCGGAAATTGCGCCAAACAGCGACTGAGTCCAGGCATCGCTACAGTGGCGTCGCGTCGATACGATCTGGCCGCTCGCCGCTGGCTCGACCGTCGGCGGTGGCGAGGATCTGGACACCCACGGCCTCGAGCAAACGTCCAGTCTCGAACAGGGGCAGGCCCATGACCCCTGAATAGCTCCCCCGCAGATCCGCGATGAAAAGCGCGCCGTAGCCTTGGATCGCATAGCCGCCAGCCTTGTCGAGTGGCTCTCCGGTCTCGCAATAGGCACGGATCTGCGCTTCGCTCAGCGTCTTGAAGGTGACCTGACTGTCGCTGAGCGCGGCGAGCTCGCGCCCATCGGCGATGACCGCGACCGCGGTCAGCACTCGATGCGGGCGTCCCGACAAGGAGCGCAACATCCGCGCGGCACCCGCCAGGTCGGGCGGCTTGCCGAGGACGTCTTGCCCCAGCACGACTGCCGTGTCGGCCGCCAAGACGACGGCTCGCGCATGCGCTGGCAAGGTCGCCCATGCAGCGCGCGCCTTGTTCATGGCCACCCGTCGGACATAGGTCTCGGGTGACTCATGTGGTCGCCACATCTCGTCCGTCTCGCGCTCGATGCGCCGCACGCTCAGCCCGATCTGCTCGAGCAGCGCGACTCGGCGCGGCGAGCGCGAGGCGAGATAGAGCTGGAATCGGTCCGGCCGCCGCGTCTCGGTCATCGGGGACAGTCTCCAGCGCCACGATGATACGGATGTCCTTGCACGATGGTCCAGGCGCGGTAGAGCTGCTCGGCGACGATCACCCGCACCAGCGGATGCGGAAAGGTCAGGCGCGACAATGACCAGCGCCACTCGGCGCGGCTCAGGCAGGGTGCTGCCAGGCCATCGGGTCCGCCAATCAGCCAAGCAAGGTCGCGCCCGTCGCTCAGCCAGCTCGCGAGCTGCTCGGCCAAGGTCTCGGTGCTCAAATGGGTGCCGCTGGCGTCGAGCGCGACGACCCGCGCCGCGCGAGGGATCGCCTTGAGCATGCGTTGTCCCTCCTCCGCGATGGCCCGCTCCACGCTTGCGCCCTTGCCCCGGTAGCCCGGCTCGATCGCGACGAGCTGGAGCGCGCACTCGGGTGGAAGGCGCTTGACATACTCCAGAAAGCCAGACTCGACCCAGGCCGGCATGCGTTGTCCGACGCTGATCAAATGGACACGCATCGGCTCACGTTCGGTGGGTTGAAGTCGCTATACTGCAACACATGTCCACTCCGGCATGCGACACTGCGCCGGCCACGACGGATGTGGCTGGTCTCGCCGGATGTCAATCTCATCTCGATCACCGCCCATCCACTCACGAAAATGCTCACTCCAATCCTCCCGACCAAGACGCCATCATGCCAGACTCACGCCAGCAACTCACCGAGCTCTTAACGCGCCGCATCCTCGTCCTCGATGGGGCGATGGGCACCATGATCCAAGGCTACGGCTTGACCGAGGCCGATTATCGCGGCGAGCGCTTCAAGGACTGGCCCACCGATCTCAAGGGCAACAACGACCTACTGTCGATCACCAAGCCTGAGGTGATCCGTGAGATCCACGATCAGTATCTGGCTGCCGGAGCCGACATCTTGGAGACCAACACCTTCAACGGCAACCGCCTATCCCAGTCAGACTATGGCCTGGAAGACCATGCCGTCGAGATCGTGACCGCCGCCGCCCGGATCGCGCGCGAGGTGGCCGATGCCTGGACCGCCAAGACTCCGGACAAGCCGCGATTCGTCGCTGGCGTGCTGGGGCCGACCAGCAAGACCGCGAGCATCTCGCCCGATGTCAACGACCCAGGCGCGCGCAACACCCATTTCGACGAGCTGGTCAGTGTCTATAGCGAGGCGACGCGCGCACTCCTGGCGGCCGATGTCGATCTCATCCTCATCGAGACCATCTTCGATACGCTCAACGCCAAGGCCGCCGCCTTCGCGGTCGATCAGGTCTTCGAGCAGGATGGGGTGTCGCGTCCACTGATGATCTCGGGAACCATCACCGACGCCTCCGGCCGGACACTCTCCGGTCAGACCGTCGAGGCCTTCTACAATAGCCTGCGCCATGTCCAGCCACTGGCGATCGGACTCAACTGCGCGCTCGGCCCCGATCTACTCCGCCCGCATGTCGAGGATATGGCACGGGTGGCCGAGTGCTACAGCACCTTTCACCCCAACGCGGGGTTGCCCAACGAGATGGGTGGCTACGACATGACGCCCGAGCAGATGGCCGCGCATGTCGAGGAATGGGCCACGGCGGGCTTTCTCAATATCGTCGGAGGCTGCTGCGGTAGCACCCCCGCCCATATCCGGGCGATCGCCGTCGCGGTCGCCGGCAAGGCCCCGCGGCGTCCACGACTGCCCGAGCATCGCCTGCGGCTCTCTGGACTCGAGGCCTTCAATGTCTGAGCCCCGCGCGCGCGGCTGGTCACGGCCGGCGCCCCTGGCTGACACGATTGAAAACTTTGCAGCAATGTGTTGCGACGCAGCATAATGAGCGACCCTCGCCCCTGACCTCGTGCCTTGGGTGGGTGGCGGTCATGGCCCAATCGTTACCGGAGACCCCGATGTCGGACTCATTCGAACAGAGCGCGCTCGACTATCACCGCTATCCCAAGCCCGGCAAGCTGGAGATCAAGGCCACCAAGCCGCTTGGCAACCAGCGCGATTTGGCCTTGGCCTACTCTCCTGGTGTCGCCGCCGCCTGCCGCGAGATCGAGCGTGATCCGCTCAGTGCCTCGCTCTACACCTCGCGGGCCAATCTCGTCGCGGTGATCACCAATGGCACGGCGGTCTTGGGTCTCGGCGCCATCGGCGGACTCGCCTCCAAGCCTGTCATGGAGGGCAAGGCGGTTCTCTTCAAGCAATTCGCCGATATCGATGTCTTCGATATCGAGATCGAGGAGCGTGATCCCCAACAACTCATCGAAACCATCGCGCGTCTGGAGCCGAGCTTCGGCGGCATCAATCTCGAGGATATCAAGGCGCCCGATTGCTTCATCATCGAGCGTGCGCTCAAGGAGCGGATGCGCATCCCAGTCTTCCACGACGATCAGCATGGCACCGCGATCGTGGTCAGCGCGGCGATCCTCAATGGCCTGAGAGTCGTCGGCAAGGAGATTGGCTCGGTTCGACTCGTCACCGCGGGTGCGGGTGCCGCGGCGCTTGCCTGTGTCGATCTGCTGGTCAGTCTCGGCTTGCCCAGGGAGCATGTCATCCTGACCGACATCGCGGGCATCGTCTATCAAGGACGGGTCGAGGAGATGGATCCCTACAAGGGGCGTTATGCAATCGCCACCGAGCAGCGCACATTGGCCGAGGCGATCGAGGGGGCCGACATCTTCCTGGGTCTCTCCGCCGCTGGCGTCCTCAAGCCCGAGTGGCTCGGCAAGATGGCCAAGTCGCCGATCATCATGGCCCTGGCCAATCCGACTCCGGAGATCATGCCCGACGTGGCGCGCGCGGCACGTCCCGATGCCATCATCGCGACCGGCCGTTCGGATTTCCCCAATCAGGTCAACAACGTCCTTTGTTTCCCCTTCATCTTTCGCGGCGCGCTCGACTGTGGCGCCACTGAGATCAACGAGGCGATGAAGGTCGCCTGCGTGAAGGCGATCGCCGATCTGGCCCTGGCCGACCCCTCGGACATCGTGCGCGCGGCCTATGGTGGTGGCCAGTTGACCTTCGGTCCGGACTATCTCATCCCCAAGCCGTTCGACCGTCGACTCATGGAGCACCTGGCCCCGGCGGTCGCCCAAGCGGCGATGGACAGCGGGGTTGCCACCCGCCCGATCGCCGATCTGGAGGCCTATCGCAGTGCGCTGCATCTGCGCGCCTATCGCACCGGCATGACCATGAAGCCGGTATTCGATCAGGCTCGTGCCGCGCCCAAGCGGGTGGTCTTCGCCGAGGGTGAGGAGGAGCGGGTGCTCCAGGTGGCGCAGCAGGCGGTGCTCGAAGGCATCGCCCGACCCATGCTGATCGGGCGGCCCGAGGTGATCGGTCAGCGTATCCAGGCGCTCAGTCTGAATCTGCGCCCAGAGCGCGATTTCGACATGATCGTCCCCTGCGAGAACAGCAACTTCGAGACCCACTGGAGGACCTTCTACGACCGGGTCAAACGACGCGGTTATGCCCCGGACGAGGTGCAGGAATACATCCGCAACGATCCCACGGTGCTGGCCGCGACCATGGTGCGCTGCGGGGATGCCGATGCCATGATCTGCGGCATCGTTGGTCGCTATTCACGGCATCTCAAGCATGTCGAGGAGGCGATCGGCCGGGCGCCCGGCGTGCGCCATCTGACAGCGATGAGCGCGATCGTCCTGCCGGCCGGGCCGCTCTTCATCGCCGATACCTATGTGCAGGACGATCCGAGCGCGGAGGATCTGGCCGAGATCACCTTTCTGTGCGCGACGCAGGTGCAGCGCTTTGGTCTCAGACCCAAGATCGCGTTGGTCTCGCACTCCAACTTCGGTAGTCATGATTCGCTGTCGGCCCGCAAGATGCAGGAGGCCATGCGACTGCTGCGCGCGCGGGCGCCGAGTTTGGAGGTCGAGGGAGAGATGCACGCCAATCTCGTGTTCAACGCGGCCATGCGCGAGGCCCGGTTCCCCGAGTCCAAGCTGACCGGGCGGGCCAACCTCTTGATCATGCCCAATCAGGATGCCGCCAACATCGCCTTCAATCTGCTGCGGGCCGTCAATGAGGGTGGCACCTTCGGTCCCATGCTGCTCGGGGCCGATCGCGCGGCTCACATCGTCACGCCGAGCACTTCGGTGCGTGGGCTGCTCAACATGACGGCCCTGGCGGTCGTGCAGGCCGCCGAATAGGCCGCGCTGATCGAGCAGGGGGATTGAGCTGGCTCTCCGGGGGGAGCGCGCGGGCAGGCGCATGCTCGCTCGCGTGTCCCCCCTCGGGCGTGGGGCGCTCGCCTAGTCGGCGGTGCGGCTGGCCAGGAGTTTGTGCACGATGATCGAGACGATCACGACGGCCAGCGCGACGATCGACATCATGACCGCGGCATCCTCGATGAAGGCGATCATGATGCCACTGCCGATCACGAAGAGACCGACGACAGCCATCTCCAGCTTGCCGTGGATGCCGGAAAGGACCGCGGTCAAGCCGAGTAGAAAGATGATGTGCATGCCAGTGGCCTCGCTGCTGAGCGTTTCAGCGACTGGCGGGTAATAGAGGATCAGGATCAGTCCGAACAAGGCCGCCCAATGGAAGAAGGTTTTCAGCGCGAAGCGCAGTCGCGTGCTGGCGTCTTCGCCGGCATCCGGCCAGCCGATCACGAGAGCGAGGATGCCGAAGATGGGGATCAAGATCTGCCAGTAGAGTAGCGCGAACTCGAGCTTCAAGTCGGTGATCGCGATGCCAGCGATCACCGCGATGAAGAGAAGGATGTAGGGCCATTCGGCCAAAACGAGGCGCCAAAAGCCGCCACTGTGCGTGTCGGGCTGGGTGAGACTGGGTTGATCGGTCGTCGACATGCTCGGGTCTCCTCAGGGTCATGGGGCGTTGGATTCATCACCGATTGGCCACGGGCGGCAGCGCCATCGCATCGCGCGGCTCGTACGTGCGAATGCCCGTCTGCAAGACATGGTAGTACGTTCCCGGCGTGACGTCAGGGCCGCATCGCCATGATGGTGCACTGCCAGGTCTGGCGTGGCGACTGGACGCAATGGCCTGGCCGCGACTGATCAGACGTTGGTCGGCCGCAGTCACTGTTCATCATGTCATTGATCGATTGAGTCTTTTTAAATGCTTGAACACCACGATTCGATGCCTGGCGAGACGCCATGACCCACCTGGACATGAGTATCGCCCCGGGCTGGCGGGCGACGGGTCGAGAGCTGCTCAACCCGCATGTCATCGCCATGCTCTTTCTCGGCTTCTCGGCTGGGATCCCGCTTCTGTTGATCTTCTCCTCGCTCTCCTTGTGGCTGCGCGAGGCCGGAGTCGAGCGTCAGGCTGTCACCTTCTTCAGTTGGGCCGCGCTTGGCTACTCATTCAAATTCGTTTGGGCGCCGCTGATCGACAAGCTGCCCCTGCCTTGGCTGACGTCTCGACTGGGGCGGCGTCGCGCCTGGCTATTGGTCTCGCAGTTGGCCATCATCGGGGCAATCGTGGGCATGGCGTTGGTGGATCCGGCCAGCGGCAGTGGACAGATCGCCCGCATGGCGATGGCGGCCGTGCTGCTCGGCTTTTCCTCCGCGACCCAGGACATCGTGATCGATGCCTACCGCATCGAGTCGGCCGAGCCGCGCCTGCAGGGACTGATGTCATCGACCTATATCGCGGGCTATCGCATCGGCATGGTCGTCGCCGGGGCTGGCGCGCTCTATCTGGCCGCTTGGCTCGGATCCGATCTGGGTGATTACGACTATCAGGCTTGGCGCATCACCTATCTGATCATGGCCTCCTCCATGCTGATCGGTGTCGTGACGACCCTGATCATCCCAGAGCCGCGGACGCAACGCGCGCCGACTCATGTCTATAGGGCGAGCGATTATCTGCGTCTGGTGGCGGTCTTCATGGTCTGTGCCGCGGTCTTCGCGGCTGGTTTCTTCGTGTCCGCCGCACCCTTTGGCGCGGTGAAGACGGCGCTGGGCAGTGGGCCCCTGAGCGGCTTTTTGTTGGAGGGTCTGCATTTCTTCGTGGCGGTCGCGGCGGCCGGACTGACCGGTTGGCTCTTGGTCCGTGCCGGGGTCTTGAATCGCAGGATGGCCCGAGAAACCTGGGTCGAGCCGGCGTTGGATTTCTTCCGCCGCTATGGGTTGGGCACGGCCGTGCTGTTGCTCGCCTTGATCGGGCTCTACCGGATCTCGGATATCGTGCTTGGCGTCATCTCCAATGTCTTCTACCAGGACATCGGTTTTTCCAAGCCTGAAATCGCCACGGCGGTCAAGACATTCGGGGTCGTGGTCAGCATCGTCGGTGGACTGCTCGGGGGACTCATGGCGACTCGCTACGGGGTCATGCGGATCCTGATGCTCGGTGCCATCCTTTCGGCGGCGACGAATCTCGTCTTCGTGCTCTTGGCCATGGCCGGGCCCAATCTGTCGCTGCTCTATTTCGCGGTGGCCGCTGATAATCTAGCGGCTGGATTGGCCAGTGCCGCGTTCGTTGCATTCCTCTCCAGCTTGACCAGTGTCTCATTCACCGCGGTCCAATATGCCATCTTCAGCTCACTCATGACGCTGTTGCCGAAGGTTCTGGGCGGCTACTCCGGATCCATCGTGGAGACCATCGGTTATCCCTGGTTTTTCATCTTCACCACCTTGATCGGCGTGCCGGTCCTACTGCTGGTGTGGTTGGCCGGGCGCGGTCTCGCCATCAAGGAGCAGGCCCAGCCCGCTCGCGAGTGATCGCCGTGGATCCCGGCCGCCGAGTTGCACCAGCCTGGTCTCGCCGCCCCCCGCGTGCCTTTGCGACCAGCGGCCTGGATCGATGCGAGCTTGACTCTGTGTGAGGCAAACCTGGAGGCAGCGCGACTGATCAAGTCGACACCTTGTCTCTCAGACATGCGAGACACACATGAAACCATACTCCTCGTGCACTTGGATCGTGCTGTCACTCCAGAGGAGCCGAGGGTGCGGACAATGAGGTGACTCGCGCTGATGACTGACCGCGAGGGAGCGGACAAGCGCCCCTTCGACGGACGTTCGTGTCGTCTCGTTTTTGGAGGTATGTCAAGTGCCTGGAGGCAGGTCCGTCACAGATTGCTCATGCTCGATCGGATGCGCATGCATGAGCCCTCGAGAAGTCTATCGAGCGCCGACAGCCACCTTCGACCCGTCACCAACAGGCTTCACTTGAGGCGGCAGCCGATCAACTCGCAGTAGACCCCTTCGGTATTGTGAAAAAGCGCGCAGCAACCCTGACTCATCCCAGGTCCGTGAGCGAGGCATCAGTGCCTGAGCCACATAGAGTGGCCATCGCTCCCGCGAACCTGTCCAGTCCGCCAGGTCATCCTCTCTTTGGCCGTCGCTACCTGGTCAAGGTCATTGCGCTCTATGTGCTCTTCTCGGTCTTCTGGATCTTCATCAGCGACGAGCTGCTGGCGACATGGATCCGTGACCCACAAACGGCACTCTGGGTGAGCATCGTCAAGGGCTGGTTGTTCATCCTGGTGACCACGACCCTGCTCTATCTGCTGATCGGCCGCTTTTTCCGCGCCATCGCCAGCCGTGACCGGGAGATCCTGGCCAGCAACGCCGAGCTGGAGCGCCGGGTGGTCGAGCGGACCTCGGCCCTGGAGATCGAGATCGCCGAGCGTCTTCAGGTCGAAGAGCGCTTGCGCCATAGCGAGGAGCGTCTGCGCCTGACCCTGGATGGCGCTCAGCTCGGCATCTGGCAGCACCAGCTCGCGCCCGAGCAGCTGGATTGGTCCGAGATCTGCGGCCGTCACCTTGCCCTGCCGCCCGGCCAGCGACCCAGCTATGCCGGCTTCATCGCCGCCCTGCACCCGGACGATCGTACCCGGGTCATGCGGCTGGTCGATGACTCACTGGCCAGTCGCCAGGATTACGTGGCTGAATACCGTGTGATCTGGCCCGACGGCTCGGTCCACTGGATCAGTGCGCTGGGCCGGGTCTATTGCGGAGCGGACGGCACACCCGAGCGTCTGGGCGGCATCACACTCGACATCACCGAGCGCAAGCATCTGGAGGAGCAGCTCCAGGCGCTCAACGCCACACTGGAGCAACGCATCGCCGAGCGGACCGCCGATCTGACCGCGACCCGAGAGCGTCTCCAGGATGCGCTGGTCCTGATGGCCGAATCCGAGCACAAGTTTCGGACACTCTTCGAGCAGTCCCCCGTGGGGGTCGCCTTACTGGATGGTCAAACTGGCCAGATCCTCAATGTCAACAACCGACTGGAGCAGATCCTGGGGCGCACGCACGCCGAGATCGAGCAGCTCGGGTGGGCGTCGATCACCCATCCCGATGACCTATCGGCCGAGCGCGCTTGGGTGACGCAGCTCCAGTCCGGTGAGATCAGCGGCTTTCACATGGAGAAGCGCTACCTGCGCCCGGATGCATCAGTGGTGTGGGCACATCTCATCGTCTCCACCGTGGATCTGAGCAGCAAGGCGAGGCCAATCCATCTTGGCGTGGTCGAGGACATCACCGAGCGTCGGGCCGCCGAGCAGCGCCTGCGTGAGAGCGAGGAGCGTTATCGGATGCTCTTCAACCATCTCGCCGATGCCATCCTCATTCTGGATCTGACCGGACGCGTCATCGCTGTCAACGATCAGGCCTGCCGGCAATATGGCTATCCGCATGAGGCCATGCAGCGCATGCACGTCACCGAGATCGACACGGCGGAGGACGCCGTGCACGCACCCGGGCGCATCGCACTCCTCGACAGCGAGGGCGAGGCCAGATTCGAGGCCCAGCACCGGGATGCCCAGGGACGCATCATCTCGGTGGAGGTCCGCGCGACCAAGGTGCTGCTCGATGGCCGGCCTGCCATGTTGAGCCTGTGCCGCGACATCACCGCGCAGAAAAGGTCACAGGAGCGCATCGAATATCTGGCCTTCCACGATGAGCTGACTGGGTTGCCCAATCGGACACTCGGCCAGTACCTGTTGCAACAAGCCTTGACTCGCGCCGCACAGGACCAGCAGCACTTGGCGGTGCTCTATCTCGACCTCGACCAGTTCAAGCATGTCAACGACACCCATGGTCATCCCGTCGGGGATCAGCTGTTGAAGGCGCTGGCCAAGCGACTCAGTGCGCAATTGGGTGCCGAGGATAGTCTCTGCCGTCTCTCCGCCGATGAATTCATGCTGATCCTGAGGCAGCGATTGGATGACGGCGAGCCATACAGGTCATTCACCCGGGTCTGCGAGCTGCTGCTCGCCAGTATCGCCGCCCCCTTCGACATCCAGGGTCACCAGATCCACGTCACATCCAGCATCGGCGTGGCGGTCTATCCGCGCGATGGCACTGATTGCGACTCACTGATGCGCAACAGCGATCTTGCACTCTACGCGGCCAAAGACGTTGGACACCAGAGCTACCAATTCTTCGAGCCGCGGCTCGAGGACAGGCTGCTGCAGTTCATCCACACCCGCGAGGCCCTGCGCGAGGCGCTGCAGCGTGACGAGCTCGTGCTCCACTATCAGCCCCAGATCGACCTGCGCACGCGTCGGGTGCACGGCGTCGAGGCACTGGTGCGCTGGCAAAGACCCGGAGCGGACCTGGTCAAGCCAGACAGCTTCATTGGCGTGGCCGAGGAGAGCGGGCTCATCGTCCCGCTCGGCCGTTGGGTGCTGGCCGAGGCCTGCCGCCAGGCCGCCGTCTGGCGGGCCGCGGGTTGGCCTGAGCTGGTGATGGCGGTGAACCTGTCCGCCACCCAGTTCCGTCAGGGGCAGGTGGCCGAGGATGTGCGCGACGCCTTGGAGGCCAGTGGTCTTGACCCGGCGGGACTGGATCTGGAGCTGACCGAGTCACTGCTCCAGGGTGAGGAATCCGTATCCAGGATCCTGATCGACTGGAAGCACCAAGGCATCCAGCTCTCGATCGATGACTTTGGCACCGGCTACTCCAGCCTGGCCTATCTGAAGCGCTTCAAGGTCGATCATCTCAAGATGGACCGTTCTTTCATACAAGGGCTCCAGACCGACGAGGAAGACCAAGCCATCGTCCAGGCCATGATCCAGATGGCCAATAGTCTGGGTCTCAAGACGATTGCCGAAGGGGTGGAGGATAGGGCGCTCGCGGCTCGGCTCGGCGAGATGGGCTGCGACCTGGTCCAAGGCTATCTCTATGCCCGGCCATTGCCGGCGCAAGAGTTGACTCGGTGGTTGGAGGGCTGGTCAGTGTTTGACCATTAGGTCCAACCCGACCAGGACCCGCTCGGTCTGCGAGAGGTCGCCAATGATCCGGCGGATCGGCTCGGGCAATGCGCGCACCAAGGTCGGAACGGCCAGGATCTGAGCCGCGCTGGCCAGCTCTGGCTGCGCCTGGATATCGATGACCTCGATCTGGTAGCGGCCGGCAAGATGCTCCTCGCAGATCTGGCGCAGATTGACGAAGGCGAGCACGGAACGCGGTGTCTGGCCAGCCACGTAGAGCCGCAGCAGCCAATGCTCAGACCCCTGGAGCGCTTGTAACCGCAGTGTCGACCACTGGACTGTCGCGTCCTGAGTCGAGTCAGGCCCGGGGATATCAGACTGCGAGTCGTCACTGGATGAGCTCATGGGGTGACTCCGAATCATGCTCACATGTCGCCAAGGTCACGGCGAGCATGCAGGCTCTCGCTGCACAGGACCAAGCGCTGCGGCCGTGAAGGGAAGGGCGTCTTCACTGCCTTTGAGTCGACCCGGCCGCTGGATATCCGCGATGGATGAGCTTAATCCATCAAGTCGATGGTGAGACCCAGCTCGCCGAGTATCTCGCGTCGTGCCGCCAGGTAGCGCTGGAAGCTCGGCTCGGACAGATAAGTGCCGGTCGCTACATAATCCAGGGCGCCGTGGATGTGGAAGCCCTTGAAATAGCCCTCGGTGCGGAAGACCTCGCGACCCTCGCTGTCGAAGAACACTAGGCTCGGCGTGTACTTGATGTCGAGCTCATGGGCCCACTGGCGAACCGGGATCACGCGTCCATCCGGGATCTGGATGCGTTGCGGTGAAAAGGTATCGAGGATGACGCCATCGAAGGCGCTGAGCGAGTAGATGACAGGCTCGCGTCGCAGGATCTGCCCGTGCAGCTCGTCGCAGTCCTCGCACACTATTTGCTCAAACATCACGACCAGTGGCCGGCTGGATTCGCTGCGATTGTCAGCAAGCCGTAGCGGCATCTCGAGGAAACCGCCCTCGCGATGCAGGCGACCCGTGGCCTTGCTCGGGTTCAGGCTGGCGATGTAATCACTGAAGGGCTGCTCGCCCCGTTCGCGTCGCTCGGCGACATAGGTCAGCGCGGCCTTGAAGCGATGCGGGGGGAAATAGCCATTGATGCGCAGCACCACCTGCGCGGATTCATCCAGCATCAGCAGGGTTGGCGTGAACTGCACACTGAGAGCGGCGCCGAATTGTTTCTCGGTCATCGTCTCGCCATCGAAGTCGATGACCTCGCGGTCACCCCAGAGGTTGATGGCAATGACATCGAAATGGGTCTGCGTGAAATCAGCGATCGCCTGATCGGCAAAATTCTCCTGTAGCAGCTTGGCGCAATAGGGGCAGCCATCCTGATAGAAATAGAGCAGGAGTCGCTTGCCCGCGCCCGCGGCCTCGGCAATGTCCTCGCGCATGTCGAGAAAGGATGCCTTGAACCAGTCGGGAGGCTCATGGTAACCAGGATTCTCGAGTGCGGGAGACAGACGCGCTGGACCTTGGGGCGCCGCCATGACCAGCCACGCCATGGACAAGAGTAGAACGAGAGTCAACAGTCTGATGGGGGCGTGCCAACGCATGATCAGGCTCTCCTAGGATCACTGAACCGCCCGCGAATCTAAGCCGGCGACCTGAGGTTCTGGGCGGAGTGGATCATACACTCTGTAGCGGTTCCATGGCCCAGCGGATCAGTCGTCATGCATCACGGGATGGGCAAGACCCCCATCTCAGCCCTGATCAAGCGGTGGTCACGATACCGCAGATCCACTTCGGGACGCACTCGAGGCGATGGCTCTCGGGCAGTGCCGTCTGACCCTGGTCCAGCTTGACGGTCTCGGTGTGACCGCGAGGTCGGAGCGGCTCGCTGGCCGAATGTTGGTCGCAAGCCGAGCTAGCCCGCTGTGGTGCGCGTCTCGGCTGGCGCGCCAGCGAGCAAGCCGGAACAGGTGAAGCGCCGCTCGATCGGGTAGGGAAAGACGTCCTCCAGGTAACCGGCGCGGATATGTGCCTGACGCGCGCGCCACCAGAGCGGGTCGAACAACTCGCTGTGCATCTCTCTGAAGACCTTGCGGATGCGTGGGTCGGTGAGCAGAAAGGTCTCGAACTCCTCGGGGAAGACATCGTTCGGCCCAGCCGTGTACCAGACCTCCTCGCCCATCTCCATCTCAGGGTAGGGCGCTGGCGGGATCTCGCGAAATTGACATTCGGTCAGATAGCACAGCTCGTCGTAGTCGTAGAAGACCACCCGCCCTTGACGCGTGACGCCGAAATTCTTGAACAAAAAATCACCCGGAAAGATGTTGGCGGCTGCCAACTGCTTGATCGCGAGTCCATATTCACTGATTGCGTGGCGGATGTCCTCCTCGTCCGCGGTATGCAGGTAGAGGTTCAGAGGCGACATGCGCCGCTCGATGTAGAGATGCTTGATGATGAGTTGATCGCCGTCTTGCTCCAGGCTCTCGGCACATTCGCGCTCGAGCAGCTCGAGCAACACGGGCGAGAAGCGTGCGCGCGGAAAGGCCACGTGTGAATACTCCCAGGAGTCGGCCATCCGTCCGACTCGATCATGTAGCTTCACCAGTTGATACTTTTCCATGACGACCTCGCGGGTCATCTCCTTCGGCGGCGGGAAGCGGTCCTTGATGACCTTGAACACGAAGGGAAAGGAGGGGAGTGTGAAGACACACATGACCATCCCGCGAATCCCGGGGGCAATCATGAATTCATCGCCCGAGTAGCGCAGATGCTTGAGAAAGTCACGATAAAACTCGGCCTTGCCGAACTTCTGTAGACCGATCGCGGTATAGAGCTCGGCCTTGGTCTTGTGCCGGAGCAATGGACGGAGAAAATCGACGACCGCGGCCGGAACCTCGGTGTCGACCATGAAATAGGCGCGCGAAAAGCTGAACACGTCCGCGATCTCGTCCTCGCCACTGAGGAGCGTATCCACATAGAGTCCGCCAGGGCCGCCGTCCTGACCCTCGTCGTTGAGGATCGGGATGATGAAGGGGATCTGGTCCGCGCCGTTGATCGCCTTGCCGATCACATAGGCCGCCTTGTTGCGATAGAAGGGCTCGCGGAGCACGGCAAGCTGGAAGTTTTGATGCAGCACACGATTGCGTGGGAAACGCTCGCGGATGGCGTGCAGCAGACACCGGATGTCCCGTCGCCGGTCGCGGAAGGGGCGCGTGAAGCCGAGGTCGCCGAGGATCCGGGCGACTACGCGTGGAAAGCCGTCGCGCGCCGGGTAATAGGGCCGAAAGATCGGGATCTCTGCCTCTAGATGCTCGGTGGAGAGCATCGGCCAGACGAAGATATAACTGTTGTTGTAATAGCGGCGGTCGAAGAGCCGACAGAACACCGAGTTGTAATAGGTCTCGGCCAGCTCGGGCTGATGGTGCAGCGGCAGGAGTCTGAGATATTCGATCTTGACCCTGCGCCAGAGGATGTCACTGGGATCGCGTAGATGAAACTCGCGACGCAGCAAAGCCACCGTTTCAGCGACGCGCGTATCGTAATAGCTGATGCGCTCGCGCGCGGCCATCTGCGCCGCGGCCCAGTCCGCGGCCTCGAAGCGCGCCTTGGCCCCTGCGGTGATCCCCCGAAAGAGCCGATAGTGACGCTCGAAGCCGTCGAGGATCGCCTCGGCGATCTGTTTTGCCTCGATCCAGGCCATCTTGGATACCTATTCTGCGCTGGTCGGCGTCCGCTGGCGGCGTCCGTCCAGTGGAGACGGAGACATGTGATTGGTCGATGCTGGCGTCCAACCCACCCTGATCGATCGCGAGCGAGGCGCCATCGGTGCCGGCACGCCCGTCGAGCGCGCCCGCTGATGACTGCTCTCGACGTGGATCATACCAATGGGACGTCGACGACCAGGATGCCATCCTCGTCGCAATAGATCTGATCGCCAGGCTTGAACTCGACGCCGGCGAAGCCGATGGCGATGTCGCGCTGCCCTTCACCCCGTTTGAGACTCTTGCGGGGATGGGCGGCCAGCGCCTTGATCCCGAGTGGCATGGTCGCGAGATCGCGACTGTCGCGCACACAGCCGTAGAGCACGACCCCCGCCCAGCCTTGCGCGACCGCGCTGGCGCCGATCAGGTCGCCGAGCATGGCACAGCGCAGCGACCCGCCAGCATCCACGACCAAGACGCGTCCCATGCCGGGCTCGGCCAGGGTGGATTTGATGAGTGAATTATCCTCGAAGCACTTGAGTGTCACGACCTGGCCGGAAAATCGGGTGAGACCGCCAAAGTCACGAAAGACGGGCTCGCAGACGCGCGTGCTCGGATGATCGAGATCGCAGAGGTCGGCAGTCTTGACGTCGAGGGAGGCTTGAGTCATGCGCGCGGATACTCCGAGTGGTCGTGGGTCAGGGATGGCGCCGCCGATTCGACTGGAGCCTGCCTGCCGCTTCGGCATCGATGCGGCAGACACGCAGGTCTGTCGGGGCCTTGCGCCCCGACATCTCGATGCACTAGAACTGGGCCTCTTCGGTCGAGCCGTGCAGTGCGGTGACCGAGGAGTGGCCACCTTGGATGACAGTGGTCACGTCGTCGAAGTAGCCCGCGCCGACCTCCTGCTGGTGCGAGACGAAGGTGTAACCCTTCTCGCGAGCCGCGAACTCGGGAGCCTGGACCTTCTCGACATAGTGGCGCATGCCCTCGCCACGGGCATAGTCATAGGCGAGGTCGAACATGTTGTACCACATGCTGTGGATGCCAGCCAGGGTGATGAATTGGTATTTATAACCCATGGCCGAGAGCTCGTCCTGGAACTTGGCGATGGTGGCATCGTCGAGGTTTTTCTTCCAGTTGAAGGATGGCGAGCAGTTGTAGGCCAGCAGCTTGTTGGGGTTTTGCTCCAGCACGGCTTGTGCGAACTCGCGTGCAAACCCCAGATCGGGCGTGCCGGTCTCGCACCAGACCAGATCCGCGTAAGGCGCATAGGCCAAGCCGCGGCTGATCGCCTGCTCGAGACCGTTGCGCACCACGTAGAAGCCTTCCTCGGTGCGCTCGCCGGTGACGAATGGACGATCATTGTCATCGACATCCGATGTCAGCAGGTTGGCGGCCTCGGCATCGGTGCGCGCAAGCAACAGGGTCGGGACGCCCATCACGTCGGCGGCCAGACGTGCCGCGATCAGCTTCTGTACCGCCTCGCGGGTCGGAACCAAGACCTTGCCACCCATGTGGCCGCACTTCTTCACCGCCGCGAGCTGGTCCTCGAAGTGCACCCCGGATGCGCCGGCCGTGATCATGTTCTTCATCAGCTCGAAGGCGTTGAGCACGCCGCCGAATCCAGCCTCGGCGTCGGCGACGATGGGCAGGAAGTAGTCGACATAGCCCTGGTCACCGGATTCGATGCCCTTGGACCACTGAATCTCGTCGGCACGCTTGAATGCGTTGTTGATGCGCCGCACCATGGTGGGAACCGAGTCGTAGGCATACAACGACTGGTCGGGATACATGGTCTCGGAGGTGTTGCCATCCGCCGCGACCTGCCAGCCTGACAGATAGATGGCCTCGATACCGGCCTTGGCTTGCTGCATGGCTTGTCCGCCGGTGAGGGCGCCCATGCAGTTGACATAGCCCTTCTTGGCGTCGCCACGAACCAGCTTCCAAAGTTTCTCGGCGCCGCGTCGTGCATAGGTATGCTCGGGCTGCACCGAGCCACGGAGGCGAACCACATCCTCCGCGGAATAGCCGCGTTTGACGTCGGTCCAGCGAGGATTCTCAGACCACTCCTGCTTCAGGGCTTGAATCTGTTCTTGGCGGTTCATCATGATGCTCCGATGTTGTCTTATTGCCGTCACCCTTGACCCGGCGTCCCACCATCAGGGTGCCGTCTTCGGTTCGGGTGACGATTCCATGAATGGATCCGGCATGTTTGACCGAACTACTCGGTCTTGTTGCTCAAGCTAACGCCATCGAGAGCATTCAGCTAGCCAATTATCCTAATTTTTTCTATTTGAACTGATAATTATCAATGAACCCTGACGAATTTCGAAAAACCGCGATGGCGCAGGGTCTGCCCCGCGCCAGCCTCGACGCAGACCCCATTCGCCAGTTCGAGCAGTGGTATCAAGCCGCGATCGCCACAGGCATTCCAGAGCCCAACGCCATGTCGCTTTGCACGGTCGACGCGTCCGGACAGCCGTTCGCGCGCACCGTCCTGATGAAGCTGTTCGACCATCGCGGCTTTGTCTTCTTTACCAACTTCGAGAGTCGCAAGGCCCAGCAGATCGCTGGCAATCCCAAGGTCGCGCTGCTCTTCCCCTGGGTGGCGCTGGCGCGTCAGGTCCAGATCACGGGTCAGGCACAGCGGATCTCCAGTCTGGATTCATTGACCTATTTCACCACCCGCCCTCGTGGCAGTCAGATCGGCGCTTGGGCCTCGCCACAGAGTCAGGTGATCACCTCGCGCTCGTTGCTCGAGTCCAAGGTCGCCGAGATGAAGCAGCGTTTCGCCGACGGCGAGATCCCGCTACCCGACTTTTGGGGCGGCTATCGGGTCGTGCCGAATCTGATCGAGTTTTGGCAGGGACGGGAGAGTCGACTCCACGATCGTTTCGTCTATTCCCGGGAGCGTGGCGATACCTGGCACATCGATCGTCTTGCGCCCTGACCGCGTCGCCTGGTGAAGCATCCAACGTGAAACAGGGGGCCTGGTGGCCCCCTGTGATCCATCGAATGGAATGAGACTGGGACTCAGCCGAGCAGTGGTGCGATGGTAAGGCTGACGATGGCCATCACGTTGATCAGGATGTTCATCGAGGGCCCCGAGGTATCCTTGAAGGGATCGCCCACGGTATCGCCGACAACGGCCGAGGCATGCACGGTCGAGCCCTTGCCACCGAGGTTGCCTTTCTCGACGTATTTCTTGGCATTGTCCCAGGCTCCGCCCGAGTTGGCCATGGTCAGCGCCAGCAGGACACCAGCCAGCAGTGCGCCGCCGAGCATGCCGCCGAGCGCCTCCGGCCCGATCCCGAACCCGACCACCGCTGGCGCGGTGACCGCGATGACGCCGGGCAGGATCATCTTCTTGATCGCCGCGGTGGTGGCGATATCCACGCAGCGAGCGGTATCCGGCTTAGCCGTGCCCGCGAGCAGGCCCGGGATCTCGTGGAATTGCCGACGGATCTCGTTGATCATGGCGAAGGCGGCGTCACCGACCGCAGTCATGGTCATGGCGGCGATGAGGAAGGGGATCGTCCCGCCGATCAGCATCCCCATCAAGACCTCCGGGTCACCCAGGCTCAGCGAGAAGTCCGGGATGAAGGTGTGGAGCGTCTCGATATAGGCGGCGATGATGGTGAGCGCGGCGAGTGCCGCGGCGCCGATGGCAAAGCCCTTGCCGATGGCCGCCGTGGTATTGCCGAGCTCGTCGAGTGAGTCCGTGATGGCGCGCGTCTCCTTGCCCAAACCACCCATCTCGGCGATGCCGCCGGCGTTGTCGGCCACCGGACCATAGGCATCGATCGCCATGGTGATGCCGACCGTGGCCAACATGCCAACCGCCGCGATGCCGACCCCATAGAGCCCGGCAAGATGGCTGGAGACATAGATGATGAAGGCGATCGTCAGGACCGGGATCACCACCGATTGCATGCCCACGGCCAGTCCCGAGATGATGACCGTCGCGGTGCCGGTCTCGCCCGAGTGCGCGATGCGCCGCACGGGTGCCGCCGAGGTGTAGTACTCGGTCACCAGACCGATGATGATGCCACCGGCCGCACCAGTGAGCACCGCCCACCAGATGTGATTGTTGACATCCATCATCCAGATGAGCAGAAACGAGGTCAGGATGAACAAGAGGCTGGCGCCGATGGTGCCAGTGCGCAGTGCCGTGGCCGGCTTGGTGGCGGAGACGCTCTTGACCAGGAAGACGCCGGCGATGGAGCAGAGCAGGCCGAGCGATGCCAGTGCCAGTGGCATGAACATGAGCGTCGATTGCGACCCCAGCATGGCCAGGGTGGAAGCCGACATGGTCGCGGCGATCGCGATGGTGGCGATCTGCGCGCCGCAATAAGATTCGAAGATGTCCGATCCCATGCCAGCGACATCGCCGACATTGTCCCCGACGTTGTCGGCGATGACGCCCGGATTGCGCGGGTCGTCCTCCGGGATCCCGGCCTCGACCTTACCGACGAGATCAGCGCCCACATCCGCGCTCTTGGTGAAGATGCCGCCACCGACACGGTAGAAGAGGGCGACCGAGGAGGCGCCGACGCCAAAGCCATGGATGGCATGGGCGGTCTCGGGATCGCCGCCAAAGAGCAGATAGAGTAAGCCGAGTCCCAACAAACCCAGGGACGCGACGAGAAGACCCATGACCGAGCCGCCGAAGAAGGCGACGGTGAGCGCGGCGGAAGCTCCTTCATTGTGGGCCGCCGTGGTCGTGCGCACATTCGCCTTGGTTGCCGAGAACATGCCCAGGAAGCCGGCGGTCGCGGATGCCACGGCTCCGACGACGAAGGCGAGTCCGGTCTTCCAGCCGAGGAACCAGGTGAGCAGTACGAGCACGACGACACAGAAGACGCCGAGCAGGAGCAGTTCGCGCTTCATGAAGACCATGGCGCCGAGATGGATCTCCTCGGCAATTCGCCTCACCTTCTCCTCGCCCTCGGGGTAGGCCAATACGAGCTTGAAGATATAGTAGGCCGCCCAGAGCCCAAAAGCGCCGAGCAATATGGGAATCAACGCGTTGGCTGACATTGGCTCTCCTCAGGTCTTCGTTTGTTGTCGTAATATCCCATAAAGTTTATAGCAAATATCATTTGAAAAAGCGATGCGGCCAGCATGAGGTTATCCGATGCAGAGTATTGGTTGCGGTCGGTGCGCTGCGCACCCAATGGTCTGCCCAACGCGCCGCGGTGCGGACTCCATCCATGCCTGTGCCGATCCGTGCCTGGCTCGGCCGCTGGCGAGGTCTGGCTGACTCGCCGCGGCCGGGGTTCAAGGTGCTGGCCAATAGAAGGATTCGGCCGTCGCGCCGGTTTCCGGTATCCGCACCTGGCGGGTCTGTGCCTGGCCTGCGTGCTCCACCGTCAACACATACTCTCCTGGTGCCAGATTGGCATAGAGCCAAGGGCCGATCGTCACCGTCGTGAGTAATACCGGGCCCGCCACATCCTTGATCTGAACCCGAATATTGGACAGGTAGGCCCCTGAGCCGGCAACCGCGAACAAGACCCGGAGATTGTATTGCGACTTGACGGCTTCCATGGCCTCGCGCTCTGAGGCCCCGATGCCACCACTGATATGGGGTACCCCTAGGCTTGATTGACCGGGGAGCGTGCTGACGGGCGCGGGTGTCGCGGGCGCCAGGGTGTGTGGGGGCGTCGAGGTTGGGACCGCCGGGGTGCTGGATTGCGGAAGGACCGCGCCACCCGGCAGCAGGGTTCCAGGCGGCAGAACGATCTCCTCCGACAGGACGGTGCCTTCCGGCAGCACGGTCCCTGGCGGCGCGATCGCCCACTCGATGGTCGGTGCCTTGGGCGTCGCGGGGGCTTGCGCGGGTGGCTCGGCGGTCTCTTGCGCGAGCACGTGGATGGGCGCAAGCAGCGCACAGATGCTCAACGCGGTGCGGGTCGTTCGTGTCATGGCGCTCTCCAAGATCTCGTTGATGATACAAGCCGATCCGCGATGGCGTGATCAGCGTCCTCCCGCGCGTCGTCGGTCAAGGCGTGTGACGAATTCACCGATCAGCCGCGCATACAGCTGATCGCCCAGGACCTTGTCCTCGACACCAGCATCCAGGCTTGGATTATCGTTGACCTCGATGACGACCGGTCCGGCGGGCGTTTCCTTGAGATCGACCCCATAGAGTCCATCGCCGATCAGGTCGGCGGCCTTGAGGGCGGTCTTGATGACCCTCGGCGGCACGGCCTCGACCGGGAGGGTCACGAAGCCGCCTTGTTCGGGGCGACCATCCGGCTCGTGCTTGACGATTTGCCAATGATCCGGGCTCATCAGATATTGACAGGCATAGAAGGGCTGGCGGTCAAGGACGCCGATGCGCCAGTCGAATGGGGTGTAGAGATACTCCTGGGCGAGGATCAGGTCCGATTGCTTGAACAGTCGGCTGGCGATGCGGGTCAGACTGGCGCGATCCTCCGCCCGAAAGACCCCGCGCGAGAAGGATCCCTCCGGGATCTTGAGCACCACAGGATAGCCGATCAGTGACTCGGCCTCCATCAGATTCTCCTTGCGCAGGATCAGGGTCTCGGGTCGTGGGACACGATGCGCGGCCAGTAGCTCGGCCAGGTAGACCTTGTTGGTGCAGCGCAGGATCGAGTCTGGATCATCGATGACCACCATGCCCTCGCTATCGGCCTTCTTGGCGAAACGAAAGGTATGATGACCGATGCGGGTGGTCTCGCGGATGAAGAGCGCGTCGTACTCGGCGAGCCGGCTGTAGTCGCGGCGCTGGATCAGCTCGACGTTGACTCCGAGCGCCTTGCCTGCCTTGATGAAGTGTTTCAGCGCCTTGGTGTCCGAGGGCGGGAGCACCTCGTCGGGGTCGTGCAGGATCGCCAGATCGTAACGATAGGAGAGTCGTGCGCGTGGCTGGCGCCAACGTTGCGATAGATAGCCCTCGAGCGCGCTGAACAGTGGTGCCTCGCCCTCACCTGGGATGGCCGCCAAGGGGAGCGCCTTCACGGCGCCGATCCGCCAGGTTCCATGATGTCTGAATTCCACTCGCAGGATTGGGCAGCGGAAGGTCTCGAAGATCTCGCGGGCAAGCGGGCGCAGCTCCTTGACGTCGCACTGACCGAAGCAGATCGTCAACTCATAGGCCGTGGGATTGAGCGCCGAGGTCTTGCGCCGGCCAAGCAGTCGCTGCACCAGACCATCGAGCTCCTCGGTCGCGAGGCTGTAGAGTGCGCGACTGGAGAGCTCCTGGATGGTCCGCACGCTCGGGATCACCTTGTGACCGCGGGCCTCGGCCAGCAAGGAGCAATAATAGCCGACCGAGAGATAGCGATAGCTCCGGCATAGATTGATGACCCGCAGATCACGTTTGGCCGCCAGCTCGCCGCCCGCGAGATAATCGCGCGCGGTCACCACCGGCAGGCGCGGGAACCCTGCCTTCCAGTCACTTTGTTGCTCTACCAGCAAGAGGTGCTCAGCCATGCCGTTCGTGCTCTTTGGCGAAATCTGTGATCTGTTGCATCGTCTTTCAGGGGTGCTCCGCGCCGTCGTGTCTTGGGGTCGGGATGCGACACGCGACAAGACACATCGCTGGCCTGGGATGGTGGTTGTGGTTCACTGGGAATGGTCGATCGGTCGCTGACCCCGAGAGAGATCCAGACGGCTCCGGTGATCAGGCCGGATCCCGCCGGTGCCTGGGGCTTGCTTACCGGGTCGCGGCTCGATTGGAGACGAGGACGACCGCTTGGAGACCGACCCGACCATAGCGCGTCATGCGGCTGAACTCGTCATGACGGATCGGCATGTCCATCGAATCCAGTGGGATCTCGCCATTGTCGGTATCGACGAATGGATCGTGGACATAGACGAAGTGCTCATCGAAACCCGTGATCACGACCCAATGTGGAAACTTCTCGCGATAGATGCGATAGGAGCTGATCAGCACCAAGGGCACGGCTCCGCTGTCCCAGCGTGCCTGCAGCTCCGCGATGCCGAGCGTCTCCTGATGGATCGGGATCGCCTCCCGGTGGGCCTCGGCGAGCATGTCTTCATGGACCAGGCGCATGACTTCCTTCTTGTCCGGGCTGCGCACCGAGTCGATGAGTGGTACGCCCGGATCATTGACGAAGACCTCGACGCGGAAGCCGCGCGCGCGCGCGGCGAGCGCGAGTCCCAGTGGACCGCAACCGCCATGGCCCGAGGTCATGAAGATGGTCGTGGACTCGCGCCAGATTCGCAGCTCCAGGGTGCGGTCCAGCTCGAGGCTGGGTCGCAGGGCCTGCATCGCCATCATGAGCGATGATGGGCCACAGGTGAAGTCCAGACTCTGCTCATAGAAGGGCACCCGTTTCAGCTCGGGCTTGAGGCCTTGGGACAGTGCCTTCTGATAGCGAATCGCCTCGGTATGATCCTCGTAATAGTTCGAGAGCACGCCGAAGCGCCGATAGCCGGCGTGCTCGAACAAGGTTTGCGAGGCGAGATTGTCGCGACGGATCTCGAGTCGCATGTAGGCGCGCTCTTGTTCCCAGGCCGCCGCCTCGGCCGCGTTCACCAGGGTGCGAGCGACACCCTGCGCGCGTGCCCGAGCCGTGACTGCGATCGAGTACAGCCGCGCCACCGAGGTCGCGCGGCTGAAGAGCACGAGCACATAGCCGATCACTCGCTCGTCGTCCTCGGCCACCAGCGTGCTGGCGCGAGCGCGTGTCAAAAGATAACGAAATTGGCGCCGGCTCAGTCGATCGCCCTCGAAGCACTCCAGCTCGAGCCTCAGCAGCGCGCCAAGATCCGCGAGCGTGGCAGGTCGGATGAGCGGCGCGCTGAGTCCGGCGGGGTCACTGATCGAGGGGGGCGTCACGGGGTGGCGGTGGTGGGCTGGCGGTCGGCACCCGAGCGGGCTAAGCTGACGGCAATCTAACGCGCGTGTGAAAAAAAGCAAGCCTCCCACCCATCTGCCCCGGTCTTTCAAGCATGCCTAATCAAGCCCCCCCGCTGACGACCATGCTCGCTGAGCTGATCGCCACCCTGTCGGTCAGCAGTGTGACGCCCGCCTTCGATCACAGCAATCTGGCCCTGATCGATCGCCTCGCCGAGTGGCTGACGTCGGCGGCTTTCCAGGTCGAGGTCCTGCCGCTTCCAGGGCATCCGGGCAAGGCCAACCTGATTGCGACACTCGGTCGTGGGTCCGGCGGGCTGGTCCTGTCCGGGCACACCGATACGGTTCCGTTCGATGCGCATCTCTGGACTCATGATCCATTGCGTCTCACCGAGGTGGACGGACGCTACTATGGGCTCGGCATGGCCGACATGAAATCGTTCTTCGCGCTCGCCATCGAGGCCGCGCGCGCCTTCACCGCCGCCGATCTGACCCGGCCACTGATCATCCTCGCGACCGCCGACGAGGAGTCGGCGATGCACGGTGCGCGGGCACTGGTTGCCGCCGCGCGGCCGCTCGGACGTCATGCCCTGATCGGCGAGCCCACCGGGCTGCGTCCGGTGCGGCTCAACAAGGGTGTCATGGGCGAGTCGATCCGACTCATCGGACGCAGCGGGCATGCCAGTGATCCAGCGCTCGGGGTCAGCGCGCTCGATGGCATGCATGCGGTCATGGGCGAGCTCTTGCGCTGGCGGCAAGAGCTCAAGGAGCAATCCAGTCACCCGGGTTTCCGGATCCCGTATCCCACGCTCAACCTGGGTCATATCCATGGCGGCGACAACCCCAACCGGATTTGCGGCGAGTGTGAGCTGCATCTGGATCTGCGTCTGCTGCCAGGCCAGCAGGCGAGCGAGATGCGCGCCGAGATCGCGCGACGGGTGGCACCGGTCGCCGAGCGCAGCGGACTGCGCTGGACGGTGCGGCCACTCTTCGAGTCGATCCCAGCCGGCGAGACCTCGGCGGAGGCGGCCATCGTGCGGGCCGCCGAGCAGCTGTCGGGACACCCGGCCGAGTCGGTCAGCTTCGGGACCGAGGCACCCTTCCTCAATCAACTCGGCATGGAGACGGTCGTGCTGGGACCCGGCGACATCGCCCAAGCGCATCAGCCGGATGAATATCTCGCGATCGAGCGCATCACCCCCACACTCGATCTGCTGCGTGCCTTGATCGAGCGTTTCTGTGTCCAGGACTCGGACAGGCGCTGAGATGTGGTCTGGTGCGCGAGCGCCGCCGTGTCGGGGCGCGCGACACCGGTGGTCAATGTCCGCTCTGACGCTCGAAGACGATACGCCCTTGCAGCAGCGTCAGCATGACGCGTCCGCGCATGCCCTGACCGAGAAACGGGCTGTTGCGGCCCTGGGTCAGGAGTGTCTCGGCGCTCGGTGTCCAGCAGGCATCCGGGTCGAAGATACAGATGTCGGCGGCGGCCCCTGGCGTGAGATGCCCCAGATCGCGTCCGATGATCTCGGCTGGTCCGCTGGTCAGACGGGCGATGGCGTCGGGAAGCTCGAGCAAACCCTCGCTGACGAGTCGCAACACGAGCGGAAGGAGGGTCTCCAGCCCGGTGATGCCCGGCGCGGTCTCTGGAAATGGTCGGAGCTTGGCGTCCGCGTCGTGTGGCTGGTGATCCGAGCAGATGGCCGCCAGCTCGCCGGTCGCGACGGCCCGGCGCAGTCCCTCGCGGTCAGCCTGGGTCCGCAGTGGGGGGATCAGATGGTAATTGGCGTCGAATCCATCCAGATCATGCTCGGTGAGGAAGAGCTGGTGGATGCTGACATCCCCGCTCGCCCGCACGCCATGTTGCCGCGCCAAGGTCAGGATGGTCGCGGCGAGCGCCGAGGAGAGTCCACGAAAATGGATGCGTGCGCCGCTTTGTCCGGCAAGCGCGAGATCGCGCGCGATCGCCACCGTCTCGGCGGCCTCGGGGATGCCAGGCAGGCCCAGGCGCGTGCTGACATGTCCCTCGTGCGCGCAGCCGCCGAAAGCCAGATCCGGGTCTTGCGGGTGCAGAAAGAGTGTGAGTCCGAAGGTGGCGGCATACTCCATCGCGCGACGCTGCACCTGGACATTGCGGATGGGTCGATCGGCCTGACCGAGGACTGGGCAACCGGCCCGCCTGAGCGCGGCCATCTCGGTGATCTGGCTACCCTCCAGGCCCCGGGTCATGGCGCCGATCGGCAGAACGCGCGCATGTCCGTGACGTTGCGCCGTCTGCTGGATCAGTTGCGCGACGGCGGGTGTGTCGATCACTGGCGCGGTATCCGGTGGGCAACAGAGTGTCGTGATGCCGCTCGCGGCCGCGGCGCGGGTCTCGCTGCGGATCGTGGCCTTGTGCTCGAGACCCGGCTCGCGCAGATGGGCGCTGAGGTCGATGAATCCGGGGCAGACGATCCAGTCGGGGACCTGGATGACACGACTCGGTGTGAAGCCGGCTGGCGCCTCGCCAACCGCCACGACGCGCCCATGGTCAAGGTGCAGGTCGGCGCGTCGATCGATGCGGTTGGCCGGATCGATCACTCGACCACCGCGGATGCTGATCGCGAGGGGCTTAGTCATGTGGCTCGAGCTCCCGCTGGAGTGCGAGGTTCTGGGTGCCGATACACATGGACATGACCGCCATGCGGACGGCGATGCCATTGCTGACCTGCTCCAGGATGACCGAGCGGCTCCCATCGGCAACCTGTGATTCGATCTCGACCCCGCGATTGATCGGCCCGGGGTGCATCACGATGGCCGTGGGATGCGCCAGGGCGAGGCGCTCCTCGGTCAACCCGTAGAGCTGGAAGAACTCATGCTCGCTCGGTAGCAGCGCGCTGGTCATGCGCTCGCGCTGCAGACGCAGCATGATGATGACGTCGACGTCGCGGATTCCTTCGCCGAGATCATGGTAGACCCGCACACCCAGCGCCTCGGCGGCATGGGCCGGGATGAGCGTGCGCGGACCGATCACCCGCACCTCGGCCGCGCCCAGCGTGTTGAGCGCGAGGATCTGCGATCGCGCGACCCGCGAGTGCAGGATATCGCCGACGATGGCCACGCGCAGGTGCTCGAAGGCCTGCTTGTGCCGGCGTATGGTGAACATGTCCAGCATGCCTTGGGTGGGGTGTGAGTAGCGTCCATCCCCGGCATTGATCACGCTGACATGGGGGTCGGCATGCGCGGCGATGAAGTGCGCCGCGCCACTGGAGGCGTGTCGCACCACGAACATGTCCACGTGCATGGCCTCGAGGTTGCGCAGCGTGTCGAGCAGGGTCTCGCCCTTGGCGGTCGCGGAGGTCGAGATGTTGAGATTGAGCACGTCGGCCGAGAGCCGCTTCGCGGCCAGCTCGAAGGTGGTGCGGGTGCGCGTGCTGGTCTCGAAGAAGAGGTTCGCGACGACCTTGCCACGGCAGAGTGGCACCTTCTTCACCGCCTGCTGGGCCACGCCAAGGAAGCCCTCGGCGCGATCGAGGATCTCGACGAGCAGGGCGCGGCTCAGTCCGTCGATGGTCAGGAAATGTTTGAGATTGCCGTGCGCGTCGAGCTGAGGATTGGGCATCGTCATCGTGACTCCCGATCCTGCCGCTCGGGGTCGCGATCGGCATGTCCGGCGGCAGCGCCCGGCTCCGTGGCCCTCGCTGGGTTCCTGCGGCGGACCAGACTCAGTGGTCGTGGACCGCTGAGCTTGATCTGCTCGCCGCGTCCGAGATGGGCATGCAGCCCCACGACATTCGGCTCGATCGGCAGCTCGCGCCCGTCACGCTCGACGAGTGTGGCCAGGATCACCGAGGCCGGTCGTCCGTAGTCGAACAGCACGTTGAGCGCCGCGCGAATGGTTCGTCCACTCTGTAACACATCGTCGACGAGGATCAGATGACGATCGTCGATCCCGAATGGCAGGTGCGACGGGCGCACTTGTGGGTGGATCCCGATGCGGGTGAAGTCGTCGCGATAGAATGAGATGTCGAGCTGACCGATCGGCTCGGCCAGCGCGAGCCGCGCGTGCAGCTGATCCGCGACCCAGACCCCGCCGGTATGGATGCCGATCATCAGCGGCGCCTTGATCTCGCGGGCGTTCAGTAGCATGCCGAGCTCATCGGCCATGCGCGCGAGGATCACGTCGATCTCGTGGTTGTCTTTCCAGGTCTCGGTATTGCTCACGCGGCCTCTTGCTCACTGAGCCAGGTTTCGAGGATCAGGGTCGCCGCGACCGCGTCCACCATATCCGGATGCGTCCGGCGGCGCGGGCGCGTGTCGAGTCGGTGTTGCGCCTCGATCGAGGTGAAGCGCTCGTCAATCAGGTGGACCTCGAGTCGAAATCGCCCGGCCAACTGGCGCACGAAACGGTGCAGACGCGGCGACCAGTCCACCTCGCGACCATCCAGATCCAGCGGTAGACCCACCACCAGCGCGGTTGGCCGCCATTCATTCACCAGCGCGGTGATCCCAGCCCAATCCGGCTTGCCGTCTCGGCTGTGCAGTGTGATCAAGGGCTGGGCCGTGCCGGTGACGGTCTGTCCGATCGCGACCCCGATGCGCCGCGTGCCATAGTCGAATCCGAGCAGCGTGCTCATGAGCGCGTGCCTGTCGTCACTCCAGTCGTCACGATGCGTCACCTCTCGCGGCTGGCGGCACTCTGCGCGCTGCCGCGTCCCGCGCTGTGCGGGCGCCAGGCAGGCATCCACGCGCCCCTTGCATGCCGCTCAAGCGTGGCCGGCCTCGCCACTGAGCAGATTGATGTCGACACCAAGGATCTGCGCGGCCGCGAGCCAGCGCAATTCAGGCTCGAGCATGAAGATGACCTCATCGCTCGCCGGACCACTCAGCCAGGCGTTGGCGCTCATCTCTTGCTCCAGTTGGCCACTGCCCCAGCCGGCATATCCCAGCGCGATCAGGATTTGCTTCGGTCCCTCTCCCGAGGCGATCGCCTCCAGAACGTCACGCGAGGTGGTGATGCTGATCTCGGAGGTGATGCGCAGCGTCGAGTCGAAGCTCGGCCCGGTCGTATGCAACACGAAACCGCGGTCGGTCTGGACCGGCCCGCCTTGATAGACTCGGATCTCGTTCACCCCGGGAGAGGTCGGCTGGATGTCGAGCTGATCGAGCAGCTCGCCGAGCCTGACCTCGATCGGTCGGTTGATCACGATACCCATCGCGCCCTGATCCGTATGCTCGCAGACATAGGTCACGGTTCGCGCAAAATTCGGATCCTGCAGACCCGGCATCGCGATCAGGAAATGGTTGGTAAGCGAGGTAGAGAGTGCCATGCGTCTTAGTATCCCGATCGATGCGATCCCAAGCAAGCCCGAGCATCCGAACCGCGTTCTGGTGCTCAGTGCTCCCAGCCGAGTCTTCCTCCCTTCATGAACTGCCAGGCGCGCACGATGTCGAGCACGTCGGTCTCGGCGGCGATGTCCGGGGGGAAGGGGGCAAAAGGCGCGGCGAGCTCGACGATGCGGATCGCCGCCTCATCGAGTAGATCATAGCCAGATGAGCGCAGGATCCGGACCTGTTCGAGGCTGCCATCGGCGCGCACCGCCACATGCAGGATGAGACTACCATAGAGACGCTGCTCCCTGGCGGCTTGCGGATAGTTGAGGCTGCCGATGCGCTCGACCTTGCGCGTCCAAGCGCCGAGATAGCTGGCATAGCGAAGATCAGGCGTGCTCGTGCTCACTGTCTCGCGGCGCGGCCTCTCCAGCGTGCCCGCCGTGGGTGAGCGCGCTGCGTTGGCGAGACGATCGATCTCCGCGCCGCGACTGTCGAGGATGCTCGCCACATCGACCTGGCGCTCACGCGGTGGCGCCTGGGTGGGCTCGGCGCCTGGGGTCGACAGGAGCAGGTCATCCAACCGGGTGATGGCGGGTGTGTCAGGATCCTGTGCAGCCGGCCGCGCCGTGTCCTGGGATGGGTCTGGCGGCCACGGGATCACCTCGGGAGCGGCGGGCGCGCTGGCATGACTGGATGGCGCCAGTGCGCTTGTCGCATCCAGGGTCGGCGCCGTGTGCTCGGGTGCTGCTGGCATCCCGACGGACGCCGCCGGGAGTCGCTCATCCGGGCGTGCCTGTGTCATGTCGTTGGTCGTGAGCGCTGCGGGACGAGCCTCCAGCACCGCTGGCAGCTCGGGCTCCTGGGCCAGACTACCCATGGGTGAGGCTGCGCTGTCCTGGCCGGTTGTCGTCTGGATGAGGACCTCCAGGGTGGGCGCGACGCCTCCCTGGATGCGGCCCTCGCGCGCGGGCAGGGCGAGAGCGAGCAGGAGGATGAGCCCCATGTGCAGGAGCGCGGCAACCGCGATGGCGATCGCGAGTGTCCCGCTCGTGCCGATCCGGGCGGGACGGGTCAGCGCCCCAGTGGTCAACATGGCCGTATGCCCCGATGGTGATGCGATGGCGCGCGGTCCGCGGTCATCGATCACTGTGGCATCTCCATCCATCGATGCGCGCGCGGTGGACGGCGGACTCGTCCAGGCGTGCGGGCGGTCCTCAGAGCGCCTCGCCCTCGCCACCGTCCGCGAGCTCGGGCACCAACTGGATGCGCACGCCGGTCTCGACCAGCTCGATGCGCTCGGCCATCGCGGGATTCATGTGCAATGTGCCTTCTTGATCGACCAGGAGCACGTATCTCAGCCCCATCCGCGCGGCGACCGCGGGCCAGTCGGTTGGTCCGGCGATGAACAGGGCGGTGGCGCCGGCCGCGGCCGTCGTCGCATCCCGATGCAGCACGGTGACCGAGCGCGTCTCGCGTGCCGGCGCACCGGTGCGCGGGTCGATGATGGCATGGTGGAGATCGCCCTTGAAGACGAAATTGCGATCATAATCGGCCTTGGTGACCAGGCTCTCGTCACCGCGCAGCGGCACGATGGCAAGCACGCCCGAGCCACTGGCGCGGCGAATCGTGGCGCGCCAAGGCTGGCCGGCGCGATCGCCGATGACCCGGATCTCGCTGCCGGCCTGGATGAGTGCGCTGTCGATCCCGAGATCACGCAAGCGCGCGACAGCGAGATCCAATGCGTAGCCCTTGGCGATCGCGTCGAAGTCGAGCTTGATGCTCGGGTTCCTGCCGCGCAGCTCCAGCCCTAGGATCTCGATCTGGCTCATGCTCGGCTGGGCCTCGACCAGGCGTTTGACCTGCTGGGCGGGCGGTGGTGGGCGACTGCGCACCGTGTCGCCATGGAAGCCCCAGAGATCGAGCAAATAGCCGATGGCTGGATTGAAGAGTCCACCGCTGCGCGTCTCGAAGTCTTGTCCGAGCTTGACCAGCGGCATGATCGAGGGTGGTGCAACAAAGGGCTCGCCGGTGATCAGCAGCTGATTCACGCGTCCCATCGGACCGGGCCTCCAGGGATGCCAGTCCTGCTCGAGGATTGCGAGCTCCTCGCGCAGCCCATTGGCGGCCTCGCGTGCCTGCTCGGGATCGACACCGACGAGGCTCAGATCAACCTGGGTGTCGAAGGCATCGAAGCGCGTCGTGGAGACCGGGGTTTCCTTGCCGCACCCGCCGAGCACGAGCAGCAGTGTTGCCAGTGTGAGCAGGCGCGGGGCCGCTGAAGAGGCGGAATACAACATGAACACCTCCATGAGCAAAGATGATGGGTAGACGCGCGCGGCGATGCCCCGTCCCTGGCCTGCCGGCGCCGATCAATGGGCTGGCATCTCGCCAGCGACGTTCGACCGCTGCTCGACCCGCGCTTGGATCACATCCATCAAGTCACCCGCGATATCGGTGCCAAAGGCAGCATCGATCTCCCGGATGCAGGTTGGGCTCGTGACATTGACCTCGGTGAGGAAGTCACCGATGACATCCAGCCCAGCGAACAGGATCGCGCGCGCGCGCAGTGCCGGGCCAACCTGTGCCGCGATCCAGCGATCCCGCTCGGTCAATGGCCGCACCTCGCCCGAGGCGCCAGCGGCGAGATTGCCGCGGGTCTCGCCAGGGGCTGGGATGCGGGCGAGACAATAGGGCGCAGGCTCACCGTCGATCATGAGGATACGCTTGTCCCCATCGCGGATCTCCGGGATGAACCGCTGGACCATGCAGAAGCGTCTGCCGTGGCCGGTGAGGCTTTCGATGATGACACTGAGGTTCGGATCCTGCGCGCGCACATGGAAGACCGAGGCGCCACCCATGGCGTCGAGCGGCTTGAGGATGATCTCGCCATGCTCCCGATGGAAGGCTCGGATCTGCTCGGCCTGGCGCGTGATCAGGGTCGGTGGGGCGCACTGGACGAACCCAGCGGCGAACACCTTCTCATTGGCGTCACGCAGGCTGCGGGGGTGGTTCACGACCAGCGTGCCGGCTGCCTCGACCTGCTCGAGCAGATAGGTCGAGAAGACATACTCGATATCGAACGGGGGATCCTTGCGCATCAGCACGGCGTCCAGCGTGTCGAGCGGGCGCTGCGTCGCCGGCCCGAGATGGAACCAGCCTCGTGGATCGTCCACGACTTGGATGGCGCGCATGGATCCCAGTGTACGACCATCGCGCTGGGAGAGATCCGCGAGCTCCATGTACCACAGCGACCAGCCTCGCCGCTGCGCGGCGAGCAGCATGGCGAAGGTGCTGTCCTTCTTGATGTTGATGGATCCGATCGGATCCATGACGACGCCGAGCTCGATAGTCATGGTGCTCAGTCTACTGCAGTCTGATGCCGCGTGACAGGGCGCCACCCCGCTCCTCGCGACGCGGCTGGGTCGATCCGCGGATCCACTCGATCGGTTGGCTCGCCGGGACGCGCCCTGAGTGCCGGCGGCCAGTGGTGCCGGATACGGCTGCGGGTGCGGATCACTGGCTGAGATCACCCCAGAGCGCCTGCATGATGGCGATGGCCGCGAGCGGTGCCGTCTCGGTGCGCAGGATCCGCGGTCCCAGACGGACCCCGATGAATCCGCAGGCCTCTGCGAGTCCGCGTTCTCGAGGACTCAAGCCGCCCTCCGCTCCCACCATCAGGGTGACCGCGGTGCCGGGCGTGGGCAGGCTGGTCAAGGGCCGGTCGGCCTTCGGGTCGAGCAAAAGACCAAGGCCGTGATGGCTGTCCAGCCAACTCGTCAAGCGCATCGCCTCATGCAGCCGCGGCAAGCGACGCCGCCCCGCTTGCTCGCAGGCACCGATCACCACCCCCCGCCAGTGATCGCGTCGGCGCTGCAACCGTTCACCCGTCAGTTGCACCTGGGTGCGCTCAGTGAATAAGGGCGTGATCTGTCCAACGCCAAGCTCGACGGCCTTCTGTACAGCATAGTCCATGCGTTCGCCCCGGGAGATCCCGATGGCGAGATGGATGTCGAGCATGCGCATCGGCTCTGGGTCGGTGGCATATTCGAGCGCGACCCTGGCGCCCGCACGAGCGCTCCCGACGAGGTGCCCATGATAGTCGTGCCCGTCACCGTTGAAGAGGATGACGTGGGCCGGTGGGACAAGCCGCAAGACTTGGATCAGATGACGGGTGGGGGCGGGCGGCAGGCACACCTCCTCGCCCGTGCTCAGCCGAGTCTCGACATAGACACGTGGAGTGCGCGTGGCCATCTCAGCGGTCCCCCGGGTGCGCGCGCCAGGCGCCATGCGGCCGCATCAGGGCGCGTGCGTGCCCGATGCGCGACGGGATCGCGCGCGGATGTTCGCCAAGCTGGCCGATGCCTGGTGTCGCCTGCCAGCCATGAGCATGCGACCCGGCCGCGCGCGGCGACTTGGCGGCTGATCGAGAATCCCGGGCGCGAATGCAAGCCATCATTTGGATAAAGTGAGCTAATGAAACCCAGTGAAAATTATGGATTGACCTCATCCTGATCGATCTCTAACCTCTCCCAACCATATCGCCTTTGAGTGTCCAATCGAGCGAATTCGTTCAGGTGACAGTGCCAAGGGCCCATCAGCGAGAGTATCCAAGTCGGACTCGAGTCGTGATTGCGCGGAGGCCATCCCCGCGGATTCTCCGAGCGGCTGGCCAGCCTCGTGATCAGCGAGACCTGCTACGGCTTGCGATGGATGGCGATTTTGTAGACGAGGAGAGCTGGAAGTGCTTCGTCAATTCGGTCCATGTGACAAAGAGACCAAGACCTGCGCCCAGGTGGGCCCAAGTCGATCTGGTTGACAAGCCCAAGCTGTTCAAATAAAGACGGCCAGGCCCCTGCCAAGAGCCGTGTCGAACGATCGGACGCCGCGAGGCGTCCGTTTTTTTGCGTACCCTGCATCAGGGATCACAGTCCGGCGGGTGGGGCCGAATTCAAGTCATGTTGGCTGCTTGAATTCGCCGTCGATCATTGCCGGTCTGTCAGAAGGAGCTCCAGCAACGCCTTCTGCGCGTGCAACCGATTCTCCGCTTCGTCCCAGACGACGGATCTGGGACCATCGATGACCGATGCCGTGACCTCTTCCCCGCGGTGTGCCGGCAGGCAGTGCATGAACAATGCATCCGGGGCGGCCCGCTCCATGACGGCATCATTGACTTGAAAGGGCGCGAACAGGGCTCGGCGCTGCGCCTGTTCGTCCTCTTGGCCCATGCTGGCCCAGACATCCGTGGCAACCAGATCCGCGCCTTCACTCGCCTCACGCGGGTCGCGCACGATGCGGCAGCGATCGGCCACGCGCGCGAGCAGTGCCGCATCTGGCTCGAAGCCCTCGGGGCAGGCGATGCACAGCTCGAAATCGAGCAGCTCAGCCGCCTCCATGAAGGAGTGACACATGTTGTTCCCATCGCCAATCCAGGCCACGCGTCGCCCACGGATATCCCCGCGATGCTCGTGGTAGGTTTGTAGATCGGCCAACAATTGACAGGGATGCAGTGAATCGGTCAAGCCATTGATGACCGGTACCCGTGAATGCGCGGCGAATGACTCGACGGTCTGCTGCTCGAAGGTGCGAATCATCACGGCGTCCACCATGCGCGAGAGCACGCGGGCACTGTCCTCGATCGGCTCTCCTCGGCCCAACTGGGTATCGCGCGAGGACAGGAACAATGCATGACCGCCAAGCTGGGCCATCCCGACCTCGAAGGAGACGCGGGTGCGAGTGGATGACTTCTCGAAGATCATGGCCAATGTGCGATTGCGCAATGGCTGATGCTCCTGCCCGCTCGCGAGCATGCGTTTGAGCTCGATCGCCCGCGCGATCAGGGCACGCGCCTCCGTTGCGCTCAGGTCCATTAGCGATAGGAAGTGACGGCAGCCTGCCTGACGTTCATCCAGCGACATCATCCTCTCCCGCGGGCGCTCAGGCCTCACGTAGATAGCCCTTGACGAGGGTACTGAGCCCCTCGATGAGCTGTTCGGCCTCGGGGCGAGACAGGATCAAGGGCGGCAACAGCCGGATGACCCGATCCGCCGTGACATTGATGAGTAGGCCGGCTTCGAGTGCCTTGCCGACGAGATCGGCGCATGGCCGATCGAGCTCGATCCCGAGCATGAGACCACGTCCGCGGATGTCCAGGACACCGGCTAGGCTGCCGAGCGTCTCGCGCAACCCGGCCAGTAGATAGTCACCCTGAGCGGCCGCGTTGGCGATCAGATCCTCGGCGTGGATGGTCTCGAGGACCGCGCGCGCGGCGCGACAGGCGAGCGGGTTGCCACCAAAGGTCGAGCCATGCGAGCCTGGGCCCAGGACTTCGGCCGCCTTGCCGCGCGCCAGGCAGGCGCCGATCGGGACGCCGTTGGCCAGTCCCTTGGCGAGCGTGATCACGTCCGGTGCGCTGCCGTCATGCTCATGCGCGAAGAGTCGGCCGGTTCTGCCCATGCCGGTCTGGATCTCGTCGCAGATCAGCAGCCAGCCGTTCTGGTCACAGATCTCGCGTAGCCGCCGACCGTAGCCCGCGTCCGGGATGCGGATGCCGCCCTCGCCCTGGATCGGTTCGACCAGGATGGCCACGATATTGGGACGATTGCTTGCGGCCGTCTCGACCGCGACCACGTCATTGTAGGGAACCCGCACGAAGCCTTGGACGAGTGGCTCGAAGCCGGCTTGGACCTTGCGGTTACCAGTCGCCGAGAGGGTGGCGAGCGTGCGCCCGTGGAAGCTGTGCTCCATGACCAGAATGGCCGGATTCTCCACGCCGCGCTGGTGCGCATGGAGTCGCGCGAGCTTGATCGCGGCCTCGTTGGCCTCGGCTCCAGAGTTGGCGAAGAACACCCGCTCCATGCCGGAGTGCTCTGCCAGCATGTCCCCGAGACGCTCCTGCTCGGTGATTCGGTAGAGATTCGAGGTGTGGATCAGGCGTCCGGCCTGCTCGCAGAGCGCATCGCGAATCGCCGGATGGGCATGTCCCAGACCACAGACGGCGATGCCAGAGAGTGCATCCAGATACCGCCGACCGGCGGTATCCCAGAGCCACACGCCGGCACCGTGCTCGAAAGCGACCGGTAGACGACGATACGTGGCCATCAAGGCGTCGCTCATGCGCGCGAACCCTCGTGATGTGTCGAAAAACAAAAAAGGCGGTCTCTCCGCATGAGAAACCACCCTTGAGCGAAGCTGGCGACTATAGCGCGAAAACAGCCAAACCGACAACCGCCGCGCAGCCGATTCCGAGTCAGCCGATCAGTTTGGCCTCTCGCGCGGAGCTGATCCTTGGCAATGTTTCGTCATATTCCGAGCGAGTCGAGTCTGGTGGGTGCGGCGCAGGTTGTGCGCTCGAGCGGGCGACTGTGACGGATTCAGGCTCGGCTCGCAAGCCGAGCGCTGAAGGTGATCTGCTGACCCGCGCAACGCGTCAGGCGTCGTAGTTCGAGGCAACGAACGACCAGTTGATCTTGTCCCAGATGGTTTCGAGATATTTGGGACGGGCATTGCGATAGTCGACATAGTAGGCGTGCTCCCACACGTCGACCGTCAACAATGCCGTCTTGCCCTCGGTCATTGGGGTGCCGGCATTCGAGGTATTGTAGATCTCGATGGATCCATCGGCGTTCTTGACCAACCACGTCCAGCCCGAGCCGAAGTTGGTTGCCGCGGCTTGCGAGAACTGCTTCTTGAATTCCTCGAATGATCCGAACTTGGCGTTGATTGCCTCGGCAAGGGCCCCGCTGGGCGCGCCACCACCATTCGGGGTCAGACAATTCCAGTAGAAGGTATGATTCCAGACCTGCGCGGCATTGTTGAACAGACCGCCGGACGATTTCATGACGATGTCCTCCAGGCTCATCGTCTCGAACTCGGTTCCAGGGATCAGGTTGTTGAGGTTGTTGACATAGGTCTGATGGTGCTTGCCATAGTGATAGTCGATGGTTTCAGCCGAGATGACCGGCTCGAGTGCATTCTTTTCATAGGGCAAGGCGGGAAGCTCATGGACCACGATCAGGATCTCCTCATGGGTTGATGTCACAGTCGACGACGATTGTTCGCCCCTTAGGTTGGATCGCTTGCGCCAATCTCAACCCATCGCGACGTCACCTGCTGCTACACTGGCCACTGGCACCCCAGTGCCGATGCGGGTCATCAGCGGGAGGGCTCGAGACGTGAATGCAATCGATCTGGGACTGTTCGCGAGCCGTCTCGACGCGGTCTGCGAGGAGATGGGGGCGGTGCTGCGGCAGGCCGCCTTCTCGACGAATATCCGTGATCGGCTTGATTTTTCGTGCGCCGTGTTCGATCGGGCGGGTCGACTCTGCGCGCAGGCCGCACATATCCCGGTCCATCTCGGGAGCATGGCCCATGCGATGGCCGACATCGTTGGTGCCGTCGACTGGGCCGCGGGCGACATGTTGGTCCTCAATGATCCATTCCTCGGCGGAACCCATCTCCCCGACGTGACACTCGTCGCGCCACTGTTCTCCTCTGGACGCCTCATCGCGTTCGTGGCCAATCGCGCCCATCATGCCGATATCGGTGCGAGCGCGCCCGGCTCGATGCCGGTCTCGCGCACGCTCGCCGAGGAGGGGCTGGTCATCGCGCCGGTTCATCTGATTCGCTGTGGTCGATTGAGGCAAAGCGTCTATTCGCGGATCCTCGCGGTGACCCGCAATCCGGATGAGGCCGGGGGCGATTTCATGGCCCAGATCGGTGCCAATCACAGGGGTCTCGAGCGGCTCGGGCAGCTCGTCGAGCGCATGGGTGTGAGCGCCTACGCAGCGGCCCTGGATGAGCTGAACGACTATGGCGAGCGACTTGCCCGAGGCGCTCTTGCGGCCATCCCAAGCGGCGTCTATCGGTTCGAGGATTACATGGACGACGATGGACAGGGCACAACGGCGATTCCGATTCGGGTGACGATCCAGGCCTCCGAGGCGGGCGTCCATGTCGACTTTTCAGGAACAGCCGGTCAGGTGCCAGGAAACATCAACTGCCCGCTCGCGGTCGCCGCGGCAGCGGTCTTCTACGCCTTTCGTTGTCTGATGCCGCCGCAAACGCCAGCGTGCGCTGGCAGTCTGAGACCCATCAGTCTTGCTGCGCCAGTCGGCAGCCTGCTCAATGCGCAACGCCCTGCGGCGGTCGCCGCTGGCAATGTCGAGACGAGTAGTCGTGTCGTGGATGTCGTCCTGGGTGCCCTGGCTGCGGCCCTACCGGAGCGGATCCCTGCCGCCAGTCAAGGCAGCATGAACAATCTGGCCATCGGCAGTGCCGACCCCGACGCGCCTTGGGACTATTATGAAACCATCGGTGGCGGCATGGGTGCGGGTGCCCAGGGCGGGGGGTGGTCGGGCGTGCACACCCACATGACCAATACGCTCAACACCCCGATCGAGGTGCTGGAGTCACGCTATCCGATCCGGGTCACGCGCTATGCATTGCGTGGCGGATCGGGTGGTCGCGGAACCCGGACGGGCGGTGCTGGGCTGCTGCGCGAGCTGATCTTTCTCGCTCCAGCCGAGGTGGCACTCCTGACCGAGCGGCGCCGCTTCACGCCCTGGGGGAGCGCGGGCGGCGCGCCTGGCAGTCCCGGTCGCAATCGGCTCAATGGCCAGGATCTTCCATCCAAGCTCAGTCTGCGCGTCGCTCGCGGTGATCGCTTGACCATCGAGACGCCGGGCGGTGGAGGCTGGGGTGCGGACGCGGAGGCCGTGTGCACGGCTCCGACACGTCATGACGATTGACGCCTGATCAAGCGATTCCGGCTAGGAGGATGTTTGCGTGTGCGGTATCTGTGGTGAATTGAGATTCGACCAGGCACCGGCCGACCTACAGGCCGTCCAGGCGATGATGGGCGAGCTGACACGACGTGGCCCGGACCATGGCGGTAGCTATAGCGACGGACCGCTCGGCTTCGGGCATCGACGCCTCTCGATCATCGATCTCTCGGTCCGCTCCAACCAGCCCTTGGTCGATGCGGCACTGGGTCTGGCGCTCGTCTTCAATGGGACCATCTACAACCACCGGGCGCTGCGCCATGAACTGGAAGGGCAGGGCTATCGTTTTTTTTCCGAGGGTGACAGCGAGGTCATCCTCAAAGCCTGGCATGCCTGGGGCACCGGGTGTTGCGAGCGTCTTCACGGGATGTTCGCATTCGCCCTCTGGGATGCCAATCGTCAGGTGCTCTTCTTGGCACGTGATCGTTTCGGGATCAAGCCGCTCTATTGGTCCGAGACTGGCGCGAGCCTGCGTTTCGCCTCGAGCACTCAGGCCCTCTTGGCGGCGGGCGGGGTCGACACCAGCATCGATCCGGTGGCCCTGCATCATCTCTTCACACTGCATGCGGTGGTCCCGGCGCCGCGCACCATCCTACAGGGCGTGCGCAAGCTGCCTCCCGCCCACTGGCTCTTGATCGATGCGCAAGGCAATCGCAGCGAGGCGGCCTACTGGCATCTTTCGGCAACCCGTCCGAGCGAGCCGCTCGGTGATGCCGATTGGGTGGAGGCGATCCATGTCGCGCTGCGTCACGCGGTCAAGATTCGTCGCGAGGTTGCGGACGTCCCGGTCGGCGTCTTGCTGTCCGGCGGTCTGGATTCGAGCCTCTTGGTCGCGTTGCTGGCCGAGGCCGGGGTCACTGATCTGCGGACCTTCTCGGTGGGCTTCGAGGACACCCCGGAGGAGTCAGGGAGCGAGTTCCAGTACTCGGACTTGGTGGTCGAGCGCTATGCCACCCGTCACCAGCGCGTCCTGATCCCCAACGCCCAGGTTCTGGAGCGACTGCCGGAGGCGATCGATGCCATGACCGAGCCCATGTTCGGCCAGGACGCGGTCGCCTTCTATCTGCTCGCCGAGCAGGTGTCGCGCGAGGTCAAGGTGGTGCAGTCCGGGCAGGGCGCCGACGAGGTGTTCGGTGGCTATTTCTGGTATCCGCGCATTGCCGCGGAGACGGCGGGCTCCGCGCTGGAGCGGCTGAGCAAGCACTATTTCGACCGGGATCATGATGAGTATCGGCGTTTGATCACCGACACCTATGCCGGCGCCGATCATACCTCGGCACTGATCGGCGAGCGCCTCGCCGAGCCGGATGCCGATGAGCTCATGGATGCGGTGCTGCGCCTTGATGTCACCACCCTGATCGTCGATGATCCGGTCAAGCGGGTCGACAACATGACCATGGCTTGGGGATTGGAGGCGCGGGTCCCCTTCCTGGATCACCAACTGGTCGAACTGGCCGCGCGGTGTCCGCCGGCGCTCAAGCTGCGTGATGGTGGCAAATATCCGCTCAAGGCGTTGGCACGCGGTCGACTCCCGGATGCGGTGATCGATCGGCCCAAGGGCTATTTCCCGATGCCTGCACTCAAATATGTACGGGGTCCCTTTCTCGATCTGATGCGTGATGTGCTCGACTCACGCGCTAGCCGTGAGCGCGGTCTCTATCGCCGCGAGTATCTCGAGCAACTCCTCGCCGCTCCCGATATGCACCATACCCGCATCCAAGGCAGCAAGCTCTGGCACCTGGCGTTGCTCGAACTGTGGCTGCAACGCAACGTCGATCTCAGTGCCTGACCCCTTGCTCGCGTATCTCCGAGCCCAGTCCAGGTGCGTGTGTCCGCCCGCGCGCTCGGCTCACTCCACCGTGACCGATTTGGCCAGATTGCGCGGCTGGTCGACATCGGTCCCTTTCAGCACCGCGACATGGTAGGCCAGCAGCTGGAGCGGGATGGTGAAGAGCAGCGGTGCAACCAGATCCTCGGTCTCGGGCAGGCGGATCACTGTCACGCCTTCCTCGTCGGCGATCGGTACCCGCGAGTCGGCAAAGACATAGAGCTGGCCACCGCGCGCGCGGACCTCCTCGAGGTTCGACTTGAGCTTCTCCAGCAGCGCGTTGTTGGGTGCGACCGCCACCACCGGCATCTGCTCGTCGATCAAGGCGAGCGGACCATGCTTGAGCTCGCCGGCTGGATAAGCCTCGGCATGGATGTAGGAGATCTCCTTGAGCTTGAGTGCGCCTTCCATCGCGATCGGGTACTGCTCGCCGCGTCCGAGAAACAGCGTATGCTCTTTGTCGACGAAGATCTCGGCGAGCGCGGCGATTCGCTCATCGAGCGCGAGAATGGATTCGGCTGCGCTCGGCAGTGCGCGCAGCGTGGTGACGATCTGACTCTCGGTCTCCGCCGCCATGCCGCGGCACCGCCCCAGTGCCGTGGTGAGCAGCAGCAACGCGACCAGTTGGGTGGTGAAGGCCTTGGTGGACGCGACCCCGATCTCGGGTCCGGCGTGGGTCAGTAGGACCAGGTCCGATTCACGGACCAATGAGCTTTCCGGGACATTGCAGATCGCCAAGGTGGCGGCATATCCGGTGGCTTTCGCCAATCGCAGCGCGGCGAGTGTATCGGCGGTCTCGCCGGATTGAGAGAGTGTCACGAACAGTGCGCTCGGCGGGACCACGTGCTTACGGTAGCGGTATTCGCTCGCGATCTCCACCGAGCAGGCCAGTCCAGTCAGAGACTCGATCCAATTGCGGGCGACCAGCGCCGCGTGGTAGCTGGTCCCGCAAGCGACCAGGGTCACGGCCTGGATCCTGCCGAAGAGCTCGGGGGCGCGATTGCCGAAGCTCTCAGTGAGGACCCGCTGGCCGGTGAGACGTCCCTCCAGGATATCGGCGATGGCGCGTGGCTGTTCGAAGATCTCCTTGAGCATGAAATGGCGATATTCGCCACGTTCTGCCGCATCCGCCGAGAGCGATGAGGTCTTGATTGGTCGGGTGACGAGCGCGCCCGTCCGATCATAGATGTGCACGCTCTCGCGAGTCAGCTCGGCGATGTCGCCCTCTTCGAGGAAGATGAAGCGATTCGTCACCGGCAGTAGGGCGAACACATCCGATGCGATGAAGTGTTCTCCGAAGCCCACGCCGATCACCAGAGGACTCCCTTGACGTGCCGCCACGAGATGGCTCGGGTCCTGGGTGTCGATGACGCCGAGCGCGTAGGCGCCCTCCAACCGCGCGGTGGCGAGGCGCACGGCCGCGGTCAGCGGCTGACCGCTCAACAGCTCGTCATAGATGGCGTGCGCGATGACCTCGGTGTCAGTCTCCGATGAAAAATGATGCCCGGCGGCAATCTGCTCATGACGCAGTGTCTCATGGTTTTCGATGATGCCATTGTGTACCACCACGCAGCGGTCGCGACAGACATGAGGATGGGCATTGCGGGGCGCGGGCTCACCATGTGTCGCCCAGCGTGTATGGGCGATCCCGAGCGTCCCCGGCAGAGGGCGCTCGGTGACGGCCTCGATGAGCCGGGCGACCTTGCCGAGCGTGCGTGCGCGATTGAGACGGCAAGGCGCTTCCAGGACGGCGATGCCGGCCGAGTCGTAGCCGCGATACTCGAGTCGGCGCAGTCCTTCCAACAGGATGGCCGCCACTGGTCGTTGGGCGATGGCCCCGACGATACCGCACATAGAAGATCCTCGGTGTCAGCCCAGGCTGAAGTCCTCGAGCCTGGAGAATGCAATTGAGCCGTGGTGGCGCGCGCGGGGACAAGATGCTTGCATGGGCGGTCCTCGATCCTGCCTGCCACCCAGGATGCATCGGGTCGCGTGAGTCGGCGCGCTCATCAGGGGCGAGTGATGATGCGTCAAGCGCTTGGTCGAATCATCGTTTCACCGGTCTGCGCCAACCCGGCACACTGCTCTGCGGCGCTCGGGTGAGTGTCAGCTGATCGGCCGGGGTGTCGCGCGTGATCACCGAGCCGGCGCCGATGGTGGCGCCCGTGCCGATCGTGACCGGGGCGACCAAGGACGTGTTCGATCCGATGAAGGCACCATCCAGGATCTGCGTCTTGGATTTGTTGACGCCATCATAATTGCAGGTGACGGTGCCCGCGCCGACGTTGACCCCGGCACCAATCTCGGCATCACCGAGATACGTCAAGTGATTGGCCTTGCTGCCGGTGCCGAGTCGGGCCTTCTTCATCTCGACGAAATTACCCACATGGGTGTGATCGGCGAGCTCGGTCGCGGGACGTAGACGGGCGAAGGGACCAATGCGTGCGTGCGCGCCGACGTGCGCGCCCTCGATGATCGAATTGGCCAAGACCTCGGTCGCCGCGCCGATGCTGCAGTCCTTGAGCAGACAATTGGGTCCGATGCGCACCCCGCTGGCCAAGCGCACCTCGCCCTCGATGATGCAGTTGATGTCGAGACTGACATCGGCCTCGGCATGGAGGACCCCACGCAGGTCGAAACGGGCGGGGTCGGCCAGGGTCACCCCGGCGCGCATCAGATCCTCGGCGGCTTGTCGCTGATAATCACGTTCGAGCACGGCGAGTTGCACGCGGTCGTTCACCCCGGCGACCTCTGCTAGACGCGTCGGCTGGGTGCTGGCGATGCGCACCCCGTCGGTGGCAGCCAGGGCGATGACGTCGGTGAGATAATACTCGCCTTGGGCATTGATGTTGTCGACTCGACCGAGCCAGTCGACGAGTCGCGCACGATCGGCGATCAGGATGCCGGTGTTCACCTCGCTGATCAGGCGTTGCTCGGGTGTCGCATCCCGCTCCTCGACGATCCCGGTGATCCGCCCGTCGGTGTCGCGGATGATGCGACCGTAGCCGCGCGGGTCACTGACATGCGCGCTCAGGACGGCCAAGCAGGTGTCCGCGGCCGCGGCGATGAGCTGACTCAGCGTCGTGCTGCGGATGAGCGGCACATCGCCATAGAGGACCAACAGGCGCTCCATCTCGGTCAGTTCGGGCAGCGCCTGGATCACCGCGTGCCCCGTGCCAAGCTGGGGTGATTGCTCGACCCAGCGACAGTCGGCGCCCGCGAGCGCCTGACGCACCTGATCCCCTCCATGACCGTGCACGACCACGACCCGCTCGGCTGCCAATTCGTGCGCGCGCTCCAGTACATGGGCAAGCAGCGGTCGCCCGGCCAGTGGATGCAGCACCTTCGGGAGTCTGGACTGCATCCGTTTGCCCAGGCCCGCGGCCAAGATCACGACCCCCAATTTCATCGTCTTGATTCTCGTCGTGCGTTCGATTGCGTTGTTCGTCCTGTGGAAACGATCGATCGATCGGCCAAGGAGATCACGCCTTGTGATCTCTGTCGAGCGTGCCTGATCAGGCTGATCCACCCCTCATGGCCGCGTTGACTCGATGCAGCGGGCTGCCCAACAGCCCGCAATGGATGCGGGTGTCGTCGTCAGATGAGAGTAGCCGATGCGGCGACTCTAGAAAAGCACGCTGAGACGATCGAGGCGCGCCAGTCCAAATGAAACGCCCCCGTCACCAGGAGGCGACGAGGGCTACGGCTTGCGTCGAGTGATCCGAGGATCGATGGAGGCGAATCAACTCGCCTTCATCTTGCGGAGCTTCTCGATCGCACGCAGCTGTGCGATCGCCTCGGCCAACTCGGCTTGTGCCTTCGCGTATTCGAACTGAGCGGTCTGTCCCGCCAATGCCTCCTCTGCCCGGCGCTTGGCATCCAGAGCCGCCGCCTCGTCCAGGTCCCGGGCGCGGATCGCCGTATCCGCCAGGACGGTCACGACATGAGGTTGAACCTCGAGCATCCCACCCGAGACATAGAAATGCTCTTGCTCGCCTTGCTCGTTCTCGACCCGAATATCGCCGGGTTTCAGCCGGCTGATGAAGGCGGTATGCCGTGGGGCGATACCGACCTCGCCGAGTTCGGCGGTCGCATAGACCATCGTGGCCTGACCGGAGTGGATCGCCCCCTCCGCGCTCACGATGTCGACGTGGATTGTCATCGCCATGCTGGACCTCTCTTAAGCCACATCAGGAGCGAAATTGCGCAATATGCACGAATACACCGGATCGAGGATTCCAACGGCGCCGCTTTGACAAGGCTTACATGAAAAATTGAATCGCTTGCAACCGGCCGGCGAGGCGGCCGGCGTGACATGCGAGGTTCCTAGACCTCGCGTGTCACGCTCGATGCGGTCTAGCCAGCCATCTTCTCGGCCTTCGCCACTGCTTCATCGATGCCGCCGACCATGTAGAAGGCCTGCTCCGGCAGGTGATCATAGTCACCGTTGACGATCGCCTTGAAGTCCTTGATGGTGTCCTTGACCGTCACGAACTTGCCAGGCGCGCCGGTGAAGACCTCGGCCACGAAGAAGGGTTGAGACAGGAAGCGCTGGATCTTGCGCGCGCGCGCCACCGTCAGCTTATCCTCGTCCGAGAGCTCGTCCATGCCGAGGATGGCGATGATGTCCTTGAGCTCCTTGTAGCGCTGCAAGGTCCCTTGCACGGCGCGGGCGGTCTCGTAGTGCTCCTGACCCACGACATTCGGATCCAGGATGCGGCTGGTCGAGTCGAGCGGATCCACCGCCGGATAGATGCCGAGCTCGGCGATCTGACGCGACAGCACCAGGGTGGCATCCAGATGCGCGAAGGTGGTTGCCGGCGAGGGGTCGGTCAGGTCGTCCGCGGGGACGTAGACCGCCTGGAAAGAGGTGATGGAGCCGGTCCGGGTCGAGGTGATGCGCTCTTGCAGCGCGCCCATCTCGGAGGCCAGTGTCGGCTGATAACCCACCGCGGAGGGCATGCGCCCAAGCAGTGCCGAGACTTCGGTGCCGGCCAGGGTGTAGCGATAGATGTTGTCGATGAAGAGCAGCACGTCACGCCCTTCCTCGCGGAAGAACTCGGCCATGGTCAGGCCGGTCAGGGCGACACGCAGACGGTTGCCCGGGGGCTCGTTCATCTGACCGTAGACCAGCGCCACCTTGTCGAGGACGTTCGACTCCATCATCTCGTGATAGAAGTCGTTACCCTCACGGGTCCGCTCGCCGACACCCGCGAAGACCGAGAAGCCCGAGTGCTCGGCCGCGATGTTGCGGATCAGCTCCATCAGCGTGACGGTCTTGCCCACGCCGGCGCCGCCGAAGAGTCCGACCTTGCCGCCCTTGGCGATCGGCATGATGAGGTCGATGACCTTGATGCCGGTCTCCAGGATCTCGGTGGTGGTCGCCTGGTCCTCGAAGGGTGGTGGTGCGCGGTGGATCGACCAGCAAGCCTCCGACCCAACCTCACCCTTCTCGTCGATCGGGTTGCCGAGCACGTCCATGATGCGCCCAAGGGTTTTCTGTCCCACTGGCACCTGGATCGGTGCGCCCGTCGCGGCAACCGTCACGCCACGTTGCAGGCCGTCGGTGGAACCCATGGCGATGGTCCGCACGATCCCGTCACCGAGCTGCTGCTGGACCTCCAGGGTCAAGCCCGTGGAGTCGATCTTGAGGGCGTCATACACCTTGGGCATCTGACCGCGCGGAAACTGAACGTCCACGACGGCACCGATGATTTCCACCACGTTACCGGAGCTCATAGTCTTTTCCTCTTCTGCCTTGCGGCCTTTAGCAATTCTGTCTGAACCCATGACCCGCTCGGGTCGGTCCGATCACACGGCGGCAGCGCCGCTCACGATCTCGGAGATTTCCTGCGTGATCGCGGCTTGACGGGCCTTGTTGTAGATGAGCTGGAGCTCGTCGATCAGGTTTCCGGCATTGTCCGAGGCGGACTTCATCGCAACCATCCGCGCGGCCTGCTCGCAAGCCGCATTCTCGACGACTGCCTGATAGACCAGCGATTCGATATAGCGAGTCAGGAGTGCATCCAGCACGACGCGGGCATCCGGTTCGTAGATGTAGTCCCAGTGAAGGGGCATCTCGGATTGCTTTTCGCCGATGATGGGCACCAGCTGCCGAATGATCGGGCGCTGTGTCATGGTATTGACGAACGTATTGCCGGCGACATAGATGGCATCGATCTCCTTGGCCTCGAAGGCATCCAGCATGACCTTGACGGTGCCGATCAGATCTTCGATGTGTGGCCGGTCACCGAGATGCGTGACTTGCCCCAGGACTTGACCACCGAAACGCTTGAAGAAGCCCAGTGCCTTGTTGCCGATGGTGCAGAAGACCGGCTCGACCCCATTGGCGCGTTGCTCCTTGATGTCGGCGACCAGGCGGCGGAACAGGTTGCTGTTGAGTCCACCACAGAGCCCACGGTCGGAGGAGACCACGATATAGCCGACACGTTTGCGCTCACGCTCGGCCGCCATGAACGAATGCCGATACTCCGGTGTCGCACGCGCCAAGTGGCTGATCACCTGCAGCATCTTCTCGGAATAGGGACGCGAGGCGGCCATCCGGTCCTGTGCCTTGCGCATCTTCGATGCCGCAACCATCTCCATGGCGCTAGTGATCTTTTGCGTGCTCTTGATGCTCGCGATCTTGGTGCGGATTTCTTTGGCGCCTGCCATGCTTTAGCTCCCAGCCTCCAGCCACCAGCCACCGGCATAACAGACGGGGGTGATGGAGGTTCGATACTTGTCGAGGCACGCCTCGCCGCGCCGCTCGACCCCGTTCAGGGGCCGGCGGCCGGCGGCTGGCGGCTGTTTACCAGGTGTTGTTCGCCTTGAAGTCCTTGAGGGCCGCGTGCATGGCGGCCTCGATCTCGGCGTTGAAGTCACCGGTCGAATCGATCTTCTCGAGGAGTGCGGCCTGAGCGGACTTCATGTAGCTCTGCATCGCCGCCTCGAAGTCCACGACCTTCTTCACATCGACGTCATCGAGATAGCCTTCGTTGGCGGCGAACAGCGAGAGTGCCATCTGACCCACGCTCATCGGCGAGTATTGGAACTGCTTCATCAGCTCGGTGACCCGCTCGCCGCGCTGCAGCTGCTTGCGGGTCGCCTCGTCGAGATCAGAGGCGAACTGCGAGAAGGCCGCCAACTCGCGATACTGGGCCAGTGCCAGACGAATACCGCCGCCGAGCTTCTTGATGATCTTGGTCTGGGCGGCACCGCCGACACGCGACACCGAGAGACCGGCGTTGATAGCGGGACGGATACCGGCGTTGAACAGATCGGTTTCGAGGAAGATCTGACCGTCGGTGATGGAGATGACGTTGGTCGGAACGAAGGCCGAGACGTCACCCGCCTGGGTCTCGATGATCGGCAGGGCGGTCAGGGATCCGGTCTTGCCCTTCACCTTGCCGTTGGTCATCTGCTCGACATAGTTGGCATTGACCCGAGCGGCACGTTCCAGGAGACGCGAGTGCAGATAGAAGACGTCACCCGGATAGGCCTCGCGACCCGGCGGACGGCGCAGCAACAAGGAGACTTGACGATAGGCCCAGGCCTGCTTGGTCAGGTCGTCATAGACGATGAGCGCATCCTCTCCCTTGTCGCGGAAATACTCGCCCATGGTGCAGCCGGCATAGGGTGCGATGAACTGCATGGCGGCCGAGTCGGCGGCGGGGGCGGCGACGATGATGGTGTGCTCCATGGCGCCATGCTCTTCGAGCTTGCGCACCAAGGCGGCGATCGATGAGTTCTTCTGGCCGACCGCCACATAGATGCACTTAACGCCGGTGCCCTTCTGATTGATGATGGCATCGACCGCCACGGCGGTCTTACCGGTCTGGCGGTCACCGATGATCAGCTCGCGCTGTCCGCGACCGACCGGCACCATGGCATCGATGGCCTTGAGTCCGGTCTGCACGGGCTGGTCGACCGACTTGCGCGCGATGACGCCAGGCGCGACCTTCTCGATCGGCGAGGTGGCCGCGGCATTGACCGGACCTTTGCCATCGATTGGATTGCCGAGCGCGTCGACGATGCGCCCGAGCAAGCCTTCGCCCACCGGAACCTCGAGGACGCGTCCGGTGCAGCGGACCCAATCACCCTCGGATAGATGCGTGTAGTCGCCGAGAACGACCGCGCCGACCGAATCGCGCTCGAGATTCAGCGCAAGTCCGTAGGCGTCGCCCGGAAACTCCAGCATCTCATAGTATTTGGCGTCCGACAGTCCGTGCACACGCACGATACCGTCGGTCAGGCTGACAATGGTGCCTTCGGTGCGCGCCTCGGTCTTGAGATCGAGCTGCTCGATCTTTTGTTTGATGAGATCGCTGATCTCGGAAGGATTCAGTTGCATGGCGGTGTCCCGTTCAGAATTGCAATGCGTGAGCCATTTGCTTGAGCTTGCCGCGGACCGAGTCGTCGATGACGAGATCGCCGGCGCGGATCTCAAGGCCGCCGATGAGCGCGCGATCGGTCTCGACGGTGACCTCCACCTGTCCACCGAATCGCTTCCCCAGCGCTGCGGCCAACGCCTGTTCCTCGGCCGGCGTGACCTCGAAGGCGCTGCGGATCAGGACATGACGCACGCCCTGATCGGCGATCCGGCGGGCCTCGAAGAGTCTCGTGATCTCGGGGAGCGCGGCCAGCCGGGCGTTGTGCGCCAACAATCGCAGAAGGTTGGCAGCCTCGGCCGGGAGATCATCACCACAGACCTCGAGGATGATGTCGCGGATGCGCTCGCGGGGCACGTTGGGGTTGGCGATCTGCGCGGCCATTTGTGGATCGGCCACCACGGCGGTCAGCAATGCCAGGGCCTGTGACCAGGACTCCAGCGCACCCGCCTCTTTCGCTCGCTCGAACACGGCTTCCGCATAGGGCCGCGCAATCGTGGTGATGTCTCCGGACATGGCTGATCCCTAAAGCTGCTTGGCAAACGAATCGACGATGCCCTGGTGTGCCTTGAGGTCGATCTCTTTCTGGAGGATCCTCTCGGCGGCGGCGACAGCGAGTGTGGCCATGCGCTCGCGCAGCTCCTCGCGTGCCCGATTGGTCTCGCGATCGATCTCGGCCTGAGCCGCCGAGACGATCCGGCCGCCTTCGGCACGTGCATCTGCCTTGGCTTCCTCGATGATCTCGGTGGCTCGCTTCTGGGCTTGCCCGACGATTTCGGCGGCCGATGCCTTGGCATCCTTGATCAATGCCATCGCGCGTTGCTCGCCAAGCGCCTTCTCTTGGTGGCCACGCTCGGCCGCCGCCAGACCTTCGGCGATCTTGGCCTTGCGCTCGGCGAGTGCATTGACGATCGGCGGCCAGACGTATTTCATGCAGAACCAGACGAACACCGCGAAGGCGATCATCTGGGCGAACAGGGTGAGATTGATATTCATACCTAAGCCTCGTGCCTGTGCCTCGGGCCGTCGCTCGTCGTGACGAGACGTCTCGGCCCGACCGGAGCCGGACCCGCTGTTAGGCCGCGAACATCAAATAGAGACCCATGGCGATCGAGATGACGGGCAGCGCGTCGGTCAGACCCATGACGATGAAGAACTGAGTCCGCAGCATCGGGATCAGCTCGGGCTGACGGGCAGCCCCTTCGAGGAAGCGTCCGCCGAGCACGCCGATACCGACCGCGGCGCCGAGTGCGCCCAATCCCAGCATCAGACCGGCGGCGATGTATTGAATGGCAGGTGCTAATTCCATGGTTGTCTCCAGTCGAGGTTAGAGTGGTTTAGAGATCGAGCAGGATGGCGGCTCAGTGGTGCTCTTGGTGCGCCATGTCCAGATAGACGATGGTCAGCACCATGAAGATGAAGGCTTGCAGCGTGATGATCAGGATATGGAAGATGGCCCAGGCGATCTGCAGCAAGCCTCCCGAGACGGCCATGATGATGCCGCCGCTGTACATGATCGCAATCAGGATGAAGATCATCTCGCCCGCGTAGAGGTTTCCGAATAGACGCAGACCAAGCGAGATCGGTTTGGACAAGAGACTGATCAGCTCTAGGAGCAGGTTGGCGGGCAGACCAAGCTTGCCGAAGGGCTGGAATGACAACTCGGCGGCGAAGCCACCAGCGCCCTTGATCTTAATGCTGTAATACAGGATCAGGATGAAGACCATCAGGGCCATGCCGAAGGTGGCATTGGGATCCGTCGTTGGCACGATCTTGAGGTAGACGTGATGCGGATCGGCACCGAACAGTGACATGAATTGAGCAAAGAGATGCGGAACCAGGTCGACTGGGATGAGGTCCATGAGATTCATCAGGAAGACCCAGACGAAAATGGTCAGCGCGAGTGGCGCGACCAGCTCGTTCTTGCCGCTGAACGAGCCGCGGACATTGTCTTCGACGAAGTCGATGATCCACTCGGCAAAATTTTGCGCGCCGCTCGGCACGCCAGCGGTCGCACGGTCGGCGACCCGCTTGAAGAACCAGATGAAGAGATAGCCGAGCAGGATCGAGAAGAAGAGCGTATCGACATGGATCGCCCAGAAGCCCATCTCGGCCGCCTCGGCGGTGGTGTGCGCGAAGCCAAATCCCTGCTCCGGGTGGAAGCCCAGGGTCAGGTTAGTGAGATGGTGCGTGATGTATTCTTGTGCAGTTATGGTTTCGGAAGCCATCGATCATTCTCACTTCGTGGACCGTTCGGGCAATTGGGCAGCCACCAAGGTCGGTATGACCTGGACGGCCAGGTAGGCGCCGACCAGCGTGGGTAGATTGAGACCGTCCAGCGTCACGAACGCGATCGTGAACAGAGCCAAAATCATCCCAAGCTTGAGAATTTCGGCACTATAGATGCGCAAAACCAGGCGCGCAGGCTCCTGAGCGCGATAGGCGCGGAAGACAAGAGCCGCGAACATGGCATTGGCGATCAGACAGGACCCCGCCCCGACCAGGGCTGACAAGACGATCGAGGCGCCGAACGGAAGAGCAATCGCCAATGCAACCAGGGCGAAAATCATCTGTAACTTCAGAATCCTGCGCGCCTGGAACGCGTTCCGCTGATGCATCGGATCGCCTTGAGAATGACAGTTGGGCAATCTGCTGACCAGCAGACATTATAAGCCATTTCGCATATTAGGGTCAACGCGATGTCAGCCGTCGGGGGCGTGGCGAAAGCGATTCAAATCATTGATGAACTCGATCGTGCCTGAGCTGGCGCTGGATGGTCAGCGGCCCATCGCGGGGTCAAGACCGGCGTCGAGCGCGCCGCTTGCAGATGATTCATTTGATGTGGGCCAGGATGCCGTCGAGCTCGTCCAGGCTCGTGTAGGCGATGACTAGGCGGCCAGCGCCCCGTTGGCCATGCTGGATCTCCACGCGCGCGCCCAGTCGCTCGGTCAGGTCGGTCTGCAGTCGGCGGATGTTCGGGTCGAGCGCGGGCTGGGCGCGCCGTGCTGAGTCGCCACTCCGACCGTCCTGCAGGAGCCGGCGGACCAGGCGCTCGGTCTCGCGCACCGAGAGCCCGGCTTGGACGACCTGGGTGGCGGTCTGGCTTTGCAGTTGATCCTTGAGTCCGAGCAGTGCGCGCGCGTGCCCCATCTCCAGGCGCCCGGCCTCGAGGTGCTCGCGCACATCCGTGTTGAGATCGAGCAGGCGCAGCAGATTGGTGATCGTGGAGCGCGACTTGCCCAGTGCCTCTGCGATCTGCTGATGGGTCAGGTTGAACTCCTTGAGCAGTCGCTCGAGCGCGCCGGCCTCCTCGAGTGGGTTGAGGTCGGTGCGCTGGATGTTCTCGATGAGCCCGATCGCCAGCGCGGCCTGCTCATCGACCTGCCGCACCACCACTGGGATCTCGGCAAGGCCGGCTTGCTGACAGGCGCGCCAGCGCCGCTCGCCCGCGATGATTTCGTAGCCGTCTGCGGCGAGTGAGCGCACCAGGATCGGTTGGATCACTCCTTGCGCCAGGATCGAGTCGGCGAGCTCGCGCAACGCCTCCGGGTCGAAATCATGACGCGGCTGATAGCGCCCAGGACGAATCCGCTCGACCGGCAGTCGCTCGACCTGCTCCACGCCCGGCCGGCCGGCCGACGCTTCGCCACTGGACGAGACCGCGACGGCGACCGCGGGTGCCCGGGTCGCGCCGAGGAGTGCATCGAGTCCCCGTCCGAGTCCCTTCTTCTTGGTTGGTGTCTTCGAGTCCTGATCCATGCGGGTGTGTCTCAAGCCACCGACCGGTTGGATTCGCGGCGACTCAGCATCTCGTTGGCCAAGGCGAGATAGGCGAGGGCGCCCTTGGACATGGGGTCGTAGAGCAGTGCCGGAAGACCATGGCTTGGTGCCTCGGCGAGACGCACATTGCGCGGGATGATGGTCCGGTAGACCTGATCCTTGAAGTGTGTCAAAAGCTGGGTGGAGACCTGGTTGGCCAGGTTGTTGCGGGGGTCGTGCATGGTGCGCAGGATCCCTTCGATGCGCAGCAGCGCGTTGCGATTGCCGCGGATCTGCTCCACCGTATCGAGCAGGGCCGAGAGCCCCTCGAGTGCGTAGTACTCGCATTGGATCGGGATCAGGACCCCATGGGCGGCGACCAAGGCATTCACGGTCAGCATGTTGAGCGATGGTGGACAGTCGATGATGACCCACTCGTAATCGCCGACCGCGTCCGCCAGGACATGCGCCAAGCGCTGCTCGCGAGCGCTCGAGCTGATCAGACCCACCTCCGCCGCGGTCAGGTCGGCATTGGCGGGCAGCAGGTCGAAGCCGGGCGCGGGATCGCTGACGCGTTTGAGGCAGGCCGCGAGCCCGACGTCGCTCAAGAGCAGATCACAGGTCGATTTGACGAGGTCGTGCTTGTCGACCCCGCAGCCCATCGTGGCATTGCCTTGCGGGTCCATGTCGGCCAACAGGACGCGACGTCCGAGCGAGGCCAGTGACGCGGCGACATTGACCGCCGTCGTGGTCTTGCCGACGCCGCCTTTCTGATTGGCGATGGCGATGATGTTGGCCATGGGCACTCAGTCACTCCGTAGCTCGATGAGGTGACGCTCAAGGTCGAGGAAGGGCACATGCAGCGCAACCACGGACACCGAGCCCGGTGAGCGCTCCCGCAGGATCGGGAGGTCATCCAGGTCATGCCCCTTCATGAGCAGGATGCGGCCAGGTCGCGCCAAGAGCTCTTGGATCTCCGCGCCCAGCAGATCAGCCGCCGCGACCGCGCGGCTGACAATGGTACTGAACTTTCGCCCTGGCCGGTATGCCTCCATCCGCGCATGCACGGTCTGGACGTTCGCCAAGCGGAGCTCCAGGGCGACTTGACGCACGAATCTGAGTCGCTTCTGGCTGCTGTCGAGCAGCCAAAACCGCCGGTCTGGCTCGGCGATCGCCAGCGGCAGACCAGGCAAGCCAGCCCCCGTTCCCACGTCCAGGATGCTGTCGCCGAAGAGAAAGGGCTGAATCGCGAGACTGTCGAGCAGGTGGCGCGTGACCATCTCCAGCGGATCGCGGACCGCGGTCAGGTTGTAGGCTCGGCTCCAGCGCGCCAAGAGCTCCACGAATGAGAGCAGCTGGCCGTGCGCGGCCTGGTCCAGCTCCAGGCCCAACTCGGCGAGACCGATGCGTAAGCGCTCGGCCGGGTCGCGGATCAGGGCAGCCTTGGGCGTACCGGTCATGGCGCGGCGGAGCGCTTGAGATGGATCAGCAAGAGCGAGACGGCCGCCGGGGTGATCCCGGGGATGCGCGCGGCCTGGCCGAGGGTGCCGGGGCGGACGCGATTGAGTTTCTCGCGCACCTCGCTGGAGAGACCGCGCACCTGATCGAAATCGAAGTCCAGTGGCAGGACTCGGGCGTCTTGGTCACGTTGACGCTCGATTTCATCGCATTGTCGCTCGATGTACCCCTGGTAGCGCGCCTGGATCTCGATCTGCTCGGTGACCGCGGGCGGGAGCGGCTCCGCCGGGGCACCCGCCAGTGCCGCCACGCCGGCATAGCCGACATTGGGTCGCGCCAGCAGCGCGTCGGCCCGGGTCTCGCGGCGCAAGGGCTCGCCCAGGATGCGCTCGGCCAGTGCCGGGTCGACGTGCTCGGGGCGCACCCAGGTCTCGCGCAGGCGCTGTTGCTCGCGCTCGATCGTCGCGCGCTTCTCGGCGAAGCAGCGCCATTGCCGCTCGCCCACCAATCCGAGCCGCCGTCCGGTCTCGGTCAGACGCAGATCGGCATTGTCCTCGCGCAGCATGAGCCGATATTCGGCACGGCTGGTGAACATGCGATACGGCTCGTTGGTCCCGCGCGTGATGAGATCGTCGATCAGCACCCCGAGATAGGCCTCGTCACGACGCGGCAGCCAGGGCTCCTGCTCGGCAACCTGCAAGGCCGCGTTGAGGCCGGCCAGCAGTCCCTGGGCCGCGGCCTCCTCATAGCCGGTGGTGCCATTGATCTGTCCGGCGAAGAACAACCCGCGAATCGGCCGGGTCTCGAGCGAGTGCTTGAGGTCGCGAGGATCGAAGAAATCGTATTCGATCGCATAGCCTGGACGGGTGATGTGAGCGTGCTCGAGACCGGCGATCGAGCGCACCAAGGCCTGCTGGATATCGAACGGCAGGCTGGTCGAGATGCCGTTGGGATAGACCTCGTGGGTCTCCAACCCCTCGGGCTCGAGAAAGATCTGGTGCGCGACCTTCTCGGCGAAACGCACCACCTTGTCTTCGATGGATGGGCAATAGCGCGGACCCACGCCAGCGATCACGCCGGTGTAGAGTGGCGAGCGCGACAGACCCGAGTGGATGATCTCGTGCGTGCGCGCGTTGGTGTGCGTGATGTGGCAGCTCACCTGAGGCGGATGATCGGATGCTTGACCCAGATAGGAGAAGACGGGCACCGGCTCGTCTCCGCGCTGCTCGGCGAGACGGCGATGATCGATGCTCCGTCCATCCAGGCGTGGTGGCGTGCCGGTCTTCAGCCGCTGCACCCGCAACGGCAGCTCACGCAGACGCTGGGCCAGTGCGCAGGAGGGTGGGTCACCGGCGCGGCCACCCGCGGCGTTGGTCAGGCCGATATGGATCCGCCCGTCCAGGAAGGTTCCCACGGTGAGCACCACGGCACGGGCGCGGATGCGTAGACCCATCTGGGTCACGACCCCAACGACCTGATCCTGCTCGATCAAGAGATCCTCGACCATCTGCTGGAAGAGGCTGAGCCCAGGCTGATTCTCGACCGCCGCGCGGACCGCGGCCTTGTAGAGTGCCCGATCGGCCTGGGCGCGGGTCGCGCGCACCGCCGGTCCCTTGCTCGCGTTGAGGATGCGAAACTGGATCCCCGCACGGTCGGTGGCTCGTGCCATGAGTCCGCCGAGCGCATCGATCTCCTTGACGAGATGACCCTTGCCGATCCCACCGATGGCCGGATTGCAGCTCATCTGGCCGATCGTCTCGATATTTTGGGTCAGCAGCAAGGTCCGACAGCCGCGCCGCGCCGCGGCGAGCGCGGCCTCGGTACCAGCGTGGCCGCCGCCGATCACCACCACATCATAGGAATCACCGAGCATCGTTCGTCTGGATCTGGAATCAGGTGTTTCGGGTTTCAGGTCTGCGGGGGCAGGGGGCATCGTGGTCGAGGGTCAGGGGTCGAGGATCCGTTGTCTGAAGTCGGTGAAGGGCATCTCATGCAACCGATCGAAAGGCAGAGATGTTTGATCCACCGCTCGACGAGCCTCGTCCCACCCGATCGACATGCTAGCCATGCCCAGCCCGACTGTCGAGGGTTGGGCCGCGCCATGCCGCGCTTGGTGGTGGTGCCGACTGCACGTCGCCGATCTCCAAGCCGGTGGCGGGGACCGCCGGTCTCGGGGGACGAAGGGGCGATCCGTCAGTGTCGCGACGCGTTCACAGGTGTCCTGATTCAGACGCCCTGCCGGAGCGATGGGTATGAGGATGCGCGGTGGATCACGTGGCACTTGCCGTCGCTTCGTGATCCGAAAGCGTTCACAATGAATGCTTCGGGCCTCGGGCCTCGGGTGTCAGGCCACGCTGGACGTCATCGCATCGGTCGATGCAGCTTGCTCAGTGGACATCATCCAAATCCGGTCGACACAAATCCAGCCGACATCGCCCCGCTCCACTGGACATCCCCCAAGACGGACGCAACTCTATGGATTCTGTCGGTCTGGATCACGAACTCGGAGAGACATGATGCAGGGCTCACAAGCGCGTTCCACCCGGTTGGCATCCCGCGGACTCGGCGAGCAGGTGCTCGCGGCGGCCCGCGAGGTCATCCTGGGCAAGGATCAGGAGCTGCGCTTGTCGCTGGCCTGTCTGTTGGCGCGCGGGCATCTGTTGATCGAGGACGTTCCAGGGGTCGGGAAAACCACGCTGGCGCATCTGCTCGCCCGTCTGTTGGGTTTGGAATACGCGCGCATCCAGTTCACCAGTGATCTGCTGCCGGCCGATGTCATCGGCGTCTCCATCTATGACCGGGTTGCCGAGGGGTTTCGTTTCCATCCCGGTCCGGTGTTCTCTCAGGTAGTGCTCGCCGATGAGATCAACCGCGCCACGCCCAAGGCCCAGAGCGCGCTGCTCGAGGCCATGGAGGAGCGGCAGGTCACGGTCGAGGGCGAGACCCGTCCATTGCCCGAGCCCTTCTTCGTGATCGCGACCCAGAATCCACTGTTCCAGATCGGCACCTTCCCGCTCCCGGAGTCTCAGCTGGATCGCTTTCTGATGCGGATCCGGCTCGGCTACCCCGCGGCCGAGCAAGAGAAGGCGCTGCTCGCCGGCGAGGATCGGCGCCGCATGGTGGCGCGTCAGGCGCCAGCCTTGCTGCCCGCGCAACTCCTGGGCCTGCAGGATGAAGTGGTCGAGATCCACGCGGCTGCGGCGATCATCGACTATGTCCATGCCATCTTGCAGCTCTCGCGTGCCAGCGAGCGATTCCTGCATGGACTCTCACCCCGTGCCGGACTGGGACTCTTGCGCGCGGCCAAGGCCTGGGCGCTGCTGGCTGGCCGTGACTTCGTGATCCCGGAGGACGTGCAAGCGGTCCTGCCGGCGGTCGTTGGGCACCGGCTGGTGGCGGCCGAGTCCGGAGGGCGGCTCGATGAGTCGACCGTGACGCGCCTGATCCTGGATCAGGTGGCGGTCCCTTGAGCCATGCCCTCCATGGCCGCGACTGAGCCGAGGATGATCGACCGGATCCACGCCGACCGAGCGTCTGGCGCCCGCGACGCCGGGCGGTCTGAGCGGAGAGGCACATGGGTTTGCGCAAGCGACTCGATCCGGGACGTCTGAGCGGTCTGTTCAGACGTGTCGCCCATGGTCCCGATGGGCTGGCGCGCGTGGGTCCGCGACAGATCTACATCCTTCCAACCAAGCAAGGACTGCGCTTCGGCGCCGTGCTGCTGGTGATGTTGCTCGGATCACTCAATTACCAGAACAACCTGGGACTGCTGGTGACCTTCTTCCTCGCCTCGGTGGCGCTGGTGGCCATGCACCACACCTGGCTCAATCTACTCGGACTCCTGGTGCGCGCGCGCGGCGGGCCACCGGTCTTCGTCGGTGAGGATGCAACCTTCGAGATCATCCTCGGCACCGACGGTCGGCGCGCGCGCGAGGACATCGCGGTGATGGACCAGGCGGGCCGACGTCACGCGGCGCGAGTGCCGGGTGGCGATCAGGCGCGGGTGCGCATCAGCGCGGCGGCGGCGCGTCGCGGTCTGCAGCGGCTCAGCGAGGTGACGCTCGAGACGCGCCATCCGCTGCACCTGTTTCGTGCCTGGTGCTATGTCTCGTGCACCGCCACCACGCTCGTCTATCCAGCCCCGGCCGCCCACGCCCCGGAGCCCAGCGCGGCACCCGGGGAGGGCCAGTCCTCGCGCCGACAAGCGCACATGGGCACCGATGACTATCTGGGTCCCCGTCTCTATCGTCCGGGTGATTCGCCACGTCAGGTCGACTGGAAGGCCTACGCACGCGAGCGCGGTCTGGTGGTCAAACAGTTCGGTGCCGACCAAGGGCGCGAGGTCTGGATCGACTGGGACCAGGTGAGCGCGGCCGATCCCGAGACCCGGATCAGTCTGCTGACCCGCCAGCTCCTCGATGCCGCCGAAGCGGGGCTGCGCTTCGGGTTGCGTCTGCCAGGCGGCACTGAGGGTCTTGGGCGTGGCGAGGATCATCTGCAACGCTGTCTGACCCGGCTGGCGCTCCTCTGAGAGTGTTTGCGCGGGGACGAGCCCCGTGTCTGGGCGAATTCATTCGCCCCGAGCGGTCTTCTGGGTAGGCGCAGGGCTCGAGTGACGATGGCCGATCACGGCCTCGATCATGGACTCGGCCACGAATGGCCCGGCAAGCGGAGTGTCTCGCCGAATCCATCCCGGCCGAAGGCGAGCGCGACGCCCCGCTTGCCGATGATCGGGCGGCGCGGGTCGGCCCACTGGGCGCGGTCACATCAGACGAGGCATCATGTTCAGAAAGACGCGAATGATTCCAGCGAGCGAGCGCCCCGAGCGCGCGCAGATCATGGCCTTGACCCTGCTGTCGATCGCCGCCTATCTCCCGCTGGTGCGCCATCTCGATCCCAAGGTCAGTCTCTTCGTCGGCCTGGTCTGGCTACTGCGGTTTGCCGCCTTGCGCTGGCAGGCAGTGGCCCCCGGGGCCTGGGTGCTGGTTGGCTTGACCCTGATCGGTGGCGGCAATGCATTGCTCGCCTATCAGGGGTGGTCGGGGCGCGATGCCGGCACGGCGCTCTTCGTGACCATGGTGACACTCAAGCTGCTGGAGCTGAGACGACTGGACGATCTGCGCCTGGTGGCCAGCTTGATCGGTTTCCTCATCGTGGTGCAGTTTTTGTTCGATGAGTCACCATGGCTGCTCGCCTATCTCGGGGGTGTGTCACTGGGCGTGATCACGCTCCTGGTGATGCTCGATGGCGGGAGCGGGACGGCGCGGATGCGTCCGGCACTCCGAGTCGCGGGCCGGCTGGCGCTTCAGGCCTTGCCACTGACGCTCATTCTATTCTTGCTCTTTCCACGTCTGAGCGCGCCCCTCTGGAGCCTCGGGGTCGAGACCGGCCGGGCGAAGACCGGGATGTCGGATTGGCTGGAGCCAGGTGCCATCAGCGAGCTGGTGCTCGACGGCGAGCTGGCCTTTCGGGTGCGCTTCGACAGCCCGCCACCTGGCCCCGATCAACTCTACTGGCGTGGCCCGGTCCTATGGGAGACCGATGGGCGACGCTGGACGCCTGGATTGGCGATCGTCCCGCCAGTGTCCGCGCCTAGCCTCCTGGAGGCTGACCAACTCATCGAGTACGAGGTGACGCTCGAGCCGAACAATCAGCGATGGTGGCTTGCCTTGGATCTGCCGGTCACCGTGCCCGCCGGCGCCTTTCTCACCACCGAGCACCAATTGGTCGCGGCAGAGTCGGTGAGCGCGGCACAGCGCTACCGGGTGACCTCGGCGCTCGCCTACCGGACCGACTCGCTCGACACCGAGCGCTGGGCCGCCGGTCTCCAGGTTCCGGACAACGTGACCCCGCGGATGCGCGCACTGGTCGCCGAATGGCGCGCGCGCGTCGGGGATGACGATTGGGCACTGATCCAGGAGGCACTGGGTTACTTCAATCGCGAATCATTCCATTACACACTGCTGCCCCCGGCGCTCGGGTCGAACCCGGTCGATGAGTTCCTCTTCGAGACGCGCCGTGGTTTCTGCGAGCACTATGCGAGCAGTTTCGCCCTCTTGATGCGGCTCGCCGGCATCCCTTCACGAATCGTGCTGGGCTATCTGGGCGGCGAGCTGAACCGAGTGGGCGGCTATCACATGGTGTGGCAATCCGACGCGCATGCCTGGGTCGAGGTATGGAGTGAGACAGGTGGCTGGGTCCGGGTGGATCCGACCGCCGCGGTCAATCCGGCGCGGGTGGATCATCGCGGCGCCTCGCAGGTGCTGGGCGCTGGCCCCTCGGTGCGCTTCACCTTGGAGCAGGCCGATGCCATGGTGCGCCTGGCGCGCCAGCTCAGGCTATTCGGCGACAGCCTGGATGCCGCCTGGCAGGACTGGGTGCTGGGGTTCTCGGTGGAGGATCAGATGGCGCTGCTCAGTCGGTTGCGTCTGGGCGAGCTGCGCGAGTACGGTCTGGTGGCGCTCTTGTTGCCGGCCTTGTCGCTGACGTTGGGTCTGTTGCTCTTCGGCGCGCTGCGCGAGCGCCGTGTGGTCGATCCATTGACGCGTCTCTACGCGCGGCTCGGCGCGCGCTTGGCGCGCGTCGGTCTGGCGCGCGGTGGACATGAAGGGCCGGCCGATTATGGTCGTCGCGTCAGCGCGGCGCGACCCGACCTCGCGCCCAGGGTCGAGCGCTTCCTGGAACTCTACATCCCGGCGCGTTATGGCGCGCTGCCCAAGGCCGATGCCATCGCGGCGCTCACCGCGCTCCTGCGCGATTTTCACCCCCGGCCGGTGCCCCGCGCCAAGCCGCGGCGGCGGCCTCGGGCGCATGACGCGACCTGAGCCGAGCGGAGCCAGGACTTTGTTTGTCGCCGCTCGCGCACTGCACTACCATCTTGCGATCCATGCGTACAGGCGTCATCACCGAGGATCCAGTCGTTGAAGTTTACGGTCGAAGAATTCCGCCACTGGCCACACAAGTGTGTCACTCTGCTGGGGATGTCGGGGGTGGGCAAGACCTATCTCTCCGAGATGCTGCGCCGGCACGACTGGTTCCACTATTCGGGTGATTATCGTATCGGCACACGCTATCTGAGCGAGCACATCCTCGATCTGATCAAGGCGCATGCCATGCGCGATCCCTTCCTGCGCGACCTGCTGCGCCGCGATTGGATCTCGATCCACAACAACATCAAGGTGACCGATCTCGGTCCGGTGCTGAGCTTCGTCGGCAAGGTCGGCAATCCCGAGCTCGGCGGTCTGCCGCTCGCTGAGTTCAGTCGCCGTCAAGCGCTCTATCGCGATGCCGAGATCGCGGCCATGCTCGATGTGCCGGATTTCGTCCGCAAGGCGCAGTCGGTCTATGACTATGCCCATCTCGTCAACGACGTGGGTGGGAGTCTCTGTGAGCTCGAGGAGCCGCGGGTCATCGATCTGCTCGCCAAGCACAGCCTGATCCTCTACATCCGGGTTCCGGAAGCCGACGAGATCAAGCTGATCCAACGCGCCCAGGCCGATCCCAAGCCGCTCTATTATCGTCCCGAGTTCCTGCGTGCCGCGATCAAGGACTATCTGGCGCTGCGCGGATACGAGTTCGTCGCCGAGGTGGACCCGAACGATTTCACTCGCTGGGTCTTTCCTCGACTCTTCCACTCGCGGGTGCCCCGTTATGAGGCGATCGCGCGTCCATACGGCTATACCGTCTCCTCGGAGGATATCGCCACGGTGCGCGATGAGCATGATTTCCTGGGGCTCATCGAGTCGGCCATCGCGCAGAACGAGGTCGCTTGAGCCATGTCCACCCCCATCGCCTGACCCTGATCCCTGAATCCTCGACCACGAGCTCGATGCCATGCCACTTGTCGCCCACAATGACCTGCCGACCTTCGAGCGTCTCCGCGAGGAGGGTCAGTCGATCCTGGAGCCTGACCGTGCCCTTCAACAAGACATCCGCGAGCTGCATATCGGTCTGCTCAACATGATGCCGGATGCCGCGCTTGCCGCGACCGAGCGACAATTCTTCAGGCTCATCGGGCAGAGCAATCAGATCGCTCAGTTCTATGTCCATCCCTTCACGCTCGCCGAACTGGAGCGCTCGGCGGTGACTCGCGAGTATGTGGAGCGCTACTACGAGCCGTTCGAGACGATCCGCGAGGAGGGCTTGGATGCCTTGGTGATCACCGGGGCCAATGTGACCGGGCCGGACCTGGCCAGCCAAACCTTCTGGGATCCCTTGATCGAGGTGGTCGAGTGGGCCTACCACAACGTCAGCTCGACGCTCTGCTCCTGTCTGGCCACCCATGCCGTGCTGCAGTTCCGCTACGGTCAGCAGCGTCGACCGCTCGGCGAGAAACGCTGGGGGGTGTACGTTCATCGTGTCGTCGACCGGACCCATCCATTGGTGAGCTCGGTGAACACGCGGTTCGATGTCCCGCATTCGCGGTTCAATGAGATCAGCCGGGAGCAATTCACCGCGGCCGGCTTGCACATCCTCGCCGAAAGCGACGAGGCCGGGGTCCACCTGGCGGTGAGCCCGGATGGTTTTCGCCAGGTCTTCTTCCAGGGGCATCCGGAATACGACATGATCTCGTTGCTCAAGGAGTACAAGCGCGAGGTCAGGCGCTTCAGCGCGGGCGAGCGCGACCAGTATCCGCCGATGCCCGAGAGCTATTTCGGTGTGCAGTCGCGGGCGATCCTCGAGGAGCACAAGGAGCGGCTCATGGAGGCACGCGATCAGGGGCGCGATCCGCCGGCGTTTCCCGAGCGGCATCTGCTCGGTAGGCTCGACAACACCTGGCACGACAGTGCCGAGGGTGTCGTCGGCAACTGGATGGGGCTCATCTACCAGGTCACCCATCAGGACCGGCGACTGCCATTCATGCCGCACGTGGATCCTCAAGATCCCCTCGACCTCGCCGGCCGGCGTTGCTGAGACTGCTCGGGTCCTGCGCGCGTCGCCCTGTGGCGCAAAAGTGACGCGATGATCCCTCTGTTGTGATCGTGACGCGGTCCCGAATAGTCGATCAGCAGGCTATTTTGAGCACTCTCGGCGAAAAAATGTTGCGGGGGTGTTGCCACCTGTCGCATTTTGGTACTAGACTATAGTCATGAGATGCGGCGTGTTACATAAAAGGAACATCGCGTCGTCGCCATGTTTCCTCGGCACCACGTCAGTCAGGCAGCTCAATCGCTTTTCGGGGCGCGATCAGCAAGCCCCAGACCATCGCCTGCACTGGATCCATCATGATCGAGCACACTGAAAACGCAATCCGTTACAAATGGGATCCGCGGACTTATACCGGATTCAAGCTACGCTATGACGCCGAGGCTGCCTCCACAGGTGCCCACTGCGCCTTCCACGTCGAGGACTGGACCTATCGCAGCATGGCCAACGAGTGGCCGTGCCAGGATCTGGACGAGGCGCTCGGGGTGCTGAGCCATTTCTTCACGATCGACATCGCTCAAGAGCGTCAGCGTCTCAGCGCATGGCTGCCCAAGGAGCTGGCGCAGGCCGCCTGATCCCGTAGGTGGTGCTCGGCCCAGCGCGCCTGATCCTCGCAACGCGCCCCCTGGGCCAGCAATTCCCACTCTGCCGCTCGCGCACGGCGACACCCACGGGTGTCGCCGCTGCGAGATCCTCTCGACACTGCCAGCATCTGGACTGACCCCGCGCCGCTGGCCATCCCAGCCTCGCCCTCCACTCGGTCCAGGCCGTCCCGTGTGCTATCGCATCCCTGCATCCAGGCCGGCCGTCCTTGCGCGGCGAACGTCGCCAGTTCATCCATGCAGTCATCAGGTTTGAAAGATCAAGTGCGTCAATATTAGAATGCGTTAATCGTCGCGTTCATTCCCCAGGACCAAAGGTGCCCACATGCAGGATCCCATTGCGCACTCCGATAGCACGATCGGACGAGTCGAGATCAAGGAAACCACCTGCTACATGTGCGCCTGTCGCTGCGGCATTCGGGTGCATCTGCGCGACGGCGAGGTCCGCTACATCGACGGCAATCCCAAGCATCCGCTCAACAAGGGCGTGATCTGCGCCAAGGGCAGCTCCGGGATCATGAAGCAATACTCCCCGGCGCGCCTCACCAAGCCGCTGCGACGCAAGCCTGGCGCCGAGCGCGGCACCTCGACCTTCGAGGAGATCTCCTGGGACGAGGCGATGACACTGCTGGAGGAGCGCCTGGGACGACTGCGCGCCGAGGATCCCAAGCGGTTCGCGCTCTTCACCGGGCGCGATCAGATGCAGGCGTTGACCGGACTCTTCGCCAAGCAGTTCGGTACCCCGAACTATGCCGCGCACGGCGGCTTCTGCTCGGTCAACATGGCCACTGGTCTGATCTACACCTTCGGCGGCTCCTTCTGGGAGTTCGGCGGTCCCGATCTGGACCGCGCCAAGCTCTTCGTGATGATCGGTACCGCGGAGGATCATCACTCCAACCCGCTGAAGATCGCGATCTCTGAATTCAAGCGCCGCGGTGGGCGCTTCATCTCGATCAATCCGATCCGCACCGGCTATTCGGCGATCGCCGACGAATGGGTTCCGATCAAGCCCGGGACCGATGGCGCACTCCTCATGGCGATCTCGCACGAGATCCTCAAGCAGGGTCTGTTCGACCGTGATTTCCTGATCCGGTACAGCAATGCCGCCGAGCTGGTCATCGACGATCCATCGCGAGCCGATCATGGTCTCTTCTACCGCGCCGAGATGCATGTGGAAGAGGGCTGCTTCGACCCCGAGAACAAGCTCTGGTGGGATCGCGACATCGACGGCCCCATCAGCACCCACACCCCCGGCGTGAACCCGCGGCTGATGGGCAGCTACAGGCTCGAAATGGATGGTGGGATCCCGGTCAAGCCGGCCTTCCAACTCTTGAAGGAGCGGCTCGAGCCCTGCACGCCCGAGTGGGCCGCCGGGATCACCGGCATCCCGGCCGACACCATTCGTCGGCTCGCCCACGAGATGGGCGTCACCGCGCGTGACCAGAAGATCGAGCTCCCGATCCCCTGGACCGATTGCTGGGACAACGAGCATCCCTCGATCACTGGCAACCCGGTTGCCTTCCATGCGATGCGCGGCATGGCCGCCCATTCCAACGGCTTCCAGACCATTCGCGCGCTCGGCGTGCTCATGTCGCTGCTCGGCACCATCGACCGGCCCGGTGGCTTCCGTCACAAGGCGCCCTTCCCACGCCCGATCCCGCCCTGTGCCAAGCCGCCGCATGGTCCCGAGGGCGTCAAGCCCAACACCCCGCTCGACGGCATGCCGCTCGGCTGGCCAGCCAAGCCCGAGGATCTCTTCGTGGATGCCGATGGTGAGCCGGTCCGCATCGACAAGGGATTCTCCTGGGAATTTCCACTCTCCGCCCACGGCCTGATGCAGAATGTCATCACCAATGCCTGGCGCGGCGATCCCTATCCGATCGACACGCTCTTCCTCTTCATGGCCAACATGGCCTGGAACTCCTCGATGAATACCACCGAGGCGCGCCGGATGCTGGCCGACAAGGACGCCAAGGGCAATTACAAGATCCCCTTCCTGGTGGTCTGTGACACCTTTGCCTCGGAGACGGTCGCCTTCGCCGACCTGGTCCTGCCGGATACCAGCTATCTGGAGCGCCATGACGTGCTCTCCATGCTCGACCGTCCCATCTCGGAGTTCGACGGCCCGGTCGATTCGGTGCGCATCCCGATCCTGCCGCCCAAGGGCGAGTGCCGTCCGTTCCAGGACGTGATCATCGACCTGGGCGCACGCCTGAAGCTGCCCGCATTCGTCGATGCCGATGGTGCACCCAAATATCGCGACTATCCTGATTTCGTCATCAACTACGAGACCTCGCCCGGCTCGGGGATCGGCTTCCTCGCCGGTTGGCGCGGCCAGAAAGGCGACAAGGTCCTCAAGGGCGAGCCCAATCCCAAGCAGTGGGAGATGTATGCCAAGAACGGCTGTGTGTTCCACCATGAGCTACCGCCCAGCTACCAGTACATGCGCAACTGGAATAAGGGCTATCTGCACTGGGCACGCGGGCACGGCATGATCCGTTATGCCGAGCCGATCACCATCCATCTCTACTCCGAGGTCTTGCAGCGGTTCCGCTTGGCCGCCCAGGGCAAATGGCCGGGCCGCCGTCCTCCGGAGCGGCTGCGCGAGCGGGTCGAAACCTATTTCGATCCATTGCCCTTCTATTACGAGCCGCTGGAGGATCAACTGATCGACCGTGAGCGCTATCCACTGAACGCGCTGACCCAGCGGCCCATGGCCATGTATCACAGCTGGGATAGTCAGAACGCCTGGTTGCGCCAGATCCATAGCCACAACTATCTGTTCGTCAATCCGCTGGTCGGCAAGCAGCACGGATTCGGCGACGGTGATTGGATCTGGGTCGAATCACCGCACGGCAAGGTCCGTTGCATGTGCCGCTTCTCCGAGGCCGTCGAGCCTGGCACGGTCTGGACCTGGAACGCCATCGGCAAGGCGAGTGGTGCCTGGGGCCTGGGCGGAAACGCCGATGAGTCGCGCAAGGGCTTCCTACTGAACCATCTCATCTCCGAGGAGCTGCCACCCTGTGAGGCCGGACCCTATCTGTCCAACTCGGATCCGGTCACCGGTCAGGCCGCCTGGTTCGATGTGCGGGTGCGTGTCTACAAGGCGGGTCCGGACGAGCCGCAAGTCAGCTCGCCACAATTCACCCCCATGCCGCGTCTGCCCGGACAGGACAAGCCGCGCGGCAAGTGGCAGGCCTACATGGCCGGTATGTTCGGGAAGAAGTAGCCGCGGCCTTCAGCAACGGCGCGACCGGGCCGCGGATGCCCATGGCGCCGCCACGGCGCGCCCCCCGAGCCTGATGGCCGACAACGGAGAGCATAAGACATGACCCAACTCGCCCTGGTGATCGACCTGAACGTCTGTGTCGGCTGCCATGCCTGCGTGACCTCGTGCAAGGAGTGGAACACCTCCGGTTGGGCTGGACCCATGGTGGACCAGAACCCCTATGACGGGAGCCCGACCGGCACCTTCTTCAACCGTGTCCAGACCTTCGAGATCGGCACCTTCCCCAATACCGAGACGGTGCACTTTCCAAAGAGCTGTCTGCATTGCGAGGAGCCACCCTGTGTCCCGGTCTGTCCGACCGGCGCCTCGCACAAACGACCCGACAATGGCATCGTGCTTGTCGACTACGACAAATGCATCGGTTGCAAGTATTGCTCATGGGCCTGCCCCTATGGCGCGCGCGAGCTCGACGAGCAGCAGAAGGTCATGAAGAAATGCACCCTCTGCATCGATCGGATCACCGATGCGTCACTCTCCGAGCGCGACCGTCAGCCAGCCTGCGTCCTGGCCTGTCCGACCAACGCTCGTCTCTATGGCGATGTCCATGACCCGGATTCGGTGGTCTCGATCGCCATCCGCGAGCGTGGTGGCTATCAGCTGATGCCCGAGTGGGGTACCAAGCCGGCCAATCATTATCTGCCACGCCACAAGATACGCATGCACATCAGCCCCGATGAGCTCAAGCGTGTCGACAATCCGTTGCGTCGCGAAGACCTCACCAGCTATACGGGCGAGGAAACCTTGGACGATCTGGCCTGGTAAACGGACCGAGGAAGACAGTCATGCATCCCGCCTTCTCAGTGATTTTTCTGACGACACTCCTCGGTGCCGGTCAGGGCCTGTTCCTGGCCATGTTCACCGGTCAGCTCTATTCCATCGCGCGCTTCCTGCCGGTGCAGGACGATCAGTTCTACGCGCTCGGCAGCTTGGTGGCCCTGGTGCTTCTGATCCTGGGTCTCGGCGCCTCGTTCTTTCATCTCGGTCGACCCGAGCGCGCCTGGCGAGCCGCGGCCATGTGGCGCACCTCCTGGCTCTCGCGCGAGGTCATCGTCCTGCCGATCTTCATGGCCATGGTCTTCGCCTTCGGTGTCGCGCACTGGTTCGAATGGACTCAACCCTTGTTCCGTGTCGGTGAGGTGCTCGATGTCGACACCACGCTCATCTTCGGTCTGCTCGGCACCCTCGCCGCCTTTGCGTTGTTCGTCTGCACGGCGATGATCTATGCGGGGGTCAAGTTCATCGAGGAGTGGCATTCGACCTACACGGTCTTCAACTTCACACTCTTCGGGCTGGCATCGGGCTTCATGCTGGCCGCCGCCTATTCGGCCTTCATCGGCAATCCACTCGTCCCCTTCTTCGGGACTTGGGCGGTCTTCCTGACCCTGCTCGCCTTCATCTCGCGAGGCGCGCATCTGATCCGCAACATGCGGCTTCGCCACAAGAGCACGCCGCAGACCGCCATCGGGATCCGGCACACAGAGGTCATCCAGAAGGCGCAGGGGGCCACCGGTGGCAGTTTCAACACCCGCGAATTCTTTCATGGGCGCAGTGAGTCGACCGTCAAGATGGTCCGCAGTCTCTTCCTCATCCTGGTCTTCCCGTTACCGATCCTGCTGATCGTCGCCGCCTACATGATCGCCTCGACGACACTGCCGATCCTGGCCTTCATCATCCAATACCTGGGTCTACTCGCCGAGCGCTGGTACTTCTTCGCCGAGGCCAAACACCCTCAGAACCTCTATTACCAGAGCGTCGCCTGATCCCGATCACCTCAGCCATCTGTCTGGCCCAAGATCCGCGTCGCGACCGTCCATCCTCGGGGCGAGGACGCCCCGACTCCCCTGGAGGCCTCCGTCCCCAAAGGAGTCGAGGCTTCCAGGATCCAGAGGACTCGGGGCCTCCGTCCCCAGAGGAGTCGGGGCCTCCAGGCCCCGAGTGAGGATCTTCCCGCGCCAGCAGGCCAAATCGACGCCTGCACAAGCATCCTGCAAGCGCGCTGCCTCAGGATCCGCGTCGCGACCATCCATCCTCGGGGCGAGGACGCCCCGACTCCCCTGGAGGCCTCCGTCCCCAGAGGAGTCGGGGCCTCCAGGCCCCGAGTGAGGATCTTCCCGCGCCAGCAGGCCAAATCGACGCCTGCACAAGCACCCTGCAAGCGCGCTGCCTCAGGATCCGCGCGCGATCATCCGCCCTCGTGGCGAGGATGCCCCGAGTCCTTCATCCTAGTGGCATTGGCATTGGCATTGGCATTGGCATTGGCATTGGCAGCGCCAGCGCCAGACAGCAGGGCGAGTGCATCGGCGAATCTCAATGACTGGATCGCCGTGGCGAGCGCTTGAGCCGTCTCTGGGCCGAGTGTCTTGGCCAAGCCTGGGCGCATGGCGCCAAACAGATCGATGGCGGCGATGTCCTGGCGCGCCAGCTTGGCGCGCAGGCGCTCGACTTGGGCGGTGTCGAGCATCTGAGCCGCTGAGCTCGCGTCAGCTGCTGGTGTCTCCTCCAACCAGGGTGCAATGGCGGCACACTGTGCGGCAAGCTCGGCGCCGAATGACGCGAGTGCTCGGTCGAGCATGGCCAGCGACTGACCCGCGCGAATCCCCGTTTCCAGCTTCTGCGTGGAGCTGACCAGTGCACGCGCGCCGATGCTCCCGGCCAGTGCGCGCATATCGTGCAGGTGACGGGTCGCGTGCTGTGCTTGGCCAGTGCGCAAGCCCTCGCGCACCCTGTGCTCGGCGTCGCCAAAGGTCGCGACGAAGTCACGCAGCAGTGAGAGGAAGAGTGCGCGGTCGCCATCGAGCATCACCGTCGCCTGTCCAGTGTCTAGACCTGCAATGTCTGGCAGTGAGGCGGCCGCTGGCTCGGCATCGAGGACGGGCGGCGCGGCGTCCCAGGTGATGCTCGCCCGAGTGTCGAGCCCCTGGCGCGGCGTGCGTGTCTGCGGGTCGTCTGCCGAGTCGTGCACAGGTCGCTCGCCGGCATACTGCTCCAGGATCTGGATCAGCTGCTCGACATCGATCGGTTTGGCCAGAAAAGCATCCGCGCCGGCGGCCAAGGCAGCCTCACGCTCTTCGGCGAAGACACCGGCCGAGAGTGCGATCACCGTCAGCCCGGCCAGATCAGGATCGGCGCGGATCGCGCGGGTGGTGGCCAGACCATCCAGCACCGGCATCTGGATGTCCATCAGGACGGCGGTGAAGTCGTCCGGCGTGGCACGCAACTGAGCCAATGCGGCGCGGCCGTCGATCGCCGGGGTGGCTCGCGCTCCGGTGCGCCCCAGCGCGCGCTCGATGACCTCGCGGTTCCAGCGATTGTCGTCCACCACCAAAAAATGATGTCCGTTGAGACGTGAATCGAGCGAACGCGGCGGGGCCGGCGTCGGCTCCACGTTGGCCCGTGAAAAGGTCAGACCGACGCTGAAGGTGCTGCCGTGTCCCGGTCGACTATCACACTCGAATGTCCCATCCATCTGCTCGATCAAACGACGGGTGATGGCGAGTCCGAGTCCGGTGCCCCCGAAGCGACGCTGGATGCTGTTGTCGGCCTGCGTGAAAGCGGACCCGAGCGTCGCGATCTGGGTGGGTGCGATACCGATCCCCGTATCCGTGACCGCGCAGTGCAGCCGGACCTGGTCGGCATCGAGTGTCTCCTGACCAAAACAGACCCGCACCGCGCCGTGAGTCGTGAATTTCACCGCATTGCCGACGAGATTGACCAGAATTTGCTCAACGCGTAGCGGATCGCCGAGCAAGCCAGGCGCGAGATCGGCCGGGACCTGGATCTGGAAGTCGAGCCCCTTGGCGCGCGCCATGGTACCGAGCAACTGGTCGAGCTGGGCAATGAGCGTGGCTGGGGCGAACGCGCGGCTCTCCAGACGCAACTGGCCACCCTCGATCTTGGAAAAGTCGAGGATGTCGTCGATGATGCCGAGCAGCGAGCGGCCAGCGGCGCGGATGTGTCGAACCATCGTCTGCTGCTCGGTGCTGAGCGGCTCCTGCTCGAGGATCTGCGACAGACCCAGCACGGCATTCATCGGGGTGCGAATCTCGTGGCTCATGTTGGCGAGAAAGGCGCTCTTGGATTGGTTGGCCGCCTCGGCCTCGCGCTTGGCCTCGATCAGCGCCGCCTCCGCCTGCTTGCGATAGCTCACGTCGATGATGGCGCCGACCATGCGCAGCGGCTTGCCATCGGCATCGCGCTCGACCACCATGCCACGGTCTACTACCCAGATGACACGGCCATCGGCGGTGACCAAGCGGTACTCGAAGCGGAACTCGCCCGTGCTGTCGAGCGCGGCGCGCAGACGCGACATCAATTCATCCCGATCCTCCGGATGCACGCGCTCGGCGAAATAATCCAGTGCGTGCGCGCTGGGCACATGGTCGAGCCCGAGCAAGCGGCCCCACTGCGCATTGTGACTCACTTCGTCGTCCGGGATGCTCCAATCCCAGATGCCTTCACCGGTCGCCGCCAGGACGTGTGCCAAGCGCTCCTCGGATGACCGCAGCTCGGCGCGGCTGGCACGCACCGCCTCGACCATCTGATTGAATGACTCGATGAGAGTGCGCAACTCCGGGCTGCCAGTCGGTGTGAGATGCACATCGAGACGGCCCTCGGCCATCGCGCGCGCACCCGCCTCGAGTTGTTTCAACGGGTGCAGACCGAAGCGCAGCACCAGCCAAATCCCGATGAAATCCAAAACGACGGCCAGCAACAGAATCGCCAGATGATTGAGTAGTCGAAGCCAGGCACGCTCTGTAAGACGCTGGGTCGTGAGCACCAGGTGTAGATTGCCATAGCTGCGCCCACCCACGATCACTTGGGCCTGCCCGTGGACATCGGCAAACTCGAAGAGCGTCATGAACCAGTCTGGAGCGCCAGAGGCCGCCGGCGGTGTGCTGCTGCGCAGTGTCACCCCCGAGGTATCCTGCAACTCGATCGAGGCGACCAGCGGACGCGCCACATAGCGATCAAGGGTTTGTTGCAAGGTCGCAAAGTCGCCGATCACGACCGTTTCAGCGAGTGCCGCCGGCAGGGTCTCCAACTCTTTCTCGAGCAGCACTGCAAGATCGGCGCGGATCTCGGCGGCTTCCTGACGGGCACTGACCAACACCATGGCGGCGCCGGCCACCAGGATGGCGGTGCTGGCGGTGACGAGCAGCCGACCGATGAATGGGAGCTTGGACCAGAGACGGCGCATGGGAGCGGGCCATTGGCGTGGAGTTCAGGGGCTGGGCGTGCGCGGCCAACCGCCTGGGAGTGGGCGCGGTTAGATTCGGAATTCCCTCCGCGGGCGGCCCCCAGTCATCTCGATTCCGAGATCATCGGATGTCCTGCACCAGTGTGCTGGCGTAGAAATCGACATAGTTGCGATAGTCCTCCGGGCTGGAGGCGAGAAACCCATAGGGTGGCTTCTGCCCGATGATCCCACCCACCGTCTGCAGGATCCGCGCGCCCTCGGGATCCTCGGCCATGCCGGCGATGCTCGTCCTGACCGCGTCGATCACCGCCTCGGGCACACGTGGATGGGCGGCGATGGGTAGATTGTTGTACGGATCGGATTCCCACAGCACTCGGTACTGGATACCCTCACGCGTGGCGAATGACCGCATCACCTGGCTATTGACACCGGCGGCGATGACCCGGCCAGCCTTGAGCTGCCCCATGATGCCTTCTTGATTGCCGCCGAACACAGGTGTGACCTCGATCCCTTCGCGCATCAGCCGATCCATGGGCACCGCATAGCCCACGAATGCCGCGAGCGAAGGAAATCCGACCTCGCTCCCAGCCAGGTCGGCGAGATCCTGGATCGGTGAATCAGCGAGGGTGACGATCTGCCCACGGATGGCCTCATCGCGTGGTCGCAGGATCACCTGATAATTGGACTCGGCCATCTTCGGCAGAAAGATGGTATTGGAATAGACGAAGTCGTATTCGCCGCGCGCGGTGGCATCATTCGACTCGGGCGCGGTTCGGGCGACCTTGAGCGTCAATCTGGTCCCGGTGCGCTTCTCGACATAATCCAAGATTGGATTCCAATACTGCGCGGTCAAAACGGCACTGCGCTGCGAGAGCACCCCGAACGAATACTCATCGGCACGCGCGTTGCCGGACATGAGCGTGAGCCAGGCCAGCAGACCGATCGACAGACCGATCAGCGTGCGACCTCCGAGCGGGCCAACGCATTGGCCATCGCGAGACTGGGTCATGGTGATTCAATTCCTCGAGTGTCGGTGTGGGTCGTCGGGTCGGTCACGCGGTGCGTGTCCCGCGACGGTTGATCCAGCCAACGTGGCTGCTTCTCGTCGCCTGGCCAGGGCTCGCGCATGGCGTGGCTGATGAGGTCCAACAGTTCCTCGATGTCGGTCGGCTCGCTGACGAGTCGATGGATCCCGACGCGCACCTGGCCCTGGAACGACACATCGCTCAGTCGATAGGACCGTGCCAATTCAGCTTGGATGCGCTCGGCCACGGCCATGACCATGGTCTGCGGGTCTTGCTGCAGTGGCTCCAAGACCACCAGCAGCTCGCCCTCAGCCAACCAGGCGAGTGTCTCGAACGGACGCGCGGCTCGCGCCAGGCGATCGGCGATCTGGCGCAGCAGGGCATCACCCGTGTCGGGCTCGCGCGTGGCGGCGACCGTTGGCTCATCCAGCTTGACGAGCAGCAGCACGCGGTTGGCCAATGGCTGCTCGCCCCGCCGAGCGCGCTGGAGCAGACGATCGGTCAAGAGCGCGCGGTTGGGCAGACCAGTGATCGGCTCATGGCAGGCGCTGTAGCGCAGCTCGCCTCGCAGTCGCGCCACCTCGCGCGTGCGCTCGCGCAGCATGACATGGGTGCGGATGCGCTGGCGCAGCACCTGAGGATTGACCGGCTTGGGAATGAAATCGGCCGCGCCGGCGAGCATGGCCAGCACGGCGCCCAGCTCAGTCTCCAACTCGTCCCCCGCGGTGATGAAGATCACCGGGATCTCCCGGGTTCGAGGCGCTGACTTGAGCCTGCGGCAGACCTCGTAGCCATCCATCTCGGGCATCAAGACATCGAGCAGGATCAGCTCGGGGAGCTCATCCCGCGTCAGCTTCTCCAGCGCCTGTTCACCAGAGAGTGCGAACTCGGCGGAGAATTCTGGGGCGAGCGCGCGCGCCGTCACATGGATGTTCGTCGTTCGATCGTCGATGATGAGAACCCTGGGCTTGGCTGGCTCGGACATGATCAATCCCTCAGTGCAGGCGTCTTGGTCGGGCTTGGCTGATGGCTTGAGGTGGCGGCGCCTGATGGTGGCTCGGTGCTCGGCGGGACGCTGGGCAGCGCGCACAGCCGATGACTTACCATGACCGATGACCGACACCAGTCGCAGAGCGCATGACACCGTTTTGCTCAGGCCGGTGGTGCCCTCCATTTCATCTGGATGACAGTGCCTCGACGGCCTCGCAGAGAAAATGGCCCAGGACCAGGTGCAGCTCCTGGATCCGCGGCGTCTCGCGCGAGGGGATCGACAGCAGGATGTCGGCCTGAGTCGGCAGCTCATCATGAGGCGCACCAGTCAAGAGCACGCTCAGCACGCCGTGTTCAGCGGCGGTCTCCAGTACGCGCCGGATATTGGGCGAGCGCCCGCTGGTCGACAGCGCCCAAAGCACGTCCCCAGGGCGCGCGAGCCCGGCGAGTGGACGCGCGAAGATCTCGGCGAAAGAAAAGTCATTGGCCACCGCGGTCAGCGCGCTGGTGTCGAACCCCAATGCCACCGCCGGGATGGGGCGGCGCGTCTTATCGAGAAAGGGGCCGATCAATTCGCCGCTGAGATGGGTGGCCTCGCCAGCACTGCCGCCGTTGCCGCAGATGAAGAGAGTCGCACCGGCCTTGATCGCGGCGGCCGTGCGCGCCGCCGCGTCGACGGTCGCCGCCAACAGCGCCGGGTCGGTCCTGACCTGATCCATCAGGCGCGCCGTCTCGGTCAGACGCCGCGACAATAGCTCGTTGAGATTCAGATTCATTGGACATCCTCGCGGCAGGCCGCATCAGAATCCTTGCAGCCATTGGCCGCACGGACCAATGAATCGCACTCGATGAATGGCACTCGATGGCCGGCGGAAGAATCCTTCTCACGCAGCGCGAGCAAGGCAAGCGAATCGATGCCAAAGACATCGACGCTCGGACGATCGTCATGCATACGGCAACCACGAGTCCAGGCCGCCATGGCCTCGGACATGACAGTGCCACGAAACTGGATCTCGGGTCGATGATCGGTCATGAACATCTCTCTGGGTTGCGGTTACTGTCCCACACCCTCAGGCGTAGGGGCAAGTAGGGGAGGGGGGTGCAAGGTGAAGGGGCCAAGGTGCAGGGTGCAGTGTGCAGTGTGCAGTGTGAAGGATGAAGGATGAAGGATGAAGGATGAAGGATGAAGGATGAAGGATGAAGGATGAAGGATGAAGGGTGAAGGATGAAGGGTGAAGGGTGAAGGGTGAAGGGTGAAGGATGCAGGGTGCTGCACAAGGGAGGGTACAGCAAAAGGCCGAATGCGAAAGATAAAGGGCGAGGTCCTTCCTCGGGGCGAGGACGCCCCGACTCCCTTGGTGGCGTGCGGCCCTGGAGGAGTCGGGGCGTCCAAGCCCCGAGTCAGGATCTTCCTCCGCTCAAAGACCAGCTCGACGTCCCCACCAGGCCAGCTCAACGTCCCCACCAGGCCAGCCCGACATCCGCATGAGCGTCCTGCCTCAGGCTCCGCGTCGCGACTGCCCTTCCTCGGGGCGAGGACGCCCCGACTCCCTTGGTGGCGTGCGGCCCTAGAGGAGTCGGGGCCTCCAGGCCCCGAGTCAGGATCTTCCTCCGCTCAAATGCCAGCTCGACGTTCCCACCAGGCCAGCTCAACGTCCCCACCAGGCCAGCCCGACACTCGCATGAGCGTCCTGCCTCAGGCTCCGCGTCGCGACTGTCCTTCCTCGGGGCGAGGACGCCCCGACTCCCTTGGTGGCGTGCGGCCCTGGAGGAGTCGGGGCCTCCAGGCCCCGAGTCAGGATCTTCCTCCGCTCAAAGACCAGCTCGACGTCCCCACCAGGCCAGCCCGACACCCGCATGAGCGTCCTGCCTCAGGCTCCGCGTCGCGACTGCACTTCCTCGGGGCGAGGACGCCCCGACTCCCTTGGTGGCCTGCGGCCCTAGAGGAGTCGGGGCCTCCAGGCCCCGAGTCAGGATCTTCCTCCGCTCAAAGACCAGCTCGACGTCCCCACCAGGCCAGCTCGACGTCCCCACCAGGCCAGCCCGACACCCGCATGAGCGTCCTGCCTCAGGCTCCGCGTCGCGACTGTCCTTCCTCGGGGCGAGGACGCCCCGACTCCCTTGGTGGCCTGCGGCCCTAGAGGAGTCGGGGCCTCCAGGCCCCGAGTCAGGATCTTCCTCCGCTCAAATGCCAGCTCGACGTCCCCACCAGGCCAGCCTCAAGTAAACTATCAGTGACTGCCCGGATAATTGGGTCGGTGACCAGCTCTCCGACAGCCGCCAGGTCCGCAAGTACACCGGGGGCGCGTCACCGCGCCAGCTCGATGGCGCGCGCTGGTTCGCCCTCCACGCCCATGTCATGCTCTCGCCCGAGCAGCTCGCCGAGATCCATGCGGCGATGGACGCCAATGCCATGACCGATGGCGACGACCCGACCCCGGACAACGAGACCTGACCATGCGGACACCACACATCGCCATCATCGGCTCAGGGATGACCGGCCTGGCCTGTGCGCAGTGTCTGACCGCCGCGGGCTTCGCGCCGGTGGTGCTCGACAAAGGGCGGGGCATCGGTGGGCGCCTGGCCACGCGGCGCACCCCGGAGGGCTGGCAGTTCGATCACGGCGCCCAATTCATCACCGCCTCATCACCCGGCTTCCAGGCCCTGCTCGAGCAAGCCGAGCGCGTCGGGGCCGCCGCGCGTTGGGCCGATGGGGCGGAGCGCCCGCATCTCGTGGGGACGCCGGGCATGCGCGGCCTGGCCGCCGAGCTGGGACGGGGCATCGAGGTCCGCCAGGGTGCCGAGATCCATGCGCTGCGCCAGTCCACGCGAGGCTGGGAGCTGACCCTCGCCGAGGGCACGCAGGTGTTCGACCGGGTCGTCCTCACCGTGCCCGCGCCCCAGATCGCGCCCCTGCTCGGACCCGAACACCCCCTCAGCCGGGCGGTCGCCGAGGTGCGGCTCGACCCCTGTCTGACCCTGATGGCCGCCTTCGACCCCGACACCCCCCGGCCCTTCATCAGCCAGTCCGACCCCGAGACCCCGCTGGCCTGGATCGCCCAGGACAGCAGCAAACCCGGCCGACCCGCGCCGGTCTGTTGGGTGGCACAGGCCAGTCCGGACTGGAGCGCCGCGCATCTGGACCTCGCTCCCGAGGCCATCGTCGCGCGGATGCTGCCCATGCTGTGCGAGCGCATCGGCACGAGGGTCGATGACACCCGCTATGCCGCCGCTCATCGCTGGCGTTACGCACGCGTCGCCGTACCGCTCGGACGCCCCTTCGCCCGCGACCCCTCCGGCACGCTCCACGCCCGTGGCGACTGGTGCCTCGCAGCACGGGTCGAGGCCGCCTGGACCAGTGGGGAGGCCATCGCGCGCGACATCATCGCGGGTTGACCGTGCGCGCAGCATGCCCATCCCGAGGGCGAGGAGATCCTGTTGCTCGAGGGCGAATTCGCCGACGCGCACGGGCGCTATCCCGCGGGGACCTGGCTGCGCAGTCCGCATCTGAGCCGACATGCCCCGTTCTCGGATACGGGCTGCCTGATCGATGTGCGGGTCGGTGGACTGTGAGCAGGCGCTCGGACCCTCTGTCGCGACACACTCAATCCCGCGGGAAATACTTCTTCGAGCCGTTCTCGCGCGTGCAGTAGACCCCACCGACCGCTTCCCGGCGCGGCCATGCGAGCGCGACGGTCGGTGCCGCACACATGACTCGATCACCGCCAACAGTCATCCCCGAGCGTGCCGGTCGCGCTGCGTCGCCCCAAGTGGTCGAGACCCATGGTTGCGCAGCGCTCACCGTCCCGGCCGAGCTGGCTGCCGACAGGGGTCGCAACCAGGGCGTAGGTGTCCTCGGTCACTGTGGCCGTGATGCGGTAGTGCCCTTCGGTCGATTCCAGCGGAAACGCTGGGGTACAGCTGTCGGCGTTGAAGCGGCGCGTCTCGCCATAGCAGCGTTCCAGACGATCGGCAAGTCCGAAGAGGGCGTTCATGGCGTCAACGCGGCGACTCCGATCGATGTGTTCCAGATAAGCCGGGACGGCAATCATGGCCAGCACCGCCAGGACGGCCAGCACCATTATGAGATCGATCAGCGTGAAGCCCCGCGTTGGAACCTGGACTGCGACGCCGTCCATCAGTGCACCACCTCGCTCCAACTCAATCGGGTCAAGCCGCCGGTGCCGCCACTGTCACCCACGCCCGTTTGAGCCCTCGCGAGCTGGACGTCGTAGCGCAAAGTTCCGTTTCCGGACACCATGATATCGTGTGCCCATACGGCACCGCTCAGCTGCCCGCTCCCGGCGATGGCGACGCGGGCATAGGGGGCATAGATGGCCGCGTAGATCGAGCTGGAGCCGCTGACACTGATATCGTCCTGTTGGCCAGGCACCCCGTCCGCCGCATGGATGTCCGAGTACAGTGCGACGGACGGGACCACATAGGACTGGCCCTGCGCATCCAGGCGCTCGACCACCGAACGGTTGCTCGGAAAATGGAAAGGATTGTTGCCGAGATTCGATTCGCCCTTGACGTAGAGCGACAAGGTCGAATCCGCGCCCAGGCTGATGCTGCCGGAACCCCCGAGTGTGAGGTCGCCGCCGACCCAGAGTGTCACGTCGACATTGCTCGGAATCACGATACCGGCACTCCCACCGATTTCGAAGTTGCCGTCGATGCGCAGCGTGACATCCTGGCTCTCCGGAAAGTGGAGGTTCCGCCAACCTTTCAGATCGACGTTTCCGGTGATGGCAACCGTGATGTCCGGATCCTCATTGAGATCCTGCTCCACGCCCGGCTCGAAACGACCTTGGGCGCGTAAATAGGGAATGAGTTGATCGGAGGAGTTATTTCCAAGGCTCGGCAAGTTGCCGCTGAGAATCGCGTCCGTGCTCGGGCGTTTGGCCGCCATCAGCTCGCGGATACTGACGCCGGCGGGCTCGCAGGGGCGTGTCGGGACACCGGACGCACTCGGCACGACCAGCCCGGGGCGATGCACCAATGTACCGATCGAGCCGCCGCCCGTCTGGGTGCCCGTGCCCCCGTAAGTCAGCGTGCCTTGGACCGTCCCACTGCCGCCGAGGCTATAGTTGCCGGCGACGTTGGCGTCGTGGTGGATCCTGGCATTACCGCTCGCTGAGAGGTTGCCGTGAGCATCGACATT
>RZZN01000093.1 GCA_009929855.1 Gammaproteobacteria bacterium
TCGCCGATGATAGTGTGGGGCCTCCCCATGTGAACGTAGGTCACCGCCAGGACCCTCTCCCAAAAAACCCCTACGCTCATCCGTGGGGGTTTTTTATTTCTGGAGTCACCGCCTCTCATCCAGAGACCTCATACGCGTGCCCATGGTGCGCGGCGAGCTCAGGCATCTTGGGTCGAGCGCGGATCGGTCAGTGGCCTGATCAATTCGGGCCCCTCTTGCCGGACACTGCCGACCGCGCTTGAGACCGGGTATGCGGTCAGTCGCTCCTCCCCACGGGCAGCCAGTAGTGCACGCAGCCGTGGCGGATCGCTCGCACGCTCGAGCCAGTGCGCCCAGTCCACGGGTTCCAGGATGAGCGGCATCCGCTCGTGCAATGTCCCGACCAGTGCGTTGGCCGCAGTGGTCAGGATGCAGAAGCTGTCGATCGCGGTGCCGTCGTCCGGTCTGCTCCAACGCTCCCAAAGCCCGGCCAAGGCGAGGATCTGGCCGTCGCGCGCGTGGATGTAATAGGGCTGTTTCCCTTGAGGGCGCTGCGCCCACTCATAGAAACCATCTGCGGGGACGAGACAGCGGCGCGCACGGTAGGCCGAGCGGAAGGCGGGCTTTTCGGATAGGGTCTCGGCGCGGGCGTTGATCAGGCGCGCGGCGAGTCGCTCGTCCTTGGCCCAGCTCGGGAGGAGGCCCCAGCGTAGGGCGTGGATGACACGCTCACCGCTTGGGCGTTGGCGGATCACCGGCAGCCACTGCAAGGGTGCGGCATTGTAGCGCGGGACCTGCTCGGTGAGCGCGGACACCGCCTCGAAGACCGCGGCGAGGGTCTCGGGAGGGCTGATTTGGACGTAACGGCCACACATGTCACATGCCACCCTGTCACTTCAGGAGCGCGACCACTCAGCGCGCCGCTCAGATCAACCCTTCGCGTTTCAACTGATTCGTCAGCACCTCGATCTCGACGTCCAGATCCATGACATCGCGGCGCACGAGCCGGTCGCGCTGCTCCCGAAAGACCGTCTCGATCTGCTCCAACACCTGCCTGAAGCGCTCATCCAAGGGGCCGAGCGCAGCCCGCTGGTGCGTCGTTGCATACCGATCGACCACCCGCTGCACGCCCTCGAGATAGATCCCGAGGACACGGCGCGCCCGTGGCAGCTCGCCTGGGTCCTCCTCCAGCAGGATCAGGATCTCGCGTGCCAACAAGCCGATCCGATCCAGGCGATCGCGCAGATCCGGTTGTGCGATTTGGCGCGAGGCCTGCTCGATCGCCTCGATCCTCTGCTCCGCCGCGACCAAGGCCGAGCGCGCGCGACTGGATGGGTCACGCCTCCCGAGCCAGTGCATGCCCGCGTTGGAGCGCCGGTCACCGCCATGGAAGAGCCAGCAGCCGAGCCATGCCATCAGTGCGAAGGCCGCCGCGATCGCCGGGTGGTGGCCGCTTCCGAGCCAGGCGGTGATCCCGGTGGCCAGGCCGATCAGACCCCCGCCTAGGGTCTTCAATGGCCAATCGGCGCGGATGCGCGGACGCCCCGGCTCGACCCTCTCCGCGCCAAGCCCCCGCCAGATCAGCCAAGCGCCGGCCAGATACAGACCATAGCCGAGTCCATTGCCGAGCAGCGGCACGAGCAGCCCCCGCGCCATGGCGACCGTCGTGGCGATCAGCACTGGTAGCGGCAAGAGCCACAGCAGCACGGCCTGCAGCCACCTCGGGGCTGCGTCTCGGCGGCTCCTTCTGGAGGCGCGCAGATTCGCGCGCACCCCCAGGATCAGCGCGGCCACAGCCACCAGAGTGGCCAGTACCAGCCACAGGCGAATCATGGCGCGGATCCGGACGCACTGGCCGGGATCCCACCAGCGGCGACGGGTGACGAGCACGAGACGGCCAGCGTCTGCCAGGCGGTGACTCCGACGGTGGTGAGGATCAGGAGCAGGCCGATCAAGCGGCGGGCGAAGGAGGGCATGAGTCGATCCATTCAGGTCATGATTGGGGTCGGCAGACTGGACGCTTCATGGGATCGACGTCAAGTCGAGGACACAGTGGCCGCGCCATTCTGGACAGAGCGTCTCGACACGCTGGCACATCGCCCGCCAGTGGCTCCCGCGCCAATAGATACGCGCGCACTCCGCGCAAGTCCAGAACGTCTCGCTCGTACACCGAAACCCCACCGGCAAGCGTGCCCGCGCGCACCGCGGCTCCAAGAGGGACAAGGGCGTATTGCAAATCAGGCAGCGCGTGAAAGGCGCGATCCTGTCACAGAGTCGTAGGCGCCACACCAGCCGCGCGAGCTGTTCGGTGCACGGTCCCTGCGCGACATGGATCCCCTCGACCACCTCGCGACGCATCAGCAGCGCACGATCACGCGAGAGCAGGATACGCTGCTCCAGCGCGGCACGGCGTGCCAACTCGGCATCGCCCCAATCGTTCGACCAGAGCGTATCGAACCCGAGTAGACGCAGATCGCGCGCCAATGCGCCCAAATGCGCATCAGCGAGGAAGCGTGGGGGACGCGTCTCGAGCGCCCGCGCGCATGCGCGCTGAGGATCGACCAACAGGTGCGCCCCGTCGTCGATCGGGGTCTCCAGGTCGATCAGTGCACCATTGCAGCGCACGCGCCCCACCTCGGTATGGGGCACGCCACAGGCCTCGATCAGATGCCGCGCCGGTGCCGGCGCCTGGAAGAGCCGCGTCCAATCGCAATGTCGTCGCTCGGGCGGCAGCAAATCGTTCAGCTCGGCATGGAAACGTAGGGTCACCCGGACCATCGGGACAGGTCTCCAGCTCAAAAACTAGCACTCCTCTTGAAAGAGTGCTAACAAGACACTATGATGATTTCTGTTGCGGTCGCCCCCACGGGGACCGCTCGAAACGGCGGTTCATCGAAGAACGCCAATCCATCGATCCATATTGCTCATTTGGAGGATATGCATGAATACCATCGATTTCTCGCCCCTGTTCCGCTCCGTGATCGGTTTCGATCGCCTCGCCTCCACCCTGGAGAGTGCCGCGCGCAGCGAGGCTGGCGGCTATCCGCCCTACAACATCGAGGTCGCGGACGAACACCGCTATCGTCTCACCCTGGCCGTGGCTGGTTTCACCGAGGCCGAGCTGGAGCTGGAGGTCAAGGACAATCAGCTCAGCGTCACCGGTCAGCGGCGCGAGTCCGAATCCGATCGCGAGGTGCGTTACCTGCATCGCGGGATCGCCAATCGCGGCTTCAACCGGCACTTCCAGCTCGCTGATCATGTGAAGGTCGTCGAGGCCAAGCTCGAGCATGGTCTGCTACACATCGACCTGGTACGCGAGGTGCCTGAGGCGATGAAGCCCCGACGCATCGCCATCCGCGGTGCGGCGAGCGGTGCGGCGATCACGCACGAGGCCCCGGCCGAGCTCGCGCAGGCGGCTTGAGACCAAGACCAGCCCGCCTCGCGGGCTGGCGGATGATCCACACGGCCGGGCCAATGCCCGGCCGTTGTCGTTGAGGCCGCGTTGATGCCTATTGACGCATTCTTGAGGCACCAACGGAAGTCGTGATGCCCAGGGGAGACGCGACGTCCAAGGGAGTCGCGACGTCCAAGGGAGTCGCGATGTCCAGGGGAACCGGCGCGTCCAGGGGAGTCGGGGCGTCCTCGCCCCGAGGAAGGATCATTGCGCCGCGGATCGAACCGATCAACGCTGACGAGACGTCTGGCGCGGACAGGCATCCGACGCGGCCCAGTGATCCGATCGGTGATCCGATGCTGTCACAGCGGAGGTCGACATTGCATTTCAAATGAGAACTGTTATCATTAACTGAACAGACCCTGATTCGCTCAAGCCCCGATCAGAGCAACCTTCATCGATTCGGCCGCCACATCCGACGACCGTCCAGCACCTTCGGAGATCGCTCACATGCGTGACTTCATCCTCGGCTCAGTCGCCACTGGACTCATACTGCTCGGACTGATGGCCCTCGGCACATCACCCATTCCGGATCCAGAGCCCCCTCTGAGTGCCGCTCTCGCGTCTGGATCATCATTGACGCGGGGCTGAAACCAAACCGAGGGCGATCCAGGCAAGGACGCTTGGATGATCACTAATCACTAATCACTGCTCCCTGAGCAGTGATCGCCTTCCCCAGACATCCGATTGCTGATTGCTCATTACCAATCCGCACCCGCCAATCGACGCCTCATCCGAAGCCGAGATCCACCAACCGGCAGCGGCGAGCAGCGCATCCCGAGGCGCACCCATCGACGCCGACGTCTTGCACTCGCAGGACCCATCCCAATGTCGTGAAAAAGACTGTCGTGCCAATCCAGGTCGCCGATCTCGGACTTCATCCATGCCAACCCAGACCGCGCCTCTGCTCAGTACACTGCTACTCGCCTTTCTGTTGCTGATCACTGGAGGACCAACGATGGCGATCGAAGAGCCGCACTACGACCTCCTGCGCGAGACCCCGGACTTCGACCTGCGCCGCTATACCGCGCACCGCATCGCCGAGGTCGAGATCAGGGGCGACTTCGATGAGGTCGGAGGCGAGGCCTTCCGCATGCTCGCTGGCTACATCTTCGGCGACAATCGCGGCGAGACCCGCATCGCCATGACCGCGCCAGTCACCCAACAACCCGCGGCTCCCACCGGCGACACCTATCACATCCGCTTCATGATGCCGTCCAGCTTCACCCTGGAAGCCCTGCCGGCACCCAACAACCCACGCGTGCAGTTGTACGAGCAAGCGCCCCGCCTGATGGCGGTGCGTCGCTACACCGGAGGCTGGGCGGAGTCGCGCTATCGCGAGCAGGTGACCCGCTTGCTCGATGCCCTGCACGCCGCTGGGTTGACCCCAGTGGGCGAGCCGATCTACGCGCGTTATAACTCACCCTTCTCACTGCCGATCCTGCGCCGCAACGAGGTGATGGTCGAGGTCCTCGAGCCTGACATCCCCTGACCCGAAGGCGTCTGCCACAGCGACCAAGCCACACCCAACGAATGCCCACGGATTGCACGTAGGACTGCTGATTTGCGGCTAAACTACCGAGATCCAACGCCATTCGACAGGGGAGACACCAATGGACGCCGAGCGCGCACCGCTGCCCAAACGCACCTACCCGATCTGGCATCCCAGCCTGGAGCCGCTCGACACCCTGGATGACGCGACGGTCGAGCTGCCATTGCTCGGGCTGGTCAGTGCGGGACTGCCGGTGGTGCCGCCAGAGATCGAGGAATGCCTGTCGGTCCCGGCGCGACTGGTGCGCCGTCATGGCGCCGGGCGCAGCTTCGCGCTGTACGTGCGCGGCGACTCCATGACCGAGGATGGCATCGACGACGGCGACCTGGTGGTGGTGGAATCACGCCCGACAGCCGAGAACGGCGAGACCGTCGTCGCGTGTCTCGATGACTATCAGGTCACGCTCAAGCGCTTCTATCAGGAACCCGACGGCATCCGGCTGCAACCAGCCAACGCCGCGATGGACCCACTGCGCCTGGAGCCAGACGCGGTGCAGGTGCTCGGGGTCGTCACGGGCGTGGTGCGAATGGGCTGACGGCGCGGCATTGGCACCGACACGGAGGTCGACACCGGACACCACACAGCAGCCAGCAACCACCCGCATCACGGGCACGCTCATGGCCAAGGCCACGGCCACGGCCAAGGCAGAACACCCAGTCAGCGCGCGCGACCCTCATCCTGATCCGGTCGCGCCATGCGCCGCTCGACATCTCGCGGCGGTCCATGCTCATAGCGACGGGCCAGCCGCGCCGGATCGGCACTCAAGGCATAGGCCAAGCGCAGACGCCACATCAGCAGGATGGTGCGCAGGATCCCGCGGGTCTCCCAACGCCGACTCGAGGTGACCAGCCGCGCGCGCAGACACACTGGAGGCACGATCCGGCGTAACAACACCGAGATGGCAATGTCCTCCATCAGTGGCAACGACGGAAAGCCACCCACCCGATCGAAGAGCGCGCGCGTGACGAAGATCCCTTGATCCCCCGTGGCGATCCCGCTCAGGCGCGAGCGGGCATTCATCCCCCGCTCCACCACCCGCAAGAGCGGATGCCGGCCCGAGAGGCGCACATCGAAGCGTCCCCAGCACGGGTCACCCGCACAGGCCGCGCCCAACGCACTGGCCGCGTCGGCCGGCACTCGCGTATCGGCATGCAGAAACCACAGCAGATCGCCCGCGGCCACCCGTGCGCCCGCGTTCATCTGCGCCGCGCGGCCGCGCGTCGTATTCAAGACGCGATCCACGCCACCCGCGGCCTGCTCCCGGGTCGGGTCACTGCTGCCCCCATCGGCGAGGATCAACTCGGCGCCGGCGGCACGCAGTGGCGCCAGATCGGCCAGCAGCACGCCGATGGTGTCGGCCTCGTTCAGGGTCGGCACGATGATTGACAGACGCATCGAGACCTCGCTGTTCATGGCGCTGAAGGCGCCGGGGCAATAGAGCCGATTCGGGTTAGACTCGCACAACCAGAATACAACCGAGTGCCGGCCAACCGAGCCGAGTGGAGCGGGATTGCACGATCAAACACTCGCCGATGCGCTCTTGTTGCTGCATTTCGCCGTCGTCCTGTTCGTCGTCCTAGGGCTCCCGGCCATCCTGATCGGGCACCGGCTCGGTTGGTCCTGGGTGAACGGATTCTGGTGGCGCCTGACGCACTTGGCAGCGATCGGCATCGTCATCGCGCAAGCCTATCTGGGCCAGTACTGCATCCTCACCGAGCTCGAATCCTCGCTGCGCGAGCAAGCCGGCCAAGCCGGCTATCAAGACAGCTTCATTCAGCACTGGATTCAACGTCTCCTCTATTTCCATGCCCCACTGTGGGTCTTCGCACTGGCCTATACCGGCTTCGGCCTACTGGTGGCCTGGGCCTGGTGGCGCGACCCGCCGAGGATCCGGTCTAGGCGTCGCGACGACGTTTAGGCTCGCACAAAGCGGCTGCATCCAACCTCAAGTGGATGCCGTGAGCTGCTGGTCTGCCGCCTGGTGAAACTGGCCACCGCTCGGGAGACTCCGCGCTCGTGGCGCTCATGGCGAGAAGGCGATCAGCGCGCATCCAGGCGCAATGACACCGGTCGATGGTCACTGGTCCGCCGGGCCGAGCCAGCGCCCGCATTGGCGCGCTCGAATGCCTCGTGCTCGACCTGCCCGGCATGAGCATTCGCGACCAGCGGCAGCGCCCCGCGGCACAGTGCCTGGCTGATCATGATGTGATCGATCAGCAGTGGATTGTTGGCCGCGCTGAAGCCGGTCAGCGGATCCCCATAGCGCGCGGTCCAACGCAGATGCTCCGGGTAATCGAAGAGGGCGTGATTGAAGAAACGTTCGGCACGCAGCACATCGCCCTGCAGATTGCTCACCAGATCGAAGAAGAGATAGTGTGACTCGAAGACATCATGGCCCGGGCCGTCATTGGCGTCGCCCATGACCAGGATGCCTGGCGCGGGCTTCTGGGCGAACTTCGCGTCGATGTATTTGCGCACGTCCATTGCCTCCGTCGCCAGCTTCACCCGCGCCCGCAGTGCCTCATCCAGATAGGCGCCTGTCAGGTTTCCCTCCGCATCCCGCTCGATGCGCTGGAGATTGATCTTGGATTTGAGATGGATCCCGATCAACTCGAGCTGCGTATCCTGCCCGATGTCCAGGATCAGGACCTGTGGGTGGCGGTAGTGTTGGTGGGTCTGCGGGGCGCAGCGTCCCCAGTCGTGCACGCTCCAGCGGGTCTGCCCGGTGAAGGACTGCCAGACGTCAGGGGCTTGCAGTGCACACTGCCCCACCAGCTCGGAGCGGACCAGAAACCAGATCCATTGCGTGCCGCTCATTCGATACTCGCGGTCCGAGCCATTATCCGTCTCGAGCAGGATCGGCACCCAGGCGTTGTCCAGAACCTCCTCGGCGAACTGGCGAATACGCGCGACCCCGGCCGGCCCCTCCACGACACAGAGGATATCAGGGTCGATGGCCGTCAAGGTGCGATGGATGCGGGCACGACGCTCCGCCACCGCGGCGTTGGACGCGCCGCTCACCAGCCGATGCGCGTGCTCGATGTTCCAGCAGGTGATCTTGAGCGGGGTGCGCATGGGGTCCTCGCGGTGGTCGGTGTTGCAGGCTCCTCGACAACGAGGAGAGTCCACGGGGTAGGGCGGTGGAGCGCCTCATCAACAACGAGGATAGTCCATGCGGTCGGGCGGTGGAGCGCCTCATCGATGACACCGCGCGGTCTGACCCTGCACCGACCGGTGCCACCGGAGACACCCTCGCGTTTGTCCCAGGTCGTAGCCCGCTCGACGATGACGCGCGAGTCGGCGTGCCAAATGACTTCGGCTCAAACCTCCGACTGATTCCAGTGACCAAATGCCTGGATCCAGGACGAGATCCTAGGATTGGCGACACCCCTCGCAAGCAGCTGCTCGCCGATCTCGATCAGCAGCGCGCGAAACTCGCGGATCTCCATGCGCCAGACCACCTCGGGCAGACCCGGATTGTCGGCCATGGTCTCGGCGGCCAGGGAGCCGGCGCCGGCCCACCAGGCGTTGCTGTCGAGCTGGCGTGGGATCTCATGGGGAGAGGCCTGCAACAGCGTCAATTGAGCCCGGACCTCCGTGGCGCGCGGATGGTCGAGCCGCTCGAGCAGCTCGGCCAGGCGAGTGAGTGGAAGCAGGAGTGGGGCAGGGGAGTCAGGCATGGCGGTACTCGCGGGTGGAGGTTCAGGCTAGGCCCAGACCCAGTAGCAGCGGCGCAAGCAGCAGCGTGGCTGTCAGCAACAAGCGCATCTGTGGTCCACGCCCCTTACGGCCGGCATCGCACTGGTCTCCGCGCCGGTGCGCGGGCGCCTGTTGAGGGACGCGATGATTTACATTCATGAAGTCAGTTTTTTACAAAACAGTCTCGGCAACCGCGCGAGAAGCGGAGACTAAGATTGCTCATCATCAGACCGAGCATCGTCGTATTCATCGTTGGCGGCTACTTCAGAGGGAACTTGAGTGCGCTGAAACTGTGTGTCATGCGCTTTCATGGCGACGGTCGCCTGGATGAAAGTTTCGGCAATCAAGGCTACACGACCTTCGCGCTTGACGGCTGACGGCTGACGGCCGATGGCGCGATGGACCGCTCCTTTGATCTGGACGGCAAGCAAGTGGGTGATGGACTTTCGCGGCCGTGATCCAATCGGCCAAAGAGCTGCTGACAGAATGATGATTTGTACAATGAGATGGCTCAAGCCTAGCGAGCTCGTGATCCTGAGGATCCAGCAGAGTGCCGGATAGCTCGACGCTGAACGAACCTGCCGCAGTCAAGCAGCCGGAGATACCAATGGCACAGTTCACAGTCAACGCGCAGGGTTTCGATCCGTATAAAAACTTCAAATTCCGCGTCAAGTGGGATGGTCGCTATGTGGCAGGCATCAGCAAAATGGGCGCGCTCAAGCAGACCAAGGAAGTCGTCAAGCATCGCGAAGGCGGCGATCCCAGTAGCAGCCCCAAGTCGCCCGGACGCACTGAGTTCGAACCGATCATGCTTGAGCACGGCGTCACTCACGACAAAGAGTTCGTGAAATGGGGGAGCAAAGTCCGGAACTCTGGCGCAGGCCTAGGCTCGGAAACCTCGCTGCAGGATTTCCGCAAGGACATCATCCTCGAGCTCTACAACGAGGCCAGACAACTCGCGATCAGCTACAAGATCCACCGCTGCTGGGTTTCAGAGTTTCAGGCCATGCCCGACCTGGACGCGAACGCCGTATCCATCGCCCACATCAAATTCGAGAACGAGGGCTGGGAGTGCGACTTTTTACTGTAAAGAGGAAAAGGCGTCAAGCCGGCGAAAAATGATAATGTGCATCCCCAAGATGCAACGGGGTCAAGCCGATCGTCTGGCGGCTGTTGACCAATCGCCAGGTAGAGGCCCTGGAGAAGGCCGCCGAGCTGATCGACTGGTCCCGCGCGCGCTGGGAGATCGAGCGGCTGTTCTTGACCCTCAAGGAAGGCTGCCGGGTCGAGGGCTTGCAGCTCGGGCGCGTTGAGCGCATCGAGCGCGCGCTCATGCTGTTTCTGATCATCGCCTGGCGCATCATGCCGTTGATGCGTCTGGGGCGGACCCTGCCCGATCTCGACGCCGCGCTGCTGTTGGATCCCGACGAGATCAAGGCGGCTGACATTCTGTCCAAGAAACCCGTGCCGAAACACCCGCCACGGCTCAACGCGGTGGTGCGACTGATGGCCGCCCCGAGCGGCCTTCTTCTTCGGTGGCTTGGGGGCCGTGGCTGCGGGGCTACGCGTTGCGGCGTGGTCCCCATCGGGATCGGCGCTCGGCTCGGCCGTGCCCTGTGGATCCGGGTCAGGCGTCGCGTCCGCCTCCGGCTCATCCCGGGCACCGCGCTCCCACGGCGCGCGGCTGCTCGGCGGTTGCGAGCTGTTGTGCGGTCCCTGCTGCAAGCGCTCGCGCGCCTCCTTCAAGTCCGCCAGCAAGCGCGCCGAGAGTCCACGCAGCGCCGCCTCGTCGAGGTACGCCTCATCGAGCTGCTGGAGACTGTGGTCGCTCAGGTGCATGCGGCGGGGGCCGATGACTGGGTCAGGGCTTCAGAAAGCTGGCCCCATGGTGGGTCGGGCGAACACATTGTCAAGCCAGTTTGTGGTTTCCCCGTGTATTTCGCTTTGTGACAAAGGCAACAGGGTCACGGTTTCCATCCGTCCGGCCAGCGACTCGGTTACCTTTGGAAGCACCATAAGATTGGCAGAACCGGTCAGCAGAAAACGGCCAGAACGGCGATCTTCATCCACGGATTTTTTTATGGCCGGCAAAAGTTCCGGTGCCCGCTGGATTTCATCGATCACGGCACGATCAAGGCTGCGGATCAATCCAGCCGGATCTTCCCGGGCGGCAAGCAGGGTGACGTCATCATCAAGGGTCAGGTAGCGCATTTCCTGTCCGGCAATATGTGAAACCAGGGTGGTCTTGCCTGCCTGGCGCGGACCGGCAACCAGCACCACCGGGGTATCTGCCATTCCTTCGATGACACGGGCTTCAGCCTGTCTGGGGTATCGGTAATTGGTATTATTCATGATCACATACCCTATCTGATAATCCGGAAAGAATCAACGGGTAATATGGATTATATAAGCGGATAATATGGAATATGTACGCTTGAAATCTGGATTATATCAACTGGTTTTGGTGCCTTTCGATTTTCAATTTGAATTCCGAAGCGCTTGAATATGAGATGAGACGAATACCAGATAAAATGCGGCGCAATGAGGGTATAGCTGTTTTGGCCTTGGCTGAAGAGCGTTTGGAATTAACTGAAGCGACAGTCGCTTTGTCGGAGGTCATCAAATGACAACAATTCAACCAATTTCCGAGGTAATTCAGCGGGCTACAAATACTTTGATCAAGGGACTTGGAATTATGGATACAAGCCGTTTTTGAATCAGTTTCGAGCCGGTGCTGGTAACTATACGGAAGAACGGCATCAACACCCTGATGATTGCCGCCACTGGCACCACTGCGATCTACCGCCCCTTGTTCGATCACTTTGACCCCCGGACCCTGCTGGGCCTGACCGTCTGATTTTGTGTCTATAATTTCAAGAAAGATTCATATATATAGACACTTGACAAAGTAGATAATAATTTTGTATATTTTTATGCAATATTATGTATAAATATGTACAATTATTT
>RZZN01000220.1 GCA_009929855.1 Gammaproteobacteria bacterium
TCCATCCTCAATCCTCTCGCGCAAGATTGCGCAGCAATATGAATCGATCTCGACTGCCCCGACAGGCTCATGGCCGAGGATCAGATCCGCCAGCAGGCCGCCGCCGGCGCCCGCGAACAGGTGCAGCGTTTTCATGACGCGCGGAGTGGGATTCCCGTTGATCGCTTCCGCGACTCCTCCGCCGCTTTCGCCCGCTCGCCATCGATCCACGCAGCAAGGTCCGCGACATTGACGAGCCAGGGCGACTTCTGCGAGCTTGCGCGATAGGCCGGGAACGGCAGCTCGCCACGCGCGGCTTTACCGGCCGCGATGCGGATGCTCATGCCGAGGTATTTCTCGGCGATGGTCGCAAGCGCGATATCGGCGGTGCCGTGCTCTGCGAGGAGAAGGAATGTGGTGTTCATCATCAAAACGGGATCTCATCCAACCAATTATTGCACCCGACCGACAGCCAATCAGCCGGGATCGCTTGCTTCCACTGCTTGCAATAGCCAGGTTCCGCAAAATCCAGGCACTGACGACACGGGGTCTCGACCTTGATTTCAGTGATCAGGGCATGTGCATTCCGAAGCTCAATCACTTGTTCAGCAAGATGCGCCTCTTCGGTGCGATGAATCGCGCGTTGCAGCGCATTCAAGATGTTCGCCTTTTCAGTCGGATTAAGCGGCATGTTGCTGCTCCTCCCATTCATAGCCTTTGATCTCGGGATATTTTGGTCGGGTATCGACTAGAATCGCGCGCGGTGTGCGCAATTCATTCGGCGCCCGCGACTCGGCGTCGTCGATCGTGTCCGGGATCGTGGTCCCGGTGCCGGAAGCGCGCATGATCCACCAGGTCACCGCTTTGCTGCGGGCATAGCCCTCGTGCTCGAAGCACAGCCATTCGGATGCGATCCGCATGAAGGGGCCAAAATAGTCGACGCGCAACGTCGGTGGTTTACCGTCGCGCCCCGGCCAATACCGATAATCAACTGCCGAGACCTCGTGGCGCTCGATGCGGGCAGCATTGTCGCTCGACAGCGCCGGGGCGCCCGACACGCGCGCCGAATACTTCGGCACCTCATTGACCGGAAACTCAAAATCGCACGCAAGACAGTGCTTGGCGGCGGCGAGATTGCGCGCACCGCACTCAGGACAAAGCTTTGAGGGTGCGTCACCACCCGCTGATGGTCGGCTTGCGCGGCCTTTCAGAAGGTCCACCGGGCCAAGAATCGATAGCGTGTCGGTAAAATCGACAAACAAGCAATCGGATTTTCCGGGTGCAATACGCATCCCGCGCCCGGCGATCTGAGTCAGTAGAACCGGACTGCGGGTGTTGCGCAGCAACGCGATTAGGTCCAGATCGGGCACATCGATACCCGTGGTCATGGTGGCCACATTGACGATGCAGCGCAGATGTCCCGCCTTCAGCATCGCGAGCGAGCGATCGCGCTCAGGATGCGGCGTGGTGGCACTCACCACCTCAGCCGAGATCCCGCGGGCGCGCAGTGCGTCCCGGATATGATGGCAGTGCTCCACTGTCGCGCCGAACGCAAACCAGCGACTGCGCTCTTGGCCAAGCCTCACCAGCTCATCGGCGCACGCATTGACCAGTTCGTCCTTGTCGATGGCTTTCGCCAACTGCGAAACGATGTAGTCACCCGCGCGGGTGCCGACCCCCTCGGCAGACAGCCGGGTCTCGGTTTTGGGCGTGATGAGTGGAGACAGAAACCCCAGATCCAGCAACTCGCGCATCGACACCCGTGCCGCGATGTCGGTAAACAGTGCATCTTCGCCGTCGTGCAACCACACCCCATCACCGTGATAAGCGGTCCCGGTCCAGCCGACGACGCGCAGATACGGGCAGACGGTGCGCAGGTTGCGGATTAAGTCGCGATACATCCCCTGATCCTTGCGCGAAACGTTGTGGCACTCGTCGATCATCAGCAGATCCACCCGGCCCAGCTCGTTCCAGCGACGCCACACGCTGCCGATCGTGGCATAGATGATCCGCTTGTCGAGTTGTCGGCTTTTGAGTCCCGCCGAGTAGATGCCTACCGGGGCCTCGGGCCAGAGGTGGATCAAGCGCTCGGCGTTTTGACGACACAGTTCACGACTCGCAACGCACATCAGCACGCGCGTGTCTGGGTATTCAAGTGCTTGGCGAATGGTCTCGGCAATCATCAAGCTTTTTCCCGCGCCCACGGCCGCTTCCACCACGGGGTTCCCTTCTGGATTGGCGTGGAACCATGACCAGAGCTTGACCACGGTGCCGGATTGGTAGTCGCGAAGTTTCATGTGATGTAACGATACTCCATAGCCTTTTTCGCCCGCCGGCGCAGGGCCTCGGGGCGAGTCGTGATCCGCCACTCGACATGCCCGGCAAACTTCATCCAGCTCAAGGCAGACGAGATGTGATCCTTCGAGATCTCGGGGCACCGCGCCGCGACCTCCTGGAGCGACAAATAG
>RZZN01000221.1 GCA_009929855.1 Gammaproteobacteria bacterium
GTTTCTAAAGCACTTACGTTACTATCTAATTCATCAATAGCAGTTTTAACGGTGGTTGCAACTAAATCACTTAAAGAATTGTCATAAGCAATAGGTGTTGTCCCATCTTCAATATCACTAATTGAGCCTTCAATTTCTAAAACCTTGCCTTTTAAGTCGTAGGCTTCGTATCTTGAGTTTGTTCCGTTATACATAATTGTAATACCATCGGCTTCATCTCCGTTGATATGAACATCATGTAAGTTCTTCAAAAACTCGCCAAACGTTGGTCTAATGTTAATGATTGTTCCACTTGGTCCTACTGCTTCAATAACGCCCATTTCAATTTGAACATTTGGTGCTTCAGGTTTGTCATAAGTAAGCCGACCTACAAAAGCACTTGTGCTATCAAAATAAACCACACCCGTTGCCGTTGGAGTTCCGTTGATAGATAGTTCGGTTGCCATATTGACGTTACCAAACCAATTTACACGAACTTCTTGTCCTGACGTTCCACTTTCAGTTGCAACACCTAAAATAAGTCGTGGGTTAGTATTTACTTCTCTTGGGTCTGCCATCTTACCATAAATCTTACCACTCGCACCTACTAAACCATTATATTGAACAACACGACCTTCAAAAATTGAAGCCGAACATTTAACAATGAAAAATAAGTTTTCGCCTACTTCATGTTTAACACCGTCATACTCAAATATAACTCGTGTGCCATCAAAATATCCAACGGCATTACCACCTTCGTTATATAAAGTAATTTGTGTAAGTGGTATAGTTCCTGCTTGTAAGTCGGTATCAAATTGTTCTAAATCATCTATGTAACCTTGCTTGGTATCTAAATCATCATAAATATCTACAATGTCTTGCTCAACTTCTGAAATGACTTGCATAACATAAGCACTCGTTTCAACATCAATAGGTGTAACATCTAATTCGTTTGCAAATCCAGGTTGAACAGTAATTGTATCTACTGCAAATTGTTTTCTTTGTAAAAATTGTGAAACTGTTTCAACTAAAACCCATTCGTATGTTGAAGTTCCTGTGTTGTATTCAACTTGATAAAAACCTACATTTGAAGGTTCAATAACGTAAGCAACGCTTAAATTGTTATCAAGTGTTTCAGTAGCAGGGTAATCAGTTTCAAGGTCAACAAGTGTAGCAAAGTTACCTAAAAATGCACTACCATATCTTTGTTGAATAGTAATTTGATTTGCTATCGCCGTATCTTTGTTGTTGTTTTGTAATACAATGGTTGGAACACGAACTGCAAAACGATAGAAACTACGAACAACACCGTTGAATTCCTTTTCTACTGTGCCTTGTGGACGCATATAAAACCAGTGAGATACATAAGGTGTTTTCCCACTTGGTTTGAAATTGATAAATGTCGTTCCATTATTGTGAATACCATCTTCAATATTTACAACAATTAAGTTTGCGTAGTCGTTTTGAGCGTAAAATATTCCATTACCAGTTTTGCTTAATTGCGTTCCTGTTGTCGAGAAATAATACTCGGTAACATTTGCAACTAAACTTGTGTCAATAATTGCCATTTTTCATTCACTCCCTCTTTCTTAAAATTATAGTATGATAGGGGCATAAGTTTTAATTATACCCCTTGCTCATCATCTATTTTTGTTTTTTATCTTCTTTTTGTTCTACTTCTTGTTTGGTATCTTCTTGCTTCTTTGTTTCAATATCAAAAGTAACTTTAATCATAATCTCTACCTATTACGTTACACTAACATCTAATTTGGTAAGTGTAAGTGTTCCTGAAGTCGTAAAGTTTTCTACTGCGTTCAAAGCAACAATCGCCATGTTACCACTTGTTGAGTTTACGATTGCAACCTTACTAATGTTTGTAGTTGCCGTTGAAATATTGAAAACAACGGAATTGTTTAAGTTAAGTTTGTAAGATGTAGCATTGTAAACAAATATATTCCCTGCCGTAATATTTTGTGTATCAACTGCACTATTTGCACTCGTGTAAAGCACTAAACGATTTGCGTTACTGTTAAAACCTGAAAGCATTGATTGTTTACCATAAGTTTCTAAAGCCATTTGTATTTACCTCTTTTCTTTTAATTTATTCCTAAAATATTCTTAACTGCTTGGACTATATCCTCGCCCTCTTCAACTTCAACTTCCACACGTTCTAACTCAATATTTTCAGTTGTCATTGAATAAACTAAATTGGTTTGAGGGTGGAGTTTATCCACCCACACATAATACTTCATCTTTTTCTAATCTCCCTTTCTTTTAGCGAACTGCTTTATAATAGTATGTATCACAACTTACAATGCCATTTGGAGGACACGTTTCAAGTAGATCATTACATAATCTTGTGTGTAAAACTCTAACAATGTAATCAACATTATAATTAGTTGCAGGAAGATTTGTGTCAAGTTCAGTCTTAAATGCACTTGATGTTTT
>RZZN01000222.1 GCA_009929855.1 Gammaproteobacteria bacterium
TTGCTTTTTCAGCCTCAATCTGAGCCGGTGTCATGGGCGTATTGCCGTATGGTAGTCCCTGTTGTGCTGCGGTTTTTGCTGATTCCTGCATCCCCTGAAACTCAGGCATATCAACCATGCGCGGGGTAACTGTATAAGCTTCGGCAAGCCCGCCCATAGGATTGCGAACCGCCATTTGCCCGCCAAGGTTCATGATCTGATCGGCTCGCTTCATTTGCAGGTATTTTGCCTGCGTGTCAGAGTCAAGCTGGCTGTAAAACTGCCATTCCCTTACCGCAGCCGGATCGTTTGTCGCAACGCCGCTTTCAATCTCTTTTTGCAGCTTTTGCATTTCCATGCCCTGAACCTGCTCTTTCAGCATACGCTCGCGCTTTCTTGCCTCGAACTCTGCCGCTTCCCTGTCAAAGTCCGCGAAGGTCTTGCGACCCATGAGCGCGGGAATTGCCGTGTTCGCTATTTGAGCCATTAGAAAAACGCTCCTACGCCCGAGAGAAGTTCAGAAAGCATCCGGCTGCGGTTCTGTTGCTTGGCGGCTGCAGAAAGCCCCTGAATAGCCCCCATGTCAGAGTAGTAATCACCCATGCCCTGCGCCGCATTCATCCCGGTATTGCCAAGTCCCGCAAGCTGTTGGTTTTGAGCAAGCCAGCGTTGATATGCGTCGTTATATGTCCGATCTGCCAGCCCTTGACGGTAGCGCATGGCGGCTTTAATTGCTTCTCCGCTCTGGCTCATGCCCTGAGAAGACAGCGCCGCGTCCGCGCCTTTTTGCATTTCCGCAAGCTGGAACTGATAGCCGGGGTCTTGTGTCAAGTCGCCGGGGTTGAAACCGGCCATCAAAGCATCCGAAAGCTTGTTGGTCGCACCAAGTCCGGCTTGCTGATAGGGCGAGAGCATACCGGAGGCACGCTGCTGCGCTTCAAGCATCTTGCGCTCTATCTCGTCATTGGTCTTGTCTTCCTGATAGCCGCTGTAAAGCGAAGTTCCCGCCTTTAACAGTGAGCCTAATTTGCCTCCGCTTCCAGTTAACGATGCCATTCCACTGCCTCCAGATGTTAAATCGCCCAATATTCCGCTGCCCGGATTGAGAACGCTCGATCCGCCTTGATTCCAGTCTATTGTTTCAGCCGCTTGCCCAAGCCCCGGAACCCTGCCGCCTGCCGTAACATAAGACGATCCACCGCCGAGCGCCGCGCCCAACGCGGCGTTCTTGAGGTTCCCTGTTGCAAGGCCACCAGACGCGCCCGTGAGCGCCCCGGTAAATGCCTTCGCACCAGGGCCGGACAATCCCGCCGCACCCGCAAGCGCATCGCCATAGCCGCCAGTGACAGCGCCAAGACCAGCGCCCTTCAGTGCGCTGGACAAGTCGCCGCCCGACATGTAACCGCCGATACCGCCCTTTAAAGCGCCGCCTAAAGCCGCTTTTGTGGAAAAGCTGTTCAGAAGCGTGCTTCCAAGGCCGGAAGAACTGGCGGCTGTTCCTGCCCCCGCACTACCTGCGGTCGCGGAAAACCCTGCTCCCGAACCCAAACCGGAAGGGGCCGCTAAAAGCGCCGACGACGTGGGGGCCGCCGATGCTGCCGAGGTTCCCGCCGCCAACGGAGCGCCAAACGCCCCAAGTGCCGCGCCGCCCAAGCCGCCGGCAACAATTCCGCCAGCCAGACCGGCGACAAACTTTCCGGGTTTAAATTCGGCATCCCGCTTGGCTTTTATCGCCGCAGTTGACGCTTGCCAGTTTGAGTTGTTAATGTCATTGCGGCCCGCGTTAGCGTTCCACATATAGAGCGCCGTTCCTTGCGCCGAGCCTATTGATAGGTACTTAGGGCCGTGCTTTGCCACAGCATCAGCGTGTATCGCGCTTGCGAGTTGCTGCGGAGATGTGTACCAGTTTCCATTCCACTCTAAGCCCTTACTTGGTGCCGCGTAGCCGGGAGCGCCGTTAAAATCAAAAACCGCTGTTGCCATTATCCTGCCTCGCCTATGCCTATGACCGTCAGCGGCACAGTGACCGCGCTCCAGCCGGGTACGTAAATTCTGTTAGAAGCCGCAACGATGTGGCCGGGACCGTCGCCAATCCCGCCCGAAACTGCAAAAACAATGCCGTCATTGCTGAAAGACAGCGGGAAATTGCCGATGTATGTGGTTCCAGCCGTTGATGTCGTGCTTGTCGAAGGGGTGATTAAAACCCGGAAGAACGTCAGGTATTTGGACAGCCGGTAATAGCGCCCGGTTATCGTCGGCGCGCCTACAGTCGTCAGGTCCGTAAATAAAGGCGACCAGTCAGTTCCCGCGTCACCGTCAAACATCTGCGAAAAGAACAGCGTCCACGCGAGTTTTGCCTTGCCTTGGTCATCGGCCAAAGCTTCGTAAATCGGCGGGGGCTGGACGCTCATTTCAGATAGCTTCC
>RZZN01000223.1 GCA_009929855.1 Gammaproteobacteria bacterium
CCCTTGCCGAGTAACCCCGGCAGCTTATCGAGGAGTCCGCCGCCGGAGTCGTCTTTCTTGGCCCATCGCGTTGCGTCGATGAGATCTTCGATCGCCTTGCGGAGCGCGATGAGTCCCTTTTCGATCGTAGCCTCTTGGGACTCGATGCCGCGCTTGATCTTCTCCAGCAACGGCGCCGTTTTTGGATCTGGTGCCGGCGCGCGGGCATCGCTTTTCGGGGTACCGCCCGCGCCGATCGGGCGAGCCGGCATGTCAACCGGGACTTTGCCCGACGGCATCGACGGCATTGCCGATTCGGGCATCGCTCGCGCAGCGATGGCGGCAACCGCTTCAAGCGCCTGCGCAAGCCCCCGATCGGCGGCTTTGCCGATCGGCTGCACAACGACGGGGGATGTGCGTTCGAGAGGTTGTTGTGCGGGTGCGGGCGATTCGCGCGGGGCATCAGGTTCGGATGACGCCATGCCTTTGCGCAACATCTCTTTGATGTGCGCAAGATCCGATCGCAGCTCGCGCCACAACTCAAGCGTGCGCCCGAGATCCAGCGGCCGGCCCTTGAGAAAGCCATCTTCGTCGGAGGCAAGCGCCACGGGGGATACCTTATGAGATGGGCATGAAACTGCTTGGCATGAAAGTGTCAAGCTGGATGAACGACATCGTCAGCTCCTGCATCGCCGATTCCGAGCGCGCAAGGCTGATTTCGATGGCGCCGGGGCGAAACAATGCCTGCTCGAACTTGCCCCGGACTCCGTCGACAAACGCACGCCTGATCTTAAACCGGGTCGCAAATCGCGCCGGGACATTCACCGTGCCGTCGACCGGCGCAGCTAGGTCCGAAAGCGCCTCGAACCAGGACGACAGCGTTCCGTCGGTGTCGTCGAGCGTGGTGATACGCAGCTCGATCGGATCGGTGCCGCTGAGGATGTCGGCAACCGCTGCACCGATTTTGCGCTTCTCTCCGGTCAGGGTGATGGGGGAGTAGTCCATCCCGATGCAGTAGAGATTGAAAACATCGATGCTCGGGATCGCGGGCAGAATCGCCACCGGCGAGGTGACCTCAACATGCCACAGGTTCTTGCGCGCCCAATGAACATCGGTCGCCTCGCGGTGAATGCGCCGCGCTTCCGCCAGCGTGATCCCCCCGAACAGCGGATGACACGTCTCTTGGCTCACCGTCCGAACCCTTGGCGAGGCGGAGCATCTGCTGCCGCGTCGTCCTCGTCTTTCTGGTTCGCAATTTGCGAGTACATCTCGGCGAGATCCTCGTCAATCAGAAGCTGCTGTGACAAGAATGCTTTGAGCATCGCCTGGTCCGCGCCCATATCCTTGAACTGCTGCAGCGCCTGAACCATCATCCCGGCCGAGCCCATGGCGGTCATCTGCGATTGCTGCTTCTCGGCCTCGAGCGCGCTGATGGATCCATAAAAATTCACTTTCCAAGGCCGCTCGTGGCGCGAGAACACCACCCCGTACTTGTGCAGCGTGTGCATGTCGATGATGTGATCCAGGCACTCGCTCAGCGCCGTGCGAATGATGCGGGCGCGCTCGGCAATATGTGCGGAGGTGCGGAAAAACCCGCCTTCGCCTAGCCCTCCGGCCATCTGATCGGCGAATCCGATCATCGACAAATCGACCCCGAGTGCGCCCGAGAGCAGGCGCGCGTGAAAAACCACATCCTCGACCGTGAGCGCCGCGAGACGCCCGGCGCTCGGACCACTTCCTACCTGCACGAGTTGTTTCTCGTTGTGAACCGGGATGAGGTGCCGAATCCGCGACAGCAGCGGCTTGCCCGATTTCACGGCCGCATTCGCGAGGTCGCGGCTAGTCTGCAGCATTTTGATGACGCTGTTGACGTAGCGCGCTTGGTCGGCCTTGGTCATCGACTCTAAATTGACGGTCAAAATAGACTCGTCGATCGAGTCGAGCACGCGCTGCCCGACCAAGCCGACCAACGCGGCCATCAGTCGATCGTAGGGCTCCTCCGCCGGATAAAGCAGGCTGCCGCCCGCCATCGCCGGCAGAATCGGCATCGCGCCGAAGTCGTCTTCGCCAAGATGCACCCGCAGCGCCTTCTCGATCACCCCATGCTGGGGAATCCAGGTCGTGCGGGGCATTTTCAGCCGCGCAATCTGCTGTGTGGTCATGCGCTCGAAATTAGTCTCCCCGACAAACACCGCATAGCCCACGGTGCGCCCGCCGCGCTCGAAGGGCTGCACCAGGGGCGGGCGCAACAGCTCGTCGGTCTGCACCGACACCACACCTGCGCCGTGCTCGGTGTAGATGCGCAGGTAAGCGTCCCCGAACGCAGCACCCGTGTAAGCCATGGTAAACGCGACACTGTTGAGCGCCTGGGTCAGGGCGTCGTCGATCTCCCCGCAGATGGTTTCAAGGCGCTTGTCCTCGCG
>RZZN01000224.1 GCA_009929855.1 Gammaproteobacteria bacterium
AATTTATATTTTTTATTTTACACTTAGAAAACTATTTAAAGTGGGAAAGTATTGAAGGTGTTCCTTATAGAAGAATAAATAGTTTAAGGAAATTTGCAGTTAAACAAACAGCTCTGGCTAATATTGAAGATAAGTATAGTTTAGTAGAAGATGGATATAATTATATAATTAATAATATCAATTCCTTTAATTATGAATTTCCATTACTTGAAGATGGTAAATTTACCGTTAAATTAGCGGAAAATTCTATAAAAGATATTGAAAACATTTTAATTAAATACTATACAGAATCAGGAATTGATACCATTAATTTATTAGGTAGGAAAGTAGATGGTAAATTTGGTGAAGTAGAAGTAATTAATAAGGAATATATTGATAAATACGGACTTAATCCTACTGAAAAGCTTCTATTTAATGATGAATACATTAAATCTAAAGTTATTGAAGATCCTGATGAAACATCATTAGATGAAATTACAAATTTATACCCCTTGTCATTAAGAGAAGATATTTTAAATGTAGTTGTTGGTAGAATAGAAAATAAATTTTTAAGTTTTTTCATTAAACAAAAATTAACATGAATATAGGTAAAATAGGTAAAATAATTATTTCAAGTAATTTAAAGAAACAAATAGATTATTATCATAAGAAAATTCAAGGTAAAGAATGGTCAGGTGTACTTTTTTATAAACAAATTAAAGGTGATTTTGATAAGCTATCTGATTTAGAATTTGTAGCAACTAATATATTTTTGATGGATATTGGTTCAGGTACTTATACTAACTTTGAAAATGATGGTGATGTTATAGATGCTTTTAATAAAATAGGTGATGATGGATTAGAGAGTTTAATGGGATTTTGCCATTCGCATCATAATATGAAAGCATGGTTTAGCAATACTGATTTAGAAGAACTAAAAGATAATGCACCAAATTACAATTTCTTTGTTTCTTTAATAGTTAATACCCTTGAAGAGTATGTATGCAAGATTGTAATTCCTTCTGAAACAACTTCTACACATGAGCATATTATAAGAGACTTTAATGGTAAACTTAAAAAAGTAAAACAAGAATTAAAAGAAACTATTCTTATTGAAGGTGATTTGGAAGTTGTAATAGAGAATAAAACTACTGTACCTGAATGGGTAGAAAATAGAATAAAAGAAATTGAAGATAAAAAGGAAAAAGCAAGAATTTCAAAACAAAAAACAACTAACCACCTTACTGAAGGCTATGCTGAAGATTATTGGGGTAGAAGTACTAAATGGAATAGTTGGAGTGATTATAAAGAACCTGAAATTACAAGATTTTCAAATAATAATTCTTTTAAACCTGATACAAAAGGAAAACTATTCAATGAATTCCTAAAATGTTTGCTTTACTTAGACGTAAACCCACCAGTAGATGCGTCTATAGCTGATGTTTTAATTACTATAGAAGAAATGAATGATACTGATTGGAAGATTTATTCTGAAGCTATTGCATTCAATTTAGACATAATGTATGATAATATTTTCAAAAACACTGATATATCTTTTGAATATGTCTTTAATGAACTTGTTGAGTTTATAAATGAGCAAAAAGCAACAGAAAGAATGTTATCATTATTAGAAGTTATTGATTCAGATTATGTTGATCTGATAGAAGATGAACTATAAAACATTTTAATATGTACGAAGATAGATTTAAAGATGCACCTTGGTATGAAGGGTGTAAAAATGAAGAAATACTTGTAGGTGGTGCAGGTGGAATAGGAAGTAATGCATTATATTATCTTGCTAAAACAATACCAGCAGTATATTATTTATTTGATCCTGATGTTGTAAATTCTCATAATATAGGTACTCAATTTTTTAATCCTGAAGATCAAGGTAAATCAAAGGTATATGCTTTAAGAAATAGATTATCTTTTGCAAACATTAAAGTTTTTTCTTCTTATATAAAAAATAGCAGCTTACCTATAGAAATAGCTGGTTTTGATAATATGGAAGCAAGAAAAGAAATGTTTGGAAACTGGTTAAAGCTTGAAAACAGAGAAATATTTATTGATGGTAGACTTAGTGCTAATGTTTATCAAGTATTTGTAGTTATTAAAGGTAGAGAAGAATGGTATGAAAAAACATTATTTGATGATAATGTAGTGGATGATGGGCCATGTACCTTTAAACAAACAGCTTATGTTGGTGGACTTATAGGTGCAAGAATAACACATGTACTTGTTAATTATCTAAGTAATAAATACATGAAAGAAGATGTATTTAATTTACCTTATTTTATTGAAGAAGCTACTGAACCTTTTCAAATAAAAACACATTATGATAACAATTTTTAAAACTAAAGAGCACAAACCTATCATATTTAAACATGAAGATTACAAGAAAGAGATTTTCTTTAATT
>RZZN01000225.1 GCA_009929855.1 Gammaproteobacteria bacterium
AAGTCCCCCGAAGCAGTCGCGGCGCTGCTGCCCCACAATCTGAAAATGGACGACCTGAAACGGGAAGGGGTAATCCGGTAGTTTGCCGGACGCTTACGACGCTCCCAGCGCGGCTTGGTCTGCTCGGGCGACCACCGGTGCTCGGGGTCCGGCACGAAGGTCAGGGCCTGGGTGCTCATGGCGGGCAGCGAGCCATCATAGTGGCGAAAGCGGAACAGCCAGCCGCCCTCGACCGCGGCCACCTGCGTGGTGTCGCGGTTGGTGCACCAAATCTCGCTCGCGTCGCGTATCTGGAGGAGGCGCCAGTCGAGACGCGGTTGAGTCGGGTTTTTGGTCGTTTCGGTCGTGTCTGTCGGATGCATGGAGTCCGTCCATCTGGGCAGGGTCAAGGCGCGCTCCTCGGTCGGTCGCAACAGGAGCGGGGTCGCCCGAGGATGGTCTCCCCGGCACCCTTATGGCGATGTGATCGTCTGCAGCGGTTGCGGCTGCTTGATGTTCTTGAGAATGGCCTTGCCGCTGTCGACATCGAGGCCGAACATGGTGCTCATGAAGACGTGGTTGATGCCGGTGATCTGTTTGATCGCCTGCGCAGTCAATGGGGGCGAGACCGTTTGAAAGCGGCGCAGTCTCATCGCGTATTCCTCGTTGGGATGTTCCGCGCGACCTTGGTAGGGCGCTTTGATCAGCGTCCCGTCCGCCTCGCCGACGGCGACGATGCCGACCCCGGATTGATAGAGAAAGACCATGTCGCCGCGTGCCAACCGCTCGATCTTGAACTTCCAGGGATCGAAATAGGCCGCGGCTTTTCGGCTCGATAGCATGTCGTCGTGGTCTTGCGGGCTGTTCTTGAAATTTGTGTTGAGGATGTAGTACCCCTCGGCGATATCCTCGTAGGGATTGTCGCAGACCCTGAACGGCGACATTTCGAGCAACATCTCATCCGGGACACCGGCATAGACGCGATAGACCCATGGACGGACATCCAATCCGCTCGAGCGCCAATACCGGACGGCCTCGCGGGTTCGATAGTCCAAGCCGTTGGTCATGACGACAAAGACCTGCTTGCGGTTGAACGCCTCTTCCGGGAGCTCGACCTCGAATTTCGCCCGATGTGCCGTCTTGAGCGATTGGGATGGATCGGTGGACGTCTTGAACCAGGCATCCAGCTCACTGTATCCCATGCTGCCGAAAAGCTGACCGTAACGGAGTACTTGCAGGAGGTTCGATGCCTGCGACTCCCAAGCCTTCAGCTCGAAGATGAAGAGCCGGCCCTCTCGGTCGATGGCCATCAAGTCCGGCTCTTCCTGCCATGCGCGGGACTGCATCAGCAGGAGCAGCTCGTCATCGGGAAAGAGGCGGTCCAGCGAACGAAAGAGGATCCCCTGCAGCGCCCGCTCATCGAGTCCGAACGACTGCAAACGCAGGGTCCGCCGCTTGTCTGTCTCGCCGGTCTCGGGGTTGATGCTCAAGAGCATTGTCGTGACTCCTTAAGGTCGTGGAGCGTGCCGAACGCCGTCGCGACGGTGCATGACGGCGGGATCAGGAAGGACGTCCATGCGTGGCCTGCGAGGCCCTGCAACGATACCCGTCGCATGCGACGGTGGGCGTCGTACTCGGACCTGATCGGATCCGTCGGGTGAACAGGTCCGGCGCAGTCCACCAATACAGGCCATCAGCCCCGGCGCAGGGCTGGGCGGACTTCACTCTCGCTCGTCCACCCCGGTCGGTCTTGTGAACAAGACCGACCGGAGCGACTCGACTCCCTCCGGGATCACGCCGCCCTGACCATCTCCTCCCCCTTCAACCGGCACTCCGCCATCAGCCGGCGCAGGAACTGCTCCGGTGTCGGGGTCTCGCCGAGCAGCTCGCGCTGGCGGCAGACCGTGGCGAAGTCGCCCGGTGTCAGGCTCTCCAGCGCCGTCAGATACCGTGCGATCTCCGGCGGAACCGGGGCGGCGACGTCGCCGAGCGCCTCGCGGGCGAACAGGGCGAGGCGCTGGGCCGGCTTGAGTGCACGAAAGTGCAGCTTGAAGTCGAACCGCCGCAGTGCCGCGGCATCGATGCCCGACATCAGGTTGGTGGCCGCGATGAAGACGCCGGGAAAGCGTTCCATCTGCTGCAACAGCTCGTTCACCTGCGTGCGCTCCCAGCCGTGGCGGGCCGCGCGCCGGTCGGCGAGGAAGCTGTCGACCTCGTCCAAAAGCAGGACCGTGTGCGCCGGATCGCAGTCGCGAAACAGGCGTGCCAGGTTCTGCTCGGTCTCCCCGACATAGGGCGACACCAGGTCGGAGGCCTGCCGCGCCACCAGCTCGCGGTCGAGCGCCTCGGCCAGCACCTCGGCGAAGGCGGTCTTGCCGGTCCCCGGCGGGCCGTAAAAGCACAG
>RZZN01000094.1 GCA_009929855.1 Gammaproteobacteria bacterium
CCGATCGCCATCACCTCGCCGACCGATTTCATCTGGGTGGTCAGACGCGAATCGGCCTGCGGGAACTTCTCGAAGGCGAAGCGCGGGATCTTGGTCACCACATAGTCGATGCTGGGCTCGAAGGATGCCGGGGTGGCCCCGCCGGTGATCTCGTTGCGCAGCTCGTCGAGCGTATAGCCGACCGCCAGCTTGGCCGCCACCTTGGCGATCGGGAAACCGGTCGCCTTCGAGGCCAAGGCCGAGGAGCGCGAGACCCGCGGATTCATCTCGATGATGATCATGCGCCCGTCGGCCGGGTTGATCGCGAACTGCACGTTGGAGCCGCCGGTATCGACCCCGATCTCGCGCAGCACCGCGATCGAGGCGTTGCGCATGATCTGATATTCCTTGTCGGTGAGGGTCTGCGCCGGGGCCACCGTGATGGAGTCGCCCGTGTGCACCCCCATCGGGTCGAAGTTCTCGATCGAGCAGACGATGATGCAGTTGTCCGCGCGATCGCGCACCACCTCCATCTCGAACTCCTTCCAGCCGAGCGCCGACTCCTCGATCAAGAGCTCATGGGTCGGGGAGAGGTCCAGACCGCGACGGCAGATCTCCTCGAACTCCTCGGGATTGTAGGCGATGCCACCACCACTGCCGCCCATGGTGAAGGAGGGCCGAATGATGGTCGGAAAGCCGATCGAGGCCTGCACCTGGATCGCCTCTTCCAGGCTGTGGGCGATCGCCGAGCGCGGCATGTCCAGTCCGATGCGACGCATCGCCTGACGGAAGAGATCCCGATCCTCGGCCTTGTCGATGGCCTCGCGCGAGGCCCCGATCAGCTCGACCCCGAAGCGTGCGAGCACACCCTCGCGCACCAGATCGAGCGCGCAGTTCAGCGCGGTCTGACCACCCATCGTCGGCAGCAAGGCATCCGGGCGCTCGCGCTCGATGATCGCGGCGACCGCGCGCCAGGTGACCGGCTCGATATAGGTGGCGTCGGCCATCTCGGGGTCGGTCATGATGGTGGCCGGGTTGGAGTTCACCAGGATGACCCGGTAGCCTTCCTCGCGCAGTGCCTTGCAGGCCTGGGCGCCGGAATAATCGAATTCGCACGCCTGGCCGATCACGATCGGCCCGGAGCCGATGATCAGGATGCTGGAGATGTCGGTACGCTTGGGCATGGACGTCGCTTCGCCAATCAGTCGGTACGGGCACGCATCAGCGCGATGAAATGATCGAACAGCGGCGCCAGATCATGCGGCCCGGGGCTCGCCTCGGGGTGGCCCTGGAAGCCGAAGGCCGGTCGCTCGCGATGCTGGATGCCTTGCAGTGTCCCGTCGAAGAGCGAGCGGTGGGTCGCCTCGAGGGTCGGCGGCAGACTCGACTCATCGACCGCGAAGCCATGGTTCTGGCTGCTGATCATCACCGCGCCGGTGCGCAGATCCTGCACCGGATGATTCGCACCATGATGGCCAAACTTCATCTTGATGGTTCGCGCGCCGCAGGCCAGGCTCAACAGCTGATGGCCCAGACAGATGCCGAAAAGCGCGACACCGGCCTCCAGCAGCTCCTGGATCGCGGCGATCGCATAATCGCACGGCGCCGGATCACCTGGGCCATTGGAGAGAAAGACCCCGTCTGGCTTGAGCCCCAGCACCGTCGCCGCCGGCATCCGAGCCGGCACCACCGTCACATGACAGCCTCTCGCCACCAGCATGCGCAAGATGTTGCGCTTGATCCCGTAATCGAAGGCGACGACATGATAGGGAAGGCGCTCGCGGGAAGGCGTGATCGACTCGGGCAGCCCCCGCTCGAGCGACCAGACCCCTTGCGTCCAGCAATAGGCCTCGGGCGTCGAGGCATGTTGAGCCAGGTCCATCCCCGAGAGCCCCGGGAAGGCCCGCGCCTGCTGCAGCGCCGCCGTCTCGTCGATCGCCTCGCCTGCTTGCAGACAGCCATTCTGGGCGCCTTTCTCACGCAGCAAGCGGGTCAGACGGCGGGTATCGATCTCGGCGATCCCGACGATCCCATGGCGCGCGAGATAGACATCGAGCGGCTCGTTCATGCGAAAGTTGCTCGGTGTCGCCGGCAGATCCCGGATGATCAGACCCGCCGCCTGGATCATTCCAGACTCCTCGTCCTGAGGATTCACACCGACGTTGCCGATATGCGGATAGGTCAAGGTCACCAGTTGGCGAAGATAGGACGGATCGGTCAGGATCTCCTGATAGCCGGACATGGCGGTATTGAAGACCACCTCGCCGACGCTCGATCCAGGGGCACCGATCGACGTTCCCCGGAAGATCGAGCCATCTTCCAGGACCAGGACAGCAGGTTTATTCAAGGGTCTCTCCGATCCGGGCGGAGGCGCGACACGGCCGCGACGGGGGGTGAAACGATGGCCTCATCAAGCCGGGGCGGATACTTTGGGTGCGCCCTGACCGCACGTGATTCTAAAGAAGCAGGGCGCGGGTGTCCATGCGCGAACGCGCCGACCGCACGGTCGGAGACCCCAGGCCAGGGGCGGGACGCCCCGCCCCCGAACAGGCGCCAGCGATCAGAGTGACTGCCGCACCCATGCCAGGATGCCCGCCGTATCCATGGCCCCGGCGGTGCGTGCCACCTCCCGCCCACCGCGAAAGAGCGCCAGGGTCGGGATGCTGCGGATCCCCAGTCGCGCGGCCAAGCCTTGTGCCTCCTCGGTGTTGACCTTGATCAGCCGCAGCTCGGGCTCCAGCCGACTTGCCGCGGCCTCGAAGGCCGGGGCCATCATGCGACAGGGTCCGCACCAGGGCGCCCAGAAATCGATCAGGAGCGGCAGATCACTGCGCTCGACATGGTGTGCGAAACGTCGCTCATCGAGCGCCAACGGGTGGGCGAGAAACAGTGGTTGACGACATTTGCCACATTTCGCTCCGGCGCCAAGGCGCTGCCGGGGCACACGATTGACCGCATCGCAGGCGGGACAGACCACATGAAGCAAGTCCGACATCGATCGAGTCTCCTGATCCGTTCTCAATAGCGGCTCACCCGATCGGATCCGCGGGCAACCAAAACGCGCGAGCCGAGCAGCGACACGGCCGCGCCCGCTTGAATCGACGCGGCGCGACAGCCATCATCGTCCGACCATCCCATCAGCCGAGCCATCCTCCCGGAGTATTGAGTAAAACATGGCCGATTCAAACCATAGCGTGACTGTGACCCTGGACAATTTTCAGTCGATCGTCCTCGACGGCTCGTTCGAGCGTCCAGTGCTCGTCGATTTCTGGGCCGACTGGTGCGCGCCCTGCCGGATGCTCATGCCGATCCTGGCCAAGCTCGCCGAGGAGTACCGGGGGCGTTTCCTGCTCGCCAAGGTCAACACCGAAGAACAGCAGGCACTGGCCGCCGAATTCGGGATCCGCAGCCTCCCGACGGTCCAGCTCTTCAAATCCGGCCGACCCGTCGATCAGTTCATGGGGGCACTCCCCGAGGGTCAGATCCGCGAATTCCTGGATCGGCACATGCCGCATCCTTACGATGGGCTGCTGGCGCAGGCCCAGGGACTGATGGTCGCCGGCGACCTCGACGGTGCGCGAACGCTCCTCGATCAGGTGCGTGCCGCCGATCCCGAGAATGCCCGGCTCGCGCTCGCCGAGGTCCAGCTCCTGGCCGCGAGCGGCGAGGCCGCTGCCGCCAGCGAGGCGATCGAGAGGCTGCCGATCGAGCTTGCGACCGACCCCGAGGTCTTGGCCCTGCGCGGCCAGCTCAGATTCGCCACAGCGCTCGCCGATGCGCCATCCGAGCGCGACCTGAGCGAGCGACTCGCGGCCAATCCAAACGACAGCCTGTCGCGTTACCAGCTCGCCGCGCATCAGGTCGTGCGCGGCGACTACGCGTCGGCGCTGGACCATCTCTTGACGCTGATGAAGCGCGACCGCGCCTTCCAGGATGACGCGGCACGCAAGGCGATGCTGGCCGTCTTCGATCTGCTCGGCGGTGGCGATCTGGTCGCGCGCTACCGTGCCAAGATGATGACGGCACTCTACTGAGACTGGAACCGGCCGGTCATTCCTCGTCCCGGAACAGCGCGAGCGCCTCCCAGGGATGCCCGACCCACAGCGGCACATCGACGCCCGGGTGCTCACCCTCGCCGCTCGCGCAGGCACAGACACCCGCCACGGCGAGCAGCTGGCCATCGACCAGCAGCAGCGGCACATAGGGTCGCAGCCAAACGGGGATGCCGGCCTCTTGGAAGAGCCGCTTCAAGGAACGCCGCGGTCGCCGCGGGTGCGATCGACAGACCTGGGCGATCGGGCCGAAGCCGACCTCGATCAGGGAGGGCCGCGGCTCGCCGCCGCGGCGGGCCGCCGGCCAGCACAAGCGACCGAGACCCTGGGGCAACCTGAGCACCGGGTCACCCTGGACGGGCGACCAGCGGATCGTCAATCCCGCGGGCGCTGGGGGCAATGGCGAGAGCGCGAACAGATCGTCGCGATGACGGCGCACCTCGCAGCCAGTCCAGGCGACCAATGGGTCGGCATCCGCCCTGGCGGTCAGGACCTCGTCGAGGATCCGCTCGAGCTGACGCGCGTCGGGCGCCCCCCGACCTTGCCGGCGCAGCCACAGCCGCAGGACCGCCTTGCGCCGCGGCCGGCTCAGTCCCAGCAATCGGCCGATGCCGAGCGTCCCCGGACGCGCCCCGGCACACTCGGCCAATAGCCCGTCGGCGACCTCCTCGATGATCGCGTCGGCCTCGGCGCAGTGCCCCGCGCTCCGCGCCAGGGTGGCATCCGCCGCCGGCCAGCGCGCGCGCAGCATGGGCATGACAGCATGCCTGAGATAGTTGCGATCCAGGTGCCACGCCTGGTTGCTCGGATCCTCCACCCAGGCGCCACCCAACCCGCTGACATACTCCTCCAGGACCGCGCGGGGCAGCTCCAGGAACGGCCGCACCAGCCGACCGCCTCCGCGCGCGCTCACCGTCGGCATCGCGGCCAGACCCGACACCCCGCTCCCGCGCAGCAAGGCAAGAAGGAGGGTCTCGGCCTGATCCTCTCGATGGTGCGCGGTCAGCAGCAGATCACCCGCGTCGAGCAATGACAGCATGGCGCGATAACGCGACTCGCGCGCCACCGCCTCGAGACTCTCGCCACGGCCCAGCCGCAGATCAAGCCGCCGGACCACCAGAGGCACGTCGAGCGCGGCGCACACCGCAAGACAATGCGCGGCCCAGTCAGAGGAGCCCGCCTGTAGACCATGATCGACATGGACCGCCCGCAAGCGTCCGGGCAGTGACTCGCGCTGCGCGAGCGCGGCATGCAGCAGCGCGGTCGAATCCAGCCCGCCGCTGAAGGCGATCCAGCAATCGGCGAACGGAACGACTCGCGCCAGGACCTCGGCCAGACGCGCCGGGGCGGGCCCGGCCATGATCAGCGCGCCGCGGGACGGTCGTCCTTGAACTTGCCGAAGCCCATCAAGCGATCGTAGCGCTGCGCCACCAGTTGGGCGGGATCGCGCTCGCTCAGCGCATCGAGTCGGGCAATCAGCGCCGCCTTGATCGAGGCGGCCGTCACATCCGGATTGCGGTGCGCCCCGCCGAGCGGCTCCTTGATGATCTGATCGATCAGTCCCTGCTCGAGCAGCTTCTCGGAGGTGATCGCCATCGCCTCGGCGGCGAGCTGGGCCTTGTCCGCGCTCTTCCAAAGGATCGAGGCACAGCCCTCCGGCGAGATCACCGAATAGGTGCTGAACTGCAGCATGCCGACCCAATCCCCCACGCCGATCGCCAAGGCCCCGCCCGAGCCACCTTCCCCCACCACGGTGCAGAGGATCGGGGTGCGCAGCCGCGACATCTCGCGCAGATTGCGGGCGATGGCCTCACTCTGTCCCCGCTCCTCGGCGCCGACACCTGGATAGGCCCCCGGGGTGTCGATGAAGGTCAGGATCGGCATCTTGAAGCGCTCGGCCATCTGCATCAGTCGCAGCGCCTTGCGGTAACCCTCGGGACGTGGCATCCCAAAGTTGCGCAGCAGTTTCTCCTTGGTATCCCGACCCTTTTGATGCCCGATCACCATCACTGGCCGCCCGTCGAGCCGTGCCAGACCGCCCACGATGGCCCGATCATCCGCGAACGCCCGGTCGCCGTGCAGCTCGTGGAATTCGTCGAAGATCCGCCTGACATAATCGAGCAGATAGGGCCTCAGTGGATGCCGCGAAAGCTGCGAGATCTGCCACGGGGTGAGCGAGGAGAAGATCGACTCGGTCAGCGCGATACACTTGGTGCGAAGCCGCTCGATCTCTTCTTGGATGTTGAGCTCGTTGTCGAAACCGACCAGGCGAAGCTCCTCGATCTTGGCCTCGAGCTCGGCGATCGGCTGTTCGAAATCGAGAAAGTTCAGGTCCATAGCCACAGGATCCGGGTTGGGGTCAGCGCATAGGATACAACAGCAGCGACCAGATTGAGCAACGGCGCGCCGTCCTGCCGCCCGAGAGCCGCTTCGACGATCGCCACGGCCAGCGCGAGGCGCACAACCTGGGCGATCGCATCGGCGAGGCTCTCACGGATTTCAGGGGAACAGCATCGAGCGTTTTGCGTTCACCGAGAACCGCACGGTCAATCGCAAGATCAGGAAGATTGAATCGGGTCTGTATGGCTTGATGATCGAGTGTCATCGTCACAAGCGCTCGAATGATGTTTCAGCGAGACATTGTTCTCAAGTTATTGATTTTTTTCATAACTGAACCCCGTGAGATACGGGAGTGCCAGAACACTGAGGTGGGTTGACTGAGCGCGCGGGGTGAGGTGGCTGATCGGCATCCATCCGCATTGCGCAGATTTGCTGGCACCCCTGCTGACACTTTGACTCCAGAAAACGAAAAGGGCCTACAGCTTTCACTGTAGGCCCTTGTTTTGTTTGGTAGCGGGGGCAGGATTTGAACCTACGACCTTCGGGTTATGAGCCCGACGAGCTGCCTGACTGCTCCACCCCGCAACTGAGATGCGAATAATACATCGCACGCGCGACACCTTGCAAGCGATTTTTACGCATCAGCGCTGGCGCATCCCTGTCCATAACCTCCTCGAACCCACTCGAGCCACCGGAGTGCCTTGATCGCATTGGATGATCCAGGCACCCACCCGCGGTTGGTCGGTCTCAGCGCGCACGCTCATAGGTGGCCATGGCCTCGGGCAGGAAGCGTCTGAGCTGCGCGATCCGGCCGTCGTCCAAGGGGTGCGTGCTCAAGAATTCGGGTGGTCTGGCGCGCCCTTGGTTGTAGGACTGGAAGCGCTCCCAGAACCCGATCGCCTCGCGTGGATCGAAACCGGCGCGGGCCATGTAGAGCAACCCGAGACGATCGGCCTCGTACTCCTGGGTGCGCGAATAGGGCAACATGACGCCCACCTGGGTTCCGACACCATAGGCCTGCATCGCCAGATCACGCGCGACCGGTGACTGGCTGCCCAAGGCCGCCGAGAGCACCCCGCCGCCGAGTTGTACCAGCAGATCGTGCGACATCCGCTCGGCACCGTGACGTGCGGTCACATGGGCGATCTCGTGGGCGATGACGGTCGCCAGACCCGCATCGGTCTTGGTGATCGGCAGGATTCCAGTGTTGACACCGATCTTACCGCCCGGCAGCGCGAAGGCATTCGGCTCACTCGACTCGAAGAGGACGAATTCCCAATCGGCATGGGGCACGTTCACCACCGCGGCGATGCGACGGCCGACCGATTCGAGTCCTGCATTCGCGGCACGATCACGCGAGACCGGTGTCTTGCGCTTGATCGTTTGAAAGGCCTGGAGACCCAGCTCGGCCTCCTGTGCCGTATCGATCAGGAGCACCTGGCGGCGGCCCGTCTCGGGGGCCGTGGCGCAGGCGGTCAGGACCAGCAGGATCGAGGATATGGCGAGCCAGCGCCAAGGCATGGATGGATGGATCATCGAAGTCTCCGACACTGAAGCGAGCACTGAAGCGAGTGACACCAGACACACATCGATTGTCGAACGGACCCGGATCGGCTCGGGTAGGCGTCGCGGGCACACGCGTGCACCAGGATCGGGACACCGGCCGTCCCCCGGATCCCGGATCCGCTCGAGGCACCCCGCACCTCGACCGACGCGGGCCAACCGCACCCAGAGGCACGATGACCATGAGAGGCCCTGCATCCCGCAAGCCTACGCACGCCAAACGGAGTAGACTCATGGCCACCGAGACCCAACGCCGGGACACTCTCGAGCCGCGTGCCCGGCGGTGCGCCAACGGCCCGCTCGGAGGCCACGCGGCGACCCGTCCACCGACTGCCGAGACGACGAATCATGTTACACGTGCCCATCGAGCTCCTCTGCGGCATCATCGATAAGTCCCGCGAGTTTCAAGCCAAGGAGGCGGTGGTCCTGCCCGATTCACTCCTCAGCCCGTCCGAGGATTGGGCACTGCAGATCCTCGCCGACCATGGCCAGGATTATTGTCTGAGAGAGATCGCGGCGGCCATCGGGGAGATGAGCGAGCGCCAGCGTGCCGAGCTGATCGCGATCATGTGGATCGGCCGTGGCGACTATGTCCCGGAGGAGTGGGAGCAGGCGGTCGGGGATGCGCTTGGCGACTACTCGATCCGCGCCGCGACCTATCTCCTTGCACACCCCATGATCTCGGATCATCTCGAGGAGGGTCTCCTGGCGCTGGGCTATTCCTGCCAGGACTGACCGAGCAGCGCGCACTGCGCGGGGCCGCCATCGACTGAACGGCCGATGGCCAGTGGCTCAGAGATCGTGCAAACCCAGCACATCCTGCATGTCGAACAGCCCTGGGCCACGGGCGGCGATCCAGCTCGCGGCACGCGCCGCGCCGCGCGCGAAGGTCATGCGGCTCGACGCCTTATGGACGATCTCGACACGCTCACCATCGGCCGCGAACCAGACACTGTGCTCGCCGACCACATCACCGGCGCGGATGGTCTCGAAACCGATGGTGCGCCGATCGCGCGCCCCGGTCTGTCCCTCGCGCCCGTAGACCGCGACCTCGCGCAGATCGCGTCCGAGCGCCGCGGCGACCACCTCACCCATGCGCAACGCGGTCCCCGAGGGGGCGTCGACCTTGTGACGATGATGCGCCTCGATGATCTCGATATCCACCTCGTCGCCCAGGACCCGCGCGGCGATGTCCAGGAGCTTCAAGCAGAGGTTGACCCCGACGCTCATGTTGGGGGCGAAGACGACACCGATCGACTGGGCGGCGGTGGCGATGGCCGCGCGCTGCGTCTCGGTCAGTCCGGTCGTGCCGATGACCATGGCCTTGCCCGCGGCGCGACAGAGCGCTAGATGCTCCAGCGTCGCCTCTGGCGAGGTGAAATCGATCAGCACATCGAATCCGTCCAAGCGATCCTCGAGACCTGGCGCGATCGGCACCGCGAGACGCCCGATCCCAGCCAGCTCACCGGCATCGCTGCCCAGCCAGGGACTGTCCGAGCACTCGCTCGCCGCCGTCAACATCAGCCCATCGGTCGCCGCGACCGCTTGCACCAGGGTGCGCCCCATGCGTCCGCCAGCCCCGGCGATCGCGATTCGGATCGATTGCATGACTCAACTCCTCGGATGATGCTGATCAGTGACGCCTGAGAGACCGGCGCCGCGCCGTGGTGACGTCGGCGTGCCACACGCGCCATCCATGACCCAGCATGGATGGTCGCGACGCGACAGAGTGCGCGCTCAGAGCCCGATCTTGTCGAGGAAGCTCTTGACGCTGTCGAGCCAGGAGTGCGACTGCGGACTGTGCTTGGAGCCGCCCTCCTGCATGCTGGTCTCGAACTCGCGCAACAACTCTTTCTGACGCTCGGTGAGATTGACCGGGGTCTCGACCATGACACGGCAGATCAGATCGCCGATCGCACCCCCGCGCACCGACTTCACCCCCTTGCCGCGCACCCGGAACATCTTACCGGTCTGGGTCCCCGCCGGGATCTTCAGCATGACCCGGCCATCGAGCGTAGGCACCGCCAGTTCACCACCGAGGGCCGCCGTGACGAAACCGATCGGGACCTGACAGAAGAGGTCGCTGTCCTCGCGGGTGAAGATCGGGTGCTCCTTGACCTGGATCTGCACATAGAGATCACCGGGTGGGCCACCGAATTCGCCGCGCTCGCCCTCCCCGGCCAGGCGGATGCGATCACCATTGTCCACGCCCGCGGGCACGCGCACCGAGAGCGTCTTCTCTTCCTGGATCCGCCCACGACCGCGACAGTGTGTACACGGCTCCTCGATCACCGTGCCCTTGCCACGGCAGGTCGGGCACGTCTGCTGGATCGAGAAGAACCCTTGCTGCATGCGCACCTGGCCATTGCCGCCGCAGGTCGAGCAGGTCTTGGGCTTGGTGCCGGCCTTGGCCCCGGTGCCGCCGCAGAACTGGCAGTCGACCAGGGTGGGGATCCGGATCTTGACCTCCTTGCCACTGACCGCGTCCTCCAGGCTGAGCGACAGGTCATAGCGAAGATCCACGCCGCGCTGGGTGCGACGAGCCCCGCCACGTCCACCGAAGATGTCGCCGAAGACGTCGCCAAAGATATCCGAGAATGAGCCCGTGCCACCGAAATCGCCCGGACCGCCGAATCCGCCTGCGCCCGCCTCGACCCCGGCGTGACCGAACTGGTCATAGGCCGAGCGCTTCTTGGGGTCACTCAGGATATCGTGGGCCTGCTTGACCTCCTTGAACTTGGTCTCGGCATCGGCGTCACCCACATTGCGGTCGGGGTGATATTTCATCGCCAGTCGCCGAAAGGCCTTCTTGAGGTCGGCCTCGCTCGCATTGCGCGAGACACCCAGCACCTCGTAATAGTCACGTTTAGCCATGGAATCCTAAGACCGCGTCCCGGTGGACACGTGAAATGTCGTTGTCGTTGGTTGAATGAAGCTTACCACCGATCGGTTTGCAGCGAGCACCCAGGGGCGCGTCAGATCGACACGGCTGGCCGGTATGTTCCAGATCAGGGTGACTTGGCCTAGACGGCCATCCATGGCCAGGGGATGCGCGTCTCGTCAGCCGGGCAACGGCGTGCACAATCAATGGGGCGGCGCCGCACGCCTGGCGACCGCCGCCCCTCTCGCCGCCCGCAAGGACGCGCCTTATCGCTTGTCGTCCTTGACCTCTTCGAACTCGGCATCGACCACATCATCACGCGCGCCGCCGCTCCCGGTGCCCGCGCCCGCCCCGCCCTCGTGAGCGCTTGATCCACTCTCGCCGGCCCCCGCGCTGCTCTGGGCGTAGAGCCGCTCGGCCATCTTCGCCGAGGCATCGCCGAGCGCCTTGGTGAGCGACTCGATCCGCTCCTTGTCCTCGCCCTTCATGGCCTCCTCGAGGTCCTTGATGGCGGACTCGATCGCG
>RZZN01000095.1 GCA_009929855.1 Gammaproteobacteria bacterium
CCCCGACGCTGGAGCGTGACGTAGGCGAGATCCTGGACAATGTCGGCACGCGGTACCACATGGCTTTTTAGTGATAAAGATTTTATGTGGAGAACTTAAAGACATCTACCCAGAAAACAAACGGGTTGTGCAAGCGTCTACGCAATTCAGGAAAGCATAGGACGCTCCCATTCTTAACGCCGATACTTCCAGCCGGGATCTTTATTACCATTGGACGCCCGCCACGTTTACTTTGATGGCGGTATTCGCAGTCTTTAAGTATTCGATAGCGTCGCATAACAAGCCACTCCAGCCGACCCCGCGGGGGTATTTCCGGACGAACCGGTCTTACATTTCCCGCCCTCCCGACCAGCGAACAGGTCGGGCGGTTACAGTCCGGGGAGGCCCCGCTTCTGCCGCTGGCGGTCTCGACGCTCTTGGCGGCGTTGGGTACTGCGACGCTTAGCCATGGTCGGCACCCTCCATCAGGACCGCACGCAGCCGGCGGGCCTGCTTCTCCAACATCTCGGCCACCGCGGCGACGGCCTGCCGATCCTCCCGGCGTGTGCTCAGTCGGCCATGACGGTCGGCGTGCATGGCGATCAGCTCATCGACTACGGCCCCGAGGTCGACCAGCAGCTCGAGCGGGTCTTCCGTCCCGGCGAAGGGAACGCTGACCAAGAGGGTCGACGCCGGTTGCTTACCCAACGCATCACCGGTGAAGCCGCGGGTAAAGTGAGCACGCGGCCCGCCGGACGAGTCGGGCATCAACGTCTCCAAGACCATCTGAATTAACTGCTGCACAGTACGCCTCGTCTCGGCGTTCAGGGGCAAGTCATCCGGGCCGAACTTCGGCCGCGCGTGGTAACGCACACTCGGTGATGGCATCAATGGACGGTCTCCTCGGACGAGAGCGCCAGGCCGAGGACCAACACCTCGACCCGGCGGCCGTAGTAGGCGTCGGCCTGGATCACCCCTTCCTCGTGAATCCACTCGTCAAACTCACCCGCAGGGGTCATCACCACGTAATCGCACAGCATCGCCTCGCACGTGACCCAATCACCGGGCCGCAGGTTAAGATCAGCCAACTCGTTCAGCATGGTGGCCGCATCCACCAGGTTCTGCCCCTCGACCACATGCACCAGGAGCTCAGGTTGACCGCGTGTGGTGCGGCCGATGGTATAGGCGAACGGTGGCTCGCCCTCATTACCGCCATAGACAGCGATCACCTGCTGGCCGTGCCGGGCGATGGTCTCGGCGATGTGCTCCGGACGGATCGGGCCATCGCACTCGGGATTTCCACAGGAACAAGTCATGGCGTCAGCCTCCAAGTGAAACCGGGCGCGGGGTCTCGCCCCACTGCCGGGAGCGATAGACCCTTTCGCCGTCATACTCGGCATAGGTGCGGGTAGCGGCCGCCGTCAGTTGCTCCTTCGGCAATTGGCAGGCGGCGTAGCCTTCAGCCAACGCCTGGAGATAAGACGCCGTCGGCGGGACGACGGAGCGTCCCGGCTGCATCAGATAGACGATCGCCGAAACCGGGCAGCCTTCGTACTCCACCGTCAGCCGCTCACGACCGTAGAACGTCGGATAACCCTCGTACCGGTCCAAGGCCAGCAGATGCGTCTCGTCGATGTCCCAGATCGCGCCCTGCACCACCTGACCGGGCGCCGGGCGCAGGTCGGCGCAGCCGCGGAAGATCAGCTCGTAGCCGGGGAGCGCGGCACACCCGCGGTAGCGGGCGCCGGGGCAGCGGCGCGCCATCTGACCGTGGTGGGTGTTGGCCCCGTAAGCGAAGTAGCGCATGTCAGCCCTCGAAGGTTGTCCGCCGTCCTGTAAGTATATTGTAAGCTGTTCATATCGGCAACCCTACAACTCCCACTCTTGCGGGCCAAAGCTCCGCCGCCGTTTGGCTCGCGCCGCAATCCGCCGGACCGTACAAGCAGCCACGCCGAGCACGCGACCGACATCCTGCGAGGACTGGCCCGCGCGTAGCAGCTCCAGGGCTTTCTGATCCCGCTCGGTACGATCCTTGGCCCGGAAGTAATGCGATCCGCAACCCCAGCGCTCCTGCAACGACATCAGACACGCGCGACCCAGCCGCCGCGCCTGCTCCGCCGCAAGGCCCTCCTCTTGGGCGAGCCGGGTGATCGTCGCCTGGACATCGTCGGCCAGATCCACGGTCACAGACTCCACCCACGCGGGGCGAATGGATCAGGCGCCGCGGAGGCCCGGCGTCGCCGCGCCCGAACCGGGGGCGACGCACCGCTCGACGGGGGCGAAGGCTCGGCGGCTCGGACGGGTTTCGGTGGCTCGTTCAGATCACGATTCGCAAACAGCATGGCGGCGTAGGCATAGACGCGACAGTCCAATGCCTCCACCGCGGTATGCACGGGCACCCAGCGCCGTTCCGGCCGGCGCATCCGCATGTTGACCACCATCAACCGCTCGCCGGTCAACTGGAGGAAATACTCCTCCGAACGACCCAACGGAAAATGGCAATGCCCCGGTTGGCCCGGCGCGGCGTTCAAGGCGTGGTACAGGGTCCGCTTGAGGTTATCGACACCCAGAATCTCGGCCGGCTTGCCCGCGCGGCGGCGCCGGGCCTGACGTTTATTGAACGCACGTCGGTCCCGATCCACTTCTTCACGGGCCATGCCCGACGCCCCTTTGATCGGGATGATGCTGTAATCGGCAAAACGCTTCACCGCGTCGTAGACATGCTGGGTGTAGGCGCCGGAATCGATGCAGGTCAAAGCCACCTTGAGCTGAGTCCCGTCGGCACGGGTATAGGGCGTGCGGATCAGCTCCAGCAGATCGTCCCAGACATCGCCCGCGGTCGGCTCGCCCGGCAGCACGAAGTAGCCGATGGACCAGGACTCCCGCTTGGGCCCCCAGCCGACCACCTCGGCCTCGAGGCGGTCGCCCTGCACATCGACGCCCATCGTCAACAGGGCCACGGCGTCAGGCACCTCGGCGCCGTAATCCTCACACCGCTGGAGCAGGCTATGCGGCTGGACCTGCTCGCCTTCGCCTTCCCACGGCTCGGCAAAGGCGGTGTTGGTCACGGCCTGCTTGCGCGCCGGGTCACCCTGGGCGCCGATCCACTCCGCCAGGGTGTCGTCCCAGCGGGCGAACGGCGAGGCCCACTCGTTGAACCAAAAGCCCGCGGTCGTCTCGGGTCCATCTTTGATGCAGACCCAACGCCCCGAGAGCTTCACCTTATCCGCCATCGCGAGGTCATGCTCGCACCCGCACGACTTACAGATGTAGCGCAAGGTCGTGGGGTCGTCGCCGTCCCAGCGGAAATGCTCCAGCCGGGGAAACTGAAGGGCACCGCAGTGCTGACACGCCGCTTGCCACTGCCACTGCTGGGCGCACCGGTCATACTCGGCGCAGATCCCGACCTCGGCAAAGGTCGGCGACGAGGTGATGATCTCTTTGGCCGTGCGCCGCGCGCGAAAGGTCGTTTGCCGCTTGCGAGCCAGGGTCAGGGGGTCGCCTTCTTTGGTGATTTCCCAGCGGTCGATTTCATCGCAAATCAGGTAGCGGATCGGGCGGCTGGCCAGGCCCGCGGGGCTGTTGGCTCCGGCGATGGTCAGGTGGCCGCCGGGAAAGACTTTGTGGGTAATCGTCGAGGCGCTGTTTCTCGCCTTCACGCGACCGATCTTCTCGGCCAAGCTCGGCGAGTCACGGAACATCGTGGCGACCCGATCCTTGGAGAACGCCTCGCCCATGGGCGTGACGTTCGGCTGGATGGCCAGAATCGGGCCGGGGTCCAAATCAACGATATACCCGATGAAATTGAGCAGGCACTCGGTTTTACCGGCCTGTGAACTGCTTTTGAACACCACCCGCTCGCAGGCGTGGTACGGCGACAGGTAATCCATCGGCATGACCAAGTGCGGCGCACGGGCATTGTTCCACAAGCCAGGCTCGGCCGAGGCCTCTGGAGACAGGTAGCGGTAGCGCTCGGCCCACTCCGAGATCAATAGCCGGGGCGGAGCGCTCAACGACTCCGCCAGGGCGTTCAGCGGGGCCGCGAACCGTTCTTCAAGACTTGCGTAGGGTGTCTCCACGGGAGAGCTCGTCCAGTACACCGTGCAAGGCGTCACGCAGACACCGCTCAACCTCCCGCAGTTCGCTCATCCGCAAAATGTCTGGAGCCAGCCGGGAGGGCAACGACAACAGCCGCTCTTTAATGATCTGCCCCTTTTCGGCCCAGACGCGGGACACCTCCTCGGCGGGCAACAATTGCCCGGTGCGTTGCTTGAACTCCAACTCGGCCAAATTGGCCTTGAACAGTTCATTCTTCGCCTTGGCCTTGGCGAGCGTTCCGTAAGGGCCGCTGGCGGACTCCTCGGCCGCGGTCCGGCGCCCAGCACCCGGCCGCCGGCCGCCATGCTGACCGGTCGTCGGCGGCGCGGCCTTGTCGGCAGCGTCCGCCATCACCGCAGCCCGGCGAGCTTATGGGTCTGCAGCGAGACCCGCCAACCATGGAGGGCCGCGGCATCGATGCACAGCCGCGTGGCCGCCGGGGACTGGCTCAAGGGTTGCAGCCAGACCGGGACTGGGTCGCCATGCCGGCGGCCGAGCAGATCCAACAGCACGGCCAGATCCCGGTCGCGGCCGACCGGCATCTTGATCTCGTCGGCCAAGTCCAGCATGCGCGGATCAACTTGGCGCCCGCCGGGCATCCCGACTTTCGGGCTCACGGTGATCCAGTCGGTCTGCCCGAGCGTGGTATGGGGCACGCCGACCGTACCCGAGGTCTCGACCTGCACGAAGCATCCATCGGCGCCCAACCGCGCGAGTAAGGCCTCCAGGTCCTGCTCGAACGGCTCACCGCCGGTCACCACGACGTGGCGCACGCGCTGGCGTTCCACCCACTGGGCCAGCTCCTGCGGTTCGACCTCGGCCATGATGGGGCTTTCCGGCGGGGCCTGGATCAGCGCCTCGAACGCGACCGGCGCCGGCGCCTGTTTCCAGGTGTAGGGCGTGTCACACCAAGGGCACCCGACCCCGCACCCCTGCAAGCGGATGAAGGCGGCCGGGGTCCCGGTCCAAAAGCCCTCGCCTTGCACCGAACGGAAAACCTCGGCCACCTTCAGCATGCAAGCCTCGCGGCGGCCGAGCATTTGCGGGTTTCTTCCACCCTGCAGCGGATCAGGGTGACGCCCGTCCCGGCGAGCTGCGCCGGGCCGACGACGGTCAACAGGTGCACGGCAAGGTTCTCGGCCGTCGGATTGAACGGCACCGCAACCACCGATTCCGGCGAGGCCGCCCGAACCGACTCCAGCAGCGGGTCATCCGCCCAGAGCAGCAGCTTGTGGTCCCAATGCTCCTCAAGCCACTGGCAAAGCCGGGCCTTCATCACGCCGAAGTCGATGACCCGGCCGACGGCGTCCAAGTCTCCAGCGCACTCGAAGGTCACACGGTAGTTATGCCCGTGCAGATACCGGCATTTGTGCTCATGGCCGACCACTCGATGCCCGCAAGAGAAATCGTGGTAACGGGTCGCGGTGATCATCTCAAGCCCTCCAAGTACGCCAGGCGATCCGCCTCGGCCCGCACGGGGTCTTCCCAAGGGAAGACAATCCAGGCCGGGCCGACATCGGTCAGCACCGCGTCGTAGCCGTAGTCCGCCGGGTCGGTCTGTCGGGTGACCCAGACGTGGACCGGGCCAAGGTCCGGGCACTCGGCACGCAAGCGGCGCAGGGTCTGCCCGGTGTCGTGGATGTCATCGAGGGTCAGCACGTCAGGGGCAGGGGCGTCGACCAGGGGTACCCCGAGCCGGTGGCTCACGGCCACTGCCAACGGCAGCCCACCGCGAGCGATCCCATGAACAGCACACAGGTCCGCGGCGCTCCAAGCAGCGGCGATCTGCTCCACGGCATGGTCGAAATCAGTCCAGGTCAAGCGAATCATGCGGCGTAGCCCTGCCCCTTGATGGCCTCCATGAACTCGGAGCGGGCCGCGGCGTTCTCACGCAAGATGCCGCGCATGATCGAGGTCACCATCTTCGAGTCGGTATCCCGCACACCTCTCCAGCTCATGCACAGGTGCTCGGCCTTCACCACCACGCCCAAGCCTTTGGGCTGGATCAGGCGCTCGATCTCGTCGGCCAATTGCACCGCGGCTTCCTCCTGGATCTGCGGCCGGGCCATCACCCACTCGGTCAGCCGGTTGAACTTGGAAAGCCCGATCAAGGTCTCGCCCGGAATCACCCCGATCCAGGCCGCGCCAATGATCGGGACCAGATGGTGCGAGCAGGTCGAGCGCACGGCAATCGGACCGACAGTGTAGAGCTCATCAAGTTGCCGGGTGTTCGGGAACGTGGTCAGCTTCGGGCACGGGTGAAACCGCCCGCGCTGCGTCTCATCGACCAGCATCCGAGCGACCCGGGCCGGCGTCTCGCGGGTGTTGGGGTCATACCGCCAGTCGATCCGCAGCGCCTCCAGCAACTGCACCGTGGCGGCCTCCACCTCGCGGCGGATCGCCTCGCGATGCTCGTCATCGCACTTGTCCAGCGGCTCGTTGGCTCGGGTCGGCGGATCGGTCAGCCAGGTCGGCAAGACGATCGGTTGGGCGGCTTGGGCGGTTTCACTCATGCGGCAGACTCCGTCAGGGCGGCAAGCCGTCCAGGCAGACGGCCGTGGTACTGCTTGAACCAGGAACCCTGATACCCGTAACGGGTATCAGGGAGATCCATGTAATCGATCAACAGGTCATACTGCGGCAGGCTCAAGACGGCCAGATAGGGCTTGCCAATGTTCACCAGCAACGGGCGGCGTCGGTCCAGCCCCAGCGCGGCGGCCTGCTGCGCGACCGAGGCGCGGGTGCACACCTGCGACGGCGTCCCGATCCTACTCTCATAGGGGTTGATCACCATCTCCGAGGGGATCAAGCCATACTTGCCGGACAGGATGTAGATGTCCGGGAGCGCCGCCACCGACAGCGACCAACGCAACGCCGTCCGAAAGACGGGGCCTTGGTACATCCGCCAGGCCGGACAAGGGCGGTCGCGCTTACGCAAACCGCAACCGAGGACGATCTCAGTCACGCGGCATACTCCGTCGGGTCAACCAGACCGGCATCGCGGAACGCCTCTTTGCGCTCCTCACAGGCTCCACACTGGCCGCAATGGACCGCGCCTTGCGGGTCATAGCACGTCCAGGTCAGTTCGAAGGGCACGCCCAACTCGCCACCGCGGCGGGCGATATCGATCTTGCTCAGGGCGAGGTAAGGAGCCCGAATGGCGATCCGCCGGTCACTCCACACGCCCAGATTAAGCGCCTCCTCCAGCGCCACGAGGAACGGCTCGCGGCAGTCGGGGTAGATGGTATGGTCGCCCGCGTGCACCGCCGTGGCGACCTGCTCGGCACCATGGGCCACCGCCACCCCAAAGGCGGTCGCGAGCAGGATGGCGTTGCGGCTCGACACGACCGTGGCTTTCATGGTCTCGGCCGCGTAGTGGCCATGCGGCACCGCCACCGCCGGGTCAGTCAGGGACGAACCGGGGCAGGCCGCGGCGAAGCCGTCCAGCCGCAGGATTCGATGCTCGGCACCGACCGCGGCGGCGATGGCGGCGGCGGCCGTCAGCTCCCGCACGTGGCGCTGGCCATAATCGAACGACAGGCACAGCAGCGGGCCGAGGCCGGGCTCATGCGCCAGGGTCGCGGAGTCCATGCCACCGCTCAGAATCAGGACAGTCTTCACCTCGGGGTTGCCTCCGCAGCAGGGGTTGGGTCGGGGGTCAGATAGAGGCCGGGGTCGCAGCCATGGCGGCGGTACTCGTCCAACAGTGCCCGCCAGGTCCGGGTCAGGAAAGCCGCTTCATAGGCGCCCATTTGCTTGGCATGGCCGTTGCCGCCGGGCACGTCGCGGGCCAGCTCGTAGTCGTAGGCATAACGGCCATCGAGCCGCGAGACCGTCCGCAGCGCGGCCCGCACCGCAAAGGCGTCGGGCCAGCGCACCGCCGAGAGCCAGGTCGAGGAGTCGCACGAGTTGACCGGGAATGCATTGAGCAGGGCGTTTGGCGTATAGCCCAGCAGGTGCACCCACAAGTCAGGGTAGCGGCGGCGGCGCTCCCAGATGGTGGCCAGCATCCGCTTGCGCGACTCGGGCTCGGCCTGCACCAGATTTCCGACGCAGATCCGGTCGTAGCGCTGGGCCAGCTCGTCGAAATAGTCCCAGCCATCATTGAGCGGGTGGTAGACCGGGATCGGTCGTAGACCCTCGGCCTCCAGCAAAGCGCGGGTCTTGATCTTGTGGTCCCGGCCGCCTTGGTCGATCTCGATGTAGCCCCAGCAGTCATCCTTCAGAGCAGACACAATCCGGCGATAGGCGCGCAACAGGTCGGCGAAGCCGTCGATCTCGTCCGGAGCCAGGGCCAGCGCTTGCTCGAGCGGGACCTTGTTGCGCCGGGCATGCTCATTGGCCAGGTTAAACACGCCCGAGTCGATCAGCAGGAGGTGGCCGTCGGCGATCCAGCCCTGCAAGGTCTCCAGCGCCTTCTCGCCGGTGATCTCATTGATGGCGATCAACTGGTGCTTGGCCCGCCCGACCGCCCATTGCAGGGTTTCCATGCTATTGGCCAGGAAGTAGCAGACATCCTCTTGCGGGTCCCAGCGCCCGCCGGTCCGCTTAATCATCGGCAAGGGTCACCGCCTCCTCACCATGCACGTCGGCATAGCGATCCAACAGATGCCCGGCGGCATACGGGTCCGGCTGCACCATCACGAACGGCACCTCGTCGGCTTTCATCGACAAGGGCACGAACGGGCCGGGGAACGGGCAAAACACCGCATCATCCTCGGTCAGGTACGCCGACCAGACCGCCCAGCCGGTCAACACGCACTCGCAGATCAGCACATGGCGATCGCCCAAGTGCCAGACATCGCCCGTCTTCACCGCATGGCGCGGGTCAGCGATCGACACGTCCAGGGCAGCCAGCACCGAGGCCTTGCGCTCGCCGCCGGCGCCTTCACCGTCAGCACTGGCCAGCAGCGCGGCCAACTCATTCTCGCTGAAGCCGATCAGGTCCATATCGACATCCAGCGCGGCCAGGTCGCCCAGCTCCAGGGCCAGCATCTCCTCATCCCAGCCCGCGTTGAGGGCCAGCTTGTTGTCGGCGATCACGTAGGCGCGATTCTTCGCCTCGCTCCAGCCGTAGGCCGTCACCACCGGGACCGCGGCCAGCTTCAACCGCTGGGCGGCCATCAGCCGACCATGCCCGGCGATAACCATCCCAGTCTCATCACGCAGGATCGGCGTGGTAAAGCCCCACTCGCGGATGCTGGCCATGATCTGGGCAATCTGCTCGTCGGAGTGAGTCCGGGCGTTGCGGGCGTAGGGCATCAGCCCGTCGGTCGGCACCATCTCGACCTCGGCCGCCGGCCAGCGCTGGCCATCGAGCGGGTTATCCAAGACCGGCGGGGGCACGGTCTCGGCGGGATTGGGGGCGGAGGCTTTGGTCCGGGGCATAGGGTTATGGTCGGTATTTCCGATTGAAGAGGGCTCGGCTAATCAACTTTCCAAGGGTTTAGCTACAGAAACTCCGCACGCGAACAGCCCCGCGTGCCTTCATACACGGGAGGACCCGTAACTCTTTGATTTTATTGAGGCCATCACAGGTCACCGTCCGCCGCCAGCGCAAAAGAGTACACTTGGACATTTAACCCATTGATTCCTAAGACGCTGCCGCAACGATCGCCTCGTCGAGGGCCTTCTCCAGATAGGCGAGCAAGTGAGCCTGGATCTCGCGGTCAGCCCGCCCGTAGAAATCGAACCGTTCGCGATACTCGCGCGGGGACAGGAACAGCAGCACAGGGAGAAACCGCCCGTCGGGGAACTGGTACCAGACGCCGCGCTCGCGGCCCGGATCACCGACCACGATATATTTGTCGGTGCCGCCGGTGTAGCGCCCGGACCCAAGGATCGCCGAGATCATCGCGGCTGGCACGTTGCCGTAGGTGTCCAGCCGAGTGAACCGGGTCGGCACCCAGACGTACCCTTGCGGCATGAGCCCTCGGGATTGCAGCACCCGCTCGGAATGCCGCAACCGCTTCCGACGCCCACCGAGCACTTGCACGCCTAGATAATGCTGCTCGTCAGCAGCCGAGCCGTCCTCGGACTGAACGTAAAGCCGCGCGCGCATCTTCCCGAGCTCGGCCTTGGTATACCGGACCGCGGAACGCGAGTAGGGCTTGGGCCGGTCAATATCCGCGACCATCTGTAGGTCCATACCCTGCTTGAGCTGGTAGACCATCTTGTTTTGCGCAGCGACCGCGGCCTTGGGGCTTTCCTGCGCTAATTTGGTTAGTAGTTCGCGGACCTGCTGAACCCCATCGACTCGAATACCCACAGCCACCCCCTCATCAACGCCACAGCCGACCGCGACCGGTTTCGGCCTCAGATTCCCACGGTAACGCCGGGGCCTGCACGAAAGTCGACGGGGATTCGCGCAGACCTGTGGCAGGCTCCACCAGACGGCCGCCAGGGCTGGCCCAGACAGGGCCGAAGCAGCAGGGGCAAAGACAGCGAAAAGAAACCAACACTTGAGATATCACGTATCATTTTCATCATCTTGTGTTTTTCAAACGTCACCACTTTTGCCCTTCGCTCTCTATAAGGGCGCGATCAGAAATTGGGTACCTTTTCGTTTTACGATTTATCTTTATTTTCAAATAGTTACTCTTTTTCCCTTATAAACTTCCATCAATTCGTGGATTTCCTCCTTCGTGTGGCTGCGGTCGACGTGAGACAATCTTCTCGCCTTATTCCACGAAACGCCCTCGCTCGCCATCGCCCAGAGCTTGGCCTCGGCCCGCTCCTTCCGCGCCGCTTCCTTCGCCGCCGCCCGCTCCTCCTGGGTCATCCTCCGTTGCCGCGGGGTCAGCTTGTCAGCGGTCACCCCTCGCTCGATGGCGTCATCGCGGGTCACTCGCCCGGTCGTAAAGAACTCGCGTTGCGCCTCCAGCACTCGCCGCGGGTGAACCGCGAACTGCGAATACGTCACCACGTGGGCAAGCTCCCGCATCTTCTCGATCAGGAATCGGCCGTCCTCGTTCAAAAAGCCATCGCGATCAGTCGTGGACCGCAACAGCACGAACCGCTTGCGGTCATCGAGTGCCCCGGCCTGCTCGGTCCGCTCGCGCATCACCCGCCCACTGGACTGAATCAGGTGGGCGCGGTTCCCTTCTTCCAGCGCAACCCGCAGATCCTCGTGGCCGAGCCCTAATTCATTCAGCAGGGCGCCGTAATAAGTCGTTGACATAAAATTTTCGGCATCAGTGACGGCAGGACTCGTTTGCGGTCAGTTGTCGGTTCGTACCGTCATCGAGAGTCGTGAAATGCCCC
>RZZN01000226.1 GCA_009929855.1 Gammaproteobacteria bacterium
GAGTACGGCCGCCAAGCGGTGTGCGTTGCCGTATTCCAGTGCCTCGACATAGTCGTAGATCTGCACCGAGGCGACCCGCGTCTCACCCGGGATATTGCCACCGATCATCAGGACCACGCCGAACTCGCCGACCGTGTGTGCAAAGGTCAGGATACCGGCGGTGACGAAACCCGGTCGGGCCAGGGGCAGCGCCACCGTGAAGAACCGATCGATGGGCGATGCCCGCAGTGTCGCCGCGACCTCCAATGGGCGCTCGCCGATGGCCTCGAAGGCGTTCTGCACCGGCTGCACCATGAAAGGGAGCGAGTAGAAGACCGAGCCGATGACCAGACCCCAGAAGCTGAACGGCAGTAGACCCAGACCGAGCGTCTGGGTCAGCCAGCCCACCGGCCCGTTCGGCCCCATGGCGACCAAGAGATAGAAGCCAAGCACCGTGGGCGGCAAGACCAAGGGCATGGCCACCAGCGCGCCGACTGCTCCCTTCCAGCGCGAGCGGGTGCGCGACAGCCACCAGGCGATCGGCGTGCCGACGATGAAGAGGATCAGGGTGGTGACCGAGGCCAAGCGCAGGGTCAGCAGGATCGCCTCGATATCGGAGTCGGATAGAAACATGGCTCTGGTGACCCGCGGGCAGTGCTGTGCAGTCCGCTCAGATGCGCGGCACAGGGGTCTCGGCGAATCCTCGTGACCTCTGCATCATGCTTGATGACGCCATGGCAGCCGCTTCGGTCTCATAGCCAAAGTCCTGGATGAGCGCCCGCACCTTCTCGGTCTTGAGATAGTCGAACAGCTCGGCGATCACAGGGTTGTCCTTGCCGGCCCGCAGGATCAGCGCATCTTGGCGAATCGGCGCATGTCGGTCACCCGGGACGATCCAACCCGAGCCCTTGGCGATCCGGCCCTCCTGCATCACCTGAGACAAGGCGACGAAGCCCAACTCGGCGTTACCGCTGTCGACGAACTGATATGTCTGAGCGATGTTCTCACCCATGACGAGTTTGGGTTCCAGGGTTTGCCTGAGACCCAGCGCTGACAATGTCTGCATCGCGGCCTCGCCATAAGGGGCCAGCTTGGGATTGGCCACGGACAGCTTGTTGAAGTCGCCCGCCTTCAGCACTGACTCACCATCCTCGACCAGCCCAGGCTTCGCGGACCAGAGCACCAACCGACCGGTCGAGTAGGTGAAGCGTGAGCCCGGGACACCCATGCCCTCCCGCTCCAGCCGCTCGGGTCGCTCTTGGTCCGCCGCGAGCAGGGCATCGAAGGGGGCGCCGTTCTTGATCTGGGCATACAACTTCCCGGTCCCACCATAGGATGCCTTGATCCGGTGACCGCTGTCCTGCTCGAACAACGCCATGATCTCTTTCATCGGCGCCGAAAAGTTGGCCGCCACGGCAACCTGCGCCTCGCCGGCCGCCGAGCTGCCGGCTGCGACGGCAAGGACCAGGGCGATGGCGAGAGGGGTGCGCGCTTTCATGTGGGTCTTCCTCGATGGAGGCATGGATGAGGCAACCGGTTGCAGCTGCCCATGTGTGACGAGCGCCGCGATCGACCCGACGCCAGGCTGTGAAGCGAGACGCGATGGCTCCGAAGGATGCACGTTCATGGCAGGCTCCATATAGAACGAGAAATAACGTTTCTGAACGACTGCCATGCAAATAGAAAGCCACCAACTCGAAGGCCATGCCTGTATCTTGTGGGTGCCTTCGATTGGCCCGCCCGCGGGCAGGCCGGCATCCGGAGGAACGTCAAATGATCGTGACCGATGATCGGTCATCGCTTCTCGCGGATCACTAGTCTATTGTTTATGAAACTTTTTATGTTGATAAAAGAACCGCGAGACGGCGCGGGATCGCGATACACTCATCAATGATTGAAGGGTGCCCGCGACCATCGCGCACAAGGTCTGCGATGAGCTTGACATCACGGAAGGGATGGCCTCTACCGCCTTGATCAAGGCACCGCTAGTGATCCTGAATGTACCCGCCTACACTCGTCATATGTACCATCATATAGCAAGTTCAGCCAGCCAAGCAGCCTGATGCACTCCAAGAGTGCGCCTTGGCTTGCGCGGGTGACCGTCTCTGGGTGACGAAGGCGCCCCATCCGCGGGCCGCCGCGGGGCGAGCTCCGCTGGTTCCGGCTGGATGGCCTTGCGCACAGGCTGGGCGCACCGGTCGGAACAGCGGAAGGGGCGGTGACCCGGCATTGGCCGGCGAGGATCGCGCGCAGGGTGGACCAGGGCCGCGGACCCTTCGGCTTCAGGCGCTCGAGCAGGGACGCAAACGCCAAGTGGGCCATCGCCCACCATGGCTTGGGCTGGCGGGCGGGAGCAGAAGTCGCTGAGCCGTCCGTAAAAAC
>RZZN01000227.1 GCA_009929855.1 Gammaproteobacteria bacterium
CAAGAGCTGGTGCAATCGCACCAACCTGCCCTACGAGGCCGGTGAGGCGCCGCTGGGCGCCGTCTACGCCGCCTACAAGGCGCAGCCCCTGCCGGAAGCCAGGGCGGCGATCTTGCATGCCCTGCGCCGCCACAAGAAAGCGTTTGCTCACGCTTAGGAGTCCGTATGTACCTCGTCAAAACCCTCACGCTGTTCAGCAACAAGGCATCTGCCGAGGCCTCCCTCGAGGAGTGCCCGGCCGATCTCTCGGAAGTTATTCGAGTGCCGCTTCCGAAAGGCAAGACCTTCGACGACGTCGCATGGTGGCGGCTCCCCGAAGACGGCATGCTCGAGTACAAGCTTCGTGACGAAGCAGAGTGGCGCTACTTCAAACAATAGGAGAACGAAATGAGTAAAGAGATCAGCAACAACGACGACATCATTGATTCGCGCGACATCATCGCCCGAATCGCCGAACTGGAGTCCGACATCGAGGATCTGCTGGAAGAGGAGGACGAGAGTCCTGAACTCGAAGAGCTTCAGGCGGAACTGAGCGCCCTCAAAGAGCTGGCTGACGAGGCGAGTGGCTATGCGTCGGATTGGACTTACGGCGAGACGCTGATTCGCGACAGTTATTTCAAGGAGTATGCCGAACAGCTGGCTGACGACCTCGGCCTCATCAATTCGGATGCGGCTTGGCCAACCTGCCACATTAACTGGGATGAAGCGGCAGACTCACTTAAGCATGACTACTCCAGAGTTGACTTCGACGGCGTCGACTACTGGGTTCGCGCGAGCTAGATCAACCGCCGGGCGCTAAGCCCGGCATTTCATAGGAGAGGATATGTTAAACGTCAACGACTTTGTGTTTAGGGAAGACAGCGGACTGATGGGACGCGTCTACGGAATCAGTGACAATCCGGAGGGCTATGGAGGGTCTTACCGGATGTTCGGCGTGCTTTGGGCGAACGGCCTTAGGACGGCAGTCCACGAGGAGAATCTGGTCGAGACTGATTTCGGCTGGATCGTCAAGGCACCTCGCTAGATTATCACAACAACCAGGAGATTCAACCATGTACGACCCTATTGAAACCTTCGAAGTCGGACCGCTGACCGTCGAAATTCACTACGACTCTGACCCCATGAATCCGCGAGAGGAGTTCGACAATCTGGGCGTGATGGCCTGCTGGCACCACCGGTACCGGCTCGGCGACGAGCAGCCGACCTGCGATCCGGACGAGTACCTGATGAGCCTTTTGTCGGAGGAGGCCCAGAACAGGATCGAGCGGTGCGACCGGCTGATCGAGGAGGTGCCCTGCTCCTTCGGAGAGGATTACAGGTGGCATCCTGCCCCTCAGTATGCGCAAAGATATGCTAGACTGCTGAGCATCCGCAGTGCTACGATCGAGAACGATCTCGAGAAGAACCTGGTGATGCACGATTTGTGGCTCTACGACCACTCGGGCATCGCGATGTCGGCCGCCCCGTTCAGCTGCGGCTGGGACTCGGGCCGGGTGGGAATCATCTACATGACGATGGAGCAGGCGCGCAAGGAGTGGTCCGGGACCGATGAGGAGATTCGAGAGCGCGCAGAGAACTACCTGAAGGGCGAGGTCGAGACCTATTCGATGTTCCTCGAGGGCCAGGTCTACGGGTTCACGATCGAGGACGAGGACGACGAGGTGCTTGAGTCCGTGTGGGGATTCTTTGGCCTCGAGTACGCCATGGAGGAGGCACGCCACATGGCAGAGTACCTCGTCGAGAAGATGCCGCAGCAGCTCGAGCTGGCGATCTGAACGACAGCAACCAGGCAGGGCCATCGGCTCTGCCTATCACAACCAGGAGAAACACATGAACGCAACGATCATGCCTTTCGCAGCCGCCCTGCTCTCGAGCTGCGCGACGGCCTATGTGCCTGAGCCCCTCCCTGCGCCGTCACTCCGGGAGACCTGCAGCAAGACGACCGAGCTGTTTCTCGAAGCGCAAGGGGAGGTGGAACGCCTCGGCAGAGCCTGCCTTGCCGGCAGGGCGGGCTCACAAGTCTGCGACAGCTTCTTCTACGGGCTGAAGCTGATCGTCGACTCCGGGATCACCGACGGCGTCATGCTTTGCCTGAAGTCCGGCAGCGTCGACTCGCTCGATTCGGACCGGATCCGGGCTTCGATCGAGCGGGTCCAGCCGATGGTCGATCGTCAGCAAAAGAGGATGAAGTGATGGCTCCCGAAGACTACGACTTCCAGGCCGTGCCAGAGGCTCGCGGCTACTACCGACGCATCCACGGGGAGTACCTCGTCATCGTCAACTACAACCTGATGTGGTCGTTCACGATTTGGAGAGGGAGCAAGTGCGTCATCGGACGGCGCAATCTT
>RZZN01000228.1 GCA_009929855.1 Gammaproteobacteria bacterium
GGCATCCCATTACACACATCTCATAAGTCATGAGCCTGTCGCGCATATCTGAGCCCCGCGGCGAAGTCCGCGACGCGTTGCAGACCGAGCCAAATCGTCTTCACGCCGGGCTCGCCGTCGCCCTTGCGCCCGAGGAATCCGCCGAGGCCGGCGATCAGGCGGACCACTGTGTTGAGGCATGGCGGCTCTTTCGGCAGGGGTTTCTCGGAGAGAATGTAGGCGGCCTGCCATTCCTCGGGCGCGAAGAACAGCTCGGCGTCCAGATCCGGCAGGGTTCGCCCCAAGCGCATCAGCTGCGCGATGCGCCAGGAGACGATCAGAAACAATGCCAGGGCGCGTTCGAGGCGTTCCACGGTGCTCAACTGCAACGCCTCGACGCGGCAACCTTCCTTCAACACCAAGAACAGCAGTTCGATGTCCCAGCGCGCCCGATACCAATCGATCAGCTCGGCGGCGGCCTCCAGGGTCTCGACCGTCCGGTTGGTCAGCAGACGCCACTCGATCGGCTTCACGCCGGGCGGGGCGTCGACTTCGCGGGCGATCACGCAGGTGGCCTCGAGCGTGCCGCCCTGCCCGTCGGCGAGCGTGACGCGCTGCGCGTAGAGGTCTTGGCGCACCGCGCGCGCGGTGCGCCCGCGTCCCGCGGGCAGGGCGAAACGCACCTCGCCCAAGACCGCACCGGCCAATACCGTCGGCCACAGCTTGCCGCCCGCGGGCAGCGCCCGATTATGCTTGGCGCGCACCAGCCAGTCCGCCGGCGTGCCGAGATCGCGCGCACGCACCATGAGGTCGCGGATGTCGGCCTCGCGGTCGGCGACATACACCAGCCGCGTCGCGGGCAGCTCGGCCGCCAGCTCGGCGACGCGCGCATACCCTTCGAGCCAGCGGACACTTTCCTTCTCCCCGGCACGGGTCCCGTCCGGCCCTTTCGGTTGGCGTGCCCACATCCAGGCGTCCAGCACGCCCAGCGGCTCGCGTGCCGGGCTCACGGCATACGTCGGATGCAGATACATCCCGCGTTGCGCCTCGTAGCTCAAGGGTCCGAGACCGGCGATCCCCTGGCCGTTGAAGTCCAGCTCCGTGGTGTCCTGCAGACACAACACCACCGGGTGCGCCGCCATGCGCGTGCGGGTGCACCGACGGTGCGGCTCGAGGATGTCCATCCAGTCGTACGCCTCGGAGCCGAGAAACCGATACGCCGCCTGCGTCTCGCCCCAACCCCGGCAGGCCTCGGGGATGCTCGCCGTCGGGCGCTCCGCCAAGCGCTCGATCAACTGCACGGCACGCCGCTCGCGGCGCGTATCGCCCAGATCAAGTCCTTGAAATTCCGCCTCTGCCCAGCCCATCGTCGCCCCCGGAAATCGTCCAAAAGCGCTATCTTAGCCTGTACACTCAAAGTTGTGTATAATGGGATGGTCTCAACCTCGCCATCGCCACCCGTTCATCGCTCGCATCGTCCCGGTTCTCATTAAGTGGTGAATGGTGAATGGTGAGTGGTGCAGTGCAGAGATTCCGAGAGCGTACAAAATCATTTTCGTTGTTGTATCGATGGTCGACAACGACAATGAACAGTCTCGACACATCTGCCGTGCTGCACTAGAGCGGTCTAAACCGCGCCTCCAAAAAGGCCGGAAAAATCCTTGAGTCCGACACAACATGAGAATAACGCATGTCGCTCTGGACGCGGTTTAGAGGATGGGTTTCGCTTTCGCCACCCTACGAGACCAACTGATTACGCAGCCAACAGACCCTTCAGCTCCACCATGGAGTCGATCACCGCGTCGGGCTTGGCCTCGCGGATGTCTTGTCCGTGGTTGTAGCCGTAGCTCATGCAGATGATCCCGAAGCGCGCGGCACGCGCGGCCTTCACGTCGCTCACCGAATCGCCGATCATGAGCGCCTCGGCTGGCTCGACACCGAAGTGTTGCGCCGCATGCAGCAACGGCATGGGATCCGGCTTCTTTTTCGGTAGCGTATCACCGCTGACCACCAGGCCGAAATTGTCGCGGATCCCCAGATCACGCAGCAACGGCTCGGTGAACTGAGCGGCCTTGTTGGTCACGCAGCCGAGCTGATAACCCGCACCCTTCATGAAGGCAATGCCCTCGATCACGCCCGGATAGAGCACCGAGCGCTTGGAGGTGTTCTCCGCATAGAGCTCCAGAAAGATCGGGAGCGCGGCCTCGAAATCCGCCTCGTCCGGCTCGCCATCCAGTTGCCCGATCAGCGCCCGACGCACCAGACGCTCGACCCCGTTTCCCACCCAGTTGCGCACGGCCGCCTCACCGTGAGGCGAACGGCCGAGCCGCTCCATCATGGCGTCGACACAAAAGGCCAGGTCCGG
>RZZN01000229.1 GCA_009929855.1 Gammaproteobacteria bacterium
ATTGCGACAGCGACTTGGCAGGTCGCGCATCGACAGCTGATACGGATTAGCGTCCATGAGTGGGATGTGATCGCCATGGAAATGACTGATCACCACATCTGTACATGAGCTCATTTCACCGGTTGAGATGGACACTGGATCCTGACCGCGGCCATGCATCTTGGAGCAGCCATCACGGCTTGACCAGGGTCGTGCGATCGGTCGGATATTTGGGGATGGGACGCCCGCGCTCAGCCTTGGTCTGATCCGGATCCGCGCACGTTCGCTGCTCAGGCGGTGTGCCAGTCGTGGACCGGCGTGACGGCGTGGGGCGCGCTGACTCTCCGGGTGGATGGGTCGGAGCGGCCCCGTTCCACTGTCCGCCCCGGTCTCACCGCCCCGCGTCCGTGCCGTGCATCCGCTCGATCAGTGCCCGCAGTGCCTCGGTGTGGGCGGCCCGCTCGCTGAGTGTAGCGGTCTCGATGCGCAGCTCGGCCAGTGCCTGCTCGACTTGTTGGCGGGCCTGGCGCTCCTGCTCCAGGGTGTGCTCGAGCTTGCGGATCTTGAGCGCGCCGGCGTCGAGCGCGGCCCGGCCTTGGCGGGCGGTCTCCTGTTCGCGCTTGAGGTCGGTGGCGAGGCGGGTCTGCTCGCTGATGGCGCGCTCGCGCTCGGTCTCGAGTGCATCGGCGCGGCTGGCCCGGGCGAGGGCCGCGGCGGCTTGGCGTTGTGCCTCCTGCAGCTCGGCGGTCTGTTCCTCGACGCGTTTCTTGCGCTCGCTGGCGATGGCGCGGGCCTCGCGCACATCGGCGCGGGTGCTCTCGTGGGCGTGGCGCTCGGTTTCGAGTGCGTGCTGGAGCTGTTGGCACTCGGCGCGGGTGGTCTCGAGCGCGCTGTCGAGCCGGGTGATCTCGGCGAGCATCTCGGTGCGCTCACGCTCGATCTCCTGACGGGCGCTGAGGAGGGCCTCGCGCTCGCCCTCCAGATGGCCCTTGGCGGCCGTCCAGGCGGCGCCCCAGAGGCTGCGCATGGCGGTCTCGACGGCCGCTGGCGGGGGCGGCAGGGCCTCGCTCTGGAGCGCGCTGCGGGCCTCGCGCCATTGGCTGAGCCATTTGGTGATGTTGTTCGGGCTGCCGCCACCGAGACGGGTGCGCACGCTCACCACGGTGGGGTGGAGACCCTCGGCGAGCAGGGCCTCGGCGGCCTCTTGGACCTGTTGGGCGGTGATGCCGGGTCGTCCCATGGGGGGCTCCGTGGGGGTGATGGGGGCGGCGGTGTGCCGGTGATATCGTATCGTTACATCATTAATGCTATATGTAAAGTTACCTTATTCGCCCGACAGGGGTCTGCGGCGATGGCCGCCCGGCGCTGGGCTGCGCGAGAATGTCCACGGCTCCTGCCCTTCAGGGTGCACTTCGATGAGGGGTTGAGGTCTGGGCTGGAGCAGCGGGAGGACGCTGACGGACCCCGCACCGGCCGCGCCAGGCAGGCCACGATGGGCACGATGAACGCCCGGCTCGATACGGCATCAGGCACCAGTGTCGATCAGGCAGGAGCGTCATCATCGTGAGACGTCAGTGCATCATGGGTCCCTGACCCGTTGCGAATTCAACCGAGGAGACACTCCGATGAAGCATTCGACGCTCCTGGCCATGACACTGGTCTTCCTCGTCCTCGCCGTTGTGCTCCGTGCCCTGTCCGACCGGGATGTCTACGGCATCGTCGAGAGCCGACCGGCGGATGGGCATGTCGGTGAGTGGGTGATCGGCGGCCGCCTCTATACGGCAACTGCCGGCACCGAGATCGATATCGACGCTGGTCCGCTCGACATCGGTGTCTGTGCCTCGGTCGATCTGGAAGGCGATCGTGTCGATGAGATCGAGAGCGAGCCCGCGGGGAAGTGTCCCTGAGCGAATCGGGACAGACCGCTCGGACTTCGGCATGATCGACGCGAAACGGTTGCTCAATGAGCGGATCGGCAGTGGGGTCCCCGGAGGACTGGCCGGCGGTCTCGTCGGCGGGACCCTGGCCGGCCTGCTGAGGGGCAAGACAGGCAAGAAGGCCAGGGAAGCTGGCTGGCTCGGCCGTGAAGATTGGAGGGGTGACGCTGGTCGGTGGGATGGCTTATACCCAGCGGGTGTATAAGGCGTGGCAGAGCTATCAACAAGTCAAGCCACCGGTCTCCGCGACCGAGATCGAGCCGCCACCAAGCGGGAGCGGCTTTCTGCCAGCGGCCAGCGATCCTCAGGGCGTCAACGCGCTCAGTCTGCTCCTGGCACGCGCGATGATCGCGGCGGCCAAGGCCGATGGTCAGATCGATGTCCAGGAGAGCCAAGCGATTCTCAACCAGATCGA